>JANRKG010000181.1:0-8485 GCA_033763635.1 Leptolyngbyaceae cyanobacterium bins.59
CACTTGGTCTTAGTGACTAAATATCGTCGAAAGGTAATTACAGCACTGGTACTCAAACGGCTAATTGAAATTATGGGTGCAACGTGTCACAAGTGGAGTTGTGAGTTGCAGCAGTGCAATGGAGAGGCGGATCATGTTCACATGATTATTGAGTACAGCCCAAATGTGAACATTGCTGATTTTGTTGGCAATCTCAAAACCGTTTCTAGCCGCCTAATCCGCAAGGAATTTCCTGGTGTCAAGAGTGCATTTAAGAAACCTGTACTCTGGAAGATTGGTTACTACGTGGGATCGTATGGTGAGGCATCACTGGAAGCGGTGAAACGCTACATTGAACAACAAGGCGCTTTAGGTTAGAGCGCTAGGAGTTTGGCGACTCCGCTTCACTCCATCGCCCGCCTATCCCCCATACAACCAAACGGAGTACCGTTATGGTCGCAGCACTCCGGCGTTATTGGTAGGGAGAGGTTAGCAGTTCATCCCGTTTCATGGAAGGGGCCTATTTTTTGTAATTCTGCAAACTCCCCTTCTAGCTGGTGATAGACCCGCTGATAAAGCTTGAAGAGTTCCCGGTAGTGCCGGGTCACGGGCGATCGAGGCTGATGGAAGTTTTTCAGTTTGACGAATGCGGTTGCTTGCGTCAAGTCCTGTAACGCCCCCACTGCCACCATTGCCAGCATTGTCGCCCCCAAACCACTCGCCTCCCGCACCTCTGGAACGGCAACCTCCCGGTTAAACAAGTCCGCCATCAGTTGCCGCCAGAGAGCAGCCTGGGCCAATCCCCCGGACACTCGCACGGTTTGAGTTCCGTCCCCCAAAGGCAACAGGGTTGCAATCCCGTACAGGTTGAACACAATCCCTTCTAAGACCGATCGCGCCAGATGGGACGGCCCATGATGCAAGCCCAAACCCAAAAAGACTCCCCGTGCATCCGGGTTCCAGTAGGGGGCACGTTCCCCCGCCAGCAACGGGAGAAACAGTAACCCTTCCGCACCGGGAGGAACGGTTGCCGCCCGTTCCAGCCAGCGATCGTATCCCTCCAAGCCCTTCCCTTCTTCCGCCATCAGTCGCTCGACAAACCATTGCCAGATCACGCCACCGTTATGGGTGGCACCACCCACAACCCACAAATCTTGGGTCAGAACATAGCAGAACGATCGCCCTTCAGGATCGGTGGAGGGGACAGGGACAGTTTGCCGAATCGCGCCACTGGTGCCGATCGTCGCCACCAGATGATCAGTGGACAACACCCCAACCCCCAGATTTGCGAGTACCCCATCACTCGCTCCCACCACGAGCGGCGTATCGGGGTGCAATCCCATTTCCTTCGCGAGGTCAGAACGCATACCCTGGAGGACATGGGTGGTGGGCACTAAGGAACTGAAGCGATCGGGTTGAAGACCAACCCAGGCCAGCGCCTCTGCATCCCAGGTTCTTTCATGCAAGTTGAAAATCCCCGTTGCGGAGGCGATCGACTCATCTACCACAAACCGTCCACACCAGTGGTACATCACATACTCTTTGATGGAAATAAAGCGATCGGCCTTTTGAAACAGTTCCGGGTCGTTCTCACGCATCCACAGCAGTTTGCAAAGCGGAGAGAGGGGATGGAGGGGTGTCCCCGTTCGGTGGTAAAGGGCCATGCCTGCTTCGGTATGACGGAGCCGTTCTGCTTGAGGAAAACTGCGGCGATCGGCCCAGATCCAGCATTGGGTGAGGGGCCGCCCCTGGGCATCCACCGCGATCAGGCTGTGCATTGCCGCACTGAAGCCGATCGCTCGAATTTCCTGGGGCAGCAATTGGGCCTTCCCGATCGCCTCACGAGTCGCCTGTACCACGGCCCGAAAGATCGCCTGGGGGTCTTGCTCGACGCGATCGGGCGCGGGATTGGACATGGGATACCCTCGACTCGCCACACTCCGAACTTCGCCCAACAGGGAGCAGACGATCGCCTTTGTGCTGGTCGTGCCAATGTCAATTCCAAGAAAATGAGCCATAACGGTCGCTTAAAGTGGAAAGAGAATATTCGCATGGTAGCGAGGTCGGCTGTGGAACAAGATTTAATTGCTGAGATTTACAATGCCTTTGAACCCTCCCAACCGCCCACCAAAGAAGCCTATGTCGATTGCCGAGAAGTGAGAGGAGATTGGGAAGTTTTTCGTGAACTGGGGCGAAAAATCATTCGTTCCAAAGAGGCAACCTGCCAGCTTTATTCCGGACATCGGGGAGTTGGCAAATCCACCGAATTACTGCGTTTGCAAGAGTATCTGGAAGCAGAACAATACTTCGTTGTTTATTTCGCAGCGGACGATGAGGATATCGAACCCCAGGATGCAGAGTACGCAGATATCCTGTTTGCCTGCACCCGCCATTTGGTAGAGGCCGTGAAGTTGGAGGTTCCCAATCCCCTGTTGATCTGGATGAAAGAACGTTGGAACTCCCTCAAGGATCTGGCATTGACCGATGTTGCCTTTGAGGATTTGAAACTGGAGGGGCAGATTAAGCAATTCGCCAAGATTTCTACCACCTTGCGGGCCACCCCTGACAAACGGCGGGAAATTCGTCAGAAAATTAATGCCAACACCCCCTCCCTGATTGAGGCCCTCAATTCCTTTATCCAGGAAGCGCAACAATTCTTGCCCGATCGCATCCGAGGCATTGTGTTGATTGCCGATAACCTCGATCGCATTGTAGAAACACGCGAAGCCGGAAAACCCAGCAACTACGATGAGATTTACTTGAATCGCAATCAGATGTTGCGGGGTCTGAAATGCCATGTGATCTATACGGTGCCGATCGCGATGGTCTATTCGGGACGGGCGACCCAGTTGGAGGACAACTACGACAAACCCGATGTGTTGCCGATGGTGATGGTGACAAATCCCGATGGCAGTGAAAATAAAGCGGGACTGGCAAAACTGCGGGAAATGGTGTGCCGTCGCGTTGCGTTAATTGATCCGAAACTGCTACAAACCCTGGAAGGGCCGATCGCGGGGGCTGCTGTTCCCGCTGTATTTGACAGTCCCGAAACCCTCAAGCAACTTTGTATCATGAGCGGGGGCCATGTCCGAAACCTGATGCAGTTGATCCAGAAGGCGATCGACTGGACCGATACCCTCCCCATCACCGCAAAGGCAGCACGACGAGCGATCGAAGAAGCACGGGAAACCTATCAAAAAACGGTGCAGGAACCGGAATGGGAGGTGCTGGCACGGGCCTGTCTGTCCAGGCGATCGAACAACGATGAGGCCCATTTGCAACTGTTACTCAAACGATGCTTGCTAGAGTATCGTTACTATGATGAACAGGAAACCTTGCAAATCTGGTGCAATGTCCATCCCCTCATTCAAGGAATTCCCCGCTTTCAAGAGGCTCTGGTAAAAGTACAGGCTGTATGAGTCTTGCCGAACTCCCTGAAGAAAACGTTGTTCCATCGCGGGAAGAGGTGTACCAGGCACTTCTCCGGTCCTTACGGCGGCGCAAGGGCTTTGGGATTGTGTTCATCCAGTGCTCTCCCTTAGAGGCAGAATCCCTGATCCACCAGATTGAACAGGATTTGCCGCAGAAAAAAACTGGTGTTCTAACCCTACCGGAACCGATCGAGAATCTGTTTAACCTGCTCTGCGATCGGCTCACTTCAAAACCAGTAGAGATGATGATCATCCAGGGGTTAGAGCATTCTTTGGAAGCGTACATCAAACCGGGATATGGCGGCGATGGAGATTATTACAATCTGGATACGGTGCCGCCCATTCTCAATCACCTGAATCAGCAACGGGAACGGTTTCGAGACAAGTTTCCAAATACTTGCTTTGTGTTTATCCTGCCGTTGTTTGCCGTCAAGTATTTTATTCGTCGTGCTCCGGATTTTTTTGATTGGGTTTCAGGTCCGTTCACACTTCCCCTAGAGGACGCTGCCTTTCAGCAACTCTCGGAGGAACTTCTGTCAACAGATTGGAGTGACCTACAACCTGAGAGGTCTGAAGAGCGGCTCCAAAAGATCTTAGCAATCGACGAACTCCTGTCCTATCCCACCCTTCCGATTCGTGTAAGAACAGGTTTGTTACGAGAAGAGGGTTTATTGCTTGCCAGTGAAAAGAAGAATTTGGAAGCCCTGCATTGCTTTGAAGCCGCGCTTCAGGCTCACCGTGAATCAACGGAACAAATGCAGAGTGACTGCACCAGAATTTTGAAGAATCAAGGAGATGTTCTGTATGAATTGGGACGTTATGAAGAAGCGATCGCTGCCTACGACACTGCATTAGAAAGCGACCCCAACTTACGGGAAGCCTGGACAGGTCGGGGCCACGCGCTCCATCAATTGGGTCGTGAATTAGAAGCAGAGATCAGCTACGAACGGGGAATTGATTTTCAGCAATCCATCCCGCTAGAAGCATTTTCTGAGGAAGAAAACCCTTCCCTTTCTGAATTACTCAGACAATACCTGGAGGAAGACCCCGATCACATCCTGCAAGTTCATCTTACGAACGCCCCAGACATTACCTTTCAAAAGCTAGCCTTAGCATACATTTCAGGAACCTCCTGGAGTGACTTGGCTAGAACTTACGGAGTTCCATTAGCGATACTCGTTGCTTTCTTTCAAAGACAACTGGCCCGCTTATCTCCAAAGATTTACAAATCCCTAGAGCGGTTCATCTGAAAAAGTTCTTCGGATTATTGGGTCTATTTCTTCCGACGTTTCTTTAACTGCTGGTGACGGCGAGCCGTTGTAACCGTTGCATGATCAACAGGAAAGCCCACCAGCGGAATTACCTGATCCTGGCGCTCTTCTTCCAGTTGTTTTAATTCTGTGTAATCAACCCAGTGAATACAGTCCACCGGACAGGTCTCGATCGCTTCCTGAATAATCTCTTCGGGATCGCCATCCTGACGAACCACCCGCGATCGACCGTAATCCGGCTCAATGTAAAATGTGTTTCGGGCAACGTGGGCACAGTGCTTACAACCAATGCAGGTGATTTCATCCACGTACACCCCTTTCTGGCGTAACGCACCACCCAGTTCTGGTTCGAAGCCTGTCCGCTCCTCCGCATCTCGCAGGAAGCCCCCCAGTTCTGGCTCTAAGCCCGTCCGCTGGCCGTCTGGCACAGGGGACGGGCTGGCAAAATCACCCATCGATGAAAGATGGAAATCGGACATTACGCACTCCAGCGTTGCACGACCAGGCGAATGGAACCGTCTTCGTTCTTCTGTTGCTCGGTTACTTGGAAGCCTTGCTTGGAGGTTTCACCAACGACGGTGTGATAGGCATAGCGTTGGCTCACTTTTTCCAGGAAGCGATCGACTGACCAGGCTTGTTGCCAGAATTGCAGATCCGCAACCATTTCGTATTCGCTACCATTCCAGCTAAAGCCCACATCATGCCCGTTGGATTGCTCTACCGCAACCTCGGCGCGATGGGTTTTCCCTTGATACCCCCGCACCTGGCAGGGACCGGATTTCCAGTCAATGCCCAGGTCTGTCAAAGCAGATTGCAAATAGGAGAGATTACGAATTTGGGTTTTGATTTGGCTGAAGTGTGACATAGGATTTTATTGAATCAGACTAGGTTAAACAAAAACTACCATTCGCTAAAAGTTGCCTGGTTAGTCGCGGTGGCTTGCTGGTGGACTGTTTGCTGGTGAACCGTAGCAGCAAAAAACTCAGAAGTTTGCTCCTGGCTCAAAACCCGGCCCAATTGGGCTTCGATCGCCGCAGTCACTTCAGCACAGGAAGCACCAACAATCCCTGTCACCTTTTCCTGCACTCGACCATCGGGATAGATAATGAACTCAAGAGTTTCCATAGGCTCTCAGAAACCAATAGTCAAAAACCAATAGGCTGCCAGAAAACAGGCTGTCAAAAAACAGACTGTTAGAAAACAGACTGTTAGAAACAGATCTCGTAAAAACGAATTTAGGAAAAATACCTAAATTTATTGTGAACAATCGATTCAAGAAGAGACGTAACGTAACAAATCTTTTCAGTAGAAAAGGTAAGTACGGCAGTCAACTGTCAGTTTCTCGTAACTTGAAGAGTCCGTCAAGTCATAGAGAAATTAGAAATTAACATTTGCTCAACTATATAGGAATTTATATGATGTGTAACCTTTTGTTACGTCTGCCACGAGGATGATCCTAAGTTCGTTCCTCTTTGTTGTAGGGAATGCCCAGGGCAGATGGAGGGGTCGATCGCCCCGCCAGACCAACCATTGCCAGGAGGGCGACCCCATAGGGCAGGATCACCAATAACTGGTATGGGATCGCCAGATTAAAAGCCTGTATTCGAAATTGTAAAACCTCTGTTGCGCCGAATAACAGGCAAGCCAGGGCCGTGCTGATGGGATGCCACCGACCAAAAATGAGGGCAGCCAGGGCAATAAATCCCTTTCCGGCACTCATGTCTTCTGTAAAGAATTTGACATGAACCAGCACCAAATAAGCGCCCCCCAGTCCTGCCAGACAGCCGCTCAACATCACACTGAGATATCGCACCTTATTGACGGGAATTCCAGTGGTGTCTGCGGCACGGGGATATTCTCCTACGGCTCTCAAGGCAAGCCCCAAACTGGTTTGGAAGATGACATAGGTACTGAGCGGAATTAGGAGCAGCAACAGGTAAACGAGAAGGTCTTGGTTAAACAGGACCGTTCCCAGGATGGGAATTTGGCTTAACCCCGGAATAGGTGAAGAACTCAATCCCTGGAGGTTTTGGGTACGATCGCCCGTAAAAACCAGTCGGGAGAAAAATGAAGTCAGCCCACTTGCCGCTAGATTAATCGCCAATCCCGAAACCAGTTGATCGACACGCAGGGTCACGCTCAGAAACGCATGGAGCAGCCCCACCAGTCCCCCAGCAACCAAGGCCACCAGAACCGCAAACCCACTGTTGCCGCTGTACAGGGTAGCCGCAGCACTCGCGAAGGCTCCCACCAGGATCATGCCTTCTAAGCCAATATTTAGAACCCCCGATCGCTCGGACCAGAGACCGCCCAATGCCGCAAAAATCAGGGGCACCGACAAACGTAAACTAGCAACCAGATAATCGGTAATAAAGGCCACGTTACCGACGGAACCTGGATCGATCGCAGCCAGCAAGTTCAATCCCATCCCTCTCCCCCTATCCCTGTGCCGCCGTTTGACTGCCTTGGGTAATTCTGAATTCAACCGCCAGACCGATCGCAATGAACAGCACGGTTAACCCCTGGATGGCATAGACCACTGTTACGGGCACCCCTGCGCTTCGTTGCATCACATTAGCCCCCCCTCGCAACGCCCCAAAGAATAGGGACGTGAGCACAACGCCGCCCACACTGCCCCGACTCAGGAGCGCAATGGCGATCGCATCAAACCCATATCCGGGCGAGAATTTCTCAAACAGTCGATACTTCAGCCCCATCACTTCTCCCGATCCCGCCAACCCTGCCAGTCCTCCCGCCAGGGCCATCACTGCCATGATGGTTCGAGGGACGGACAAGCCAGCATAACGAGCAGCGATCGGGTTTTGGCCTACGGTTTCAATCTGGTATCCCAGGGGCGATCGGCTGAGAATCACCCACAAAATCCCTGCCACCCCCAGGCTCAGTAGCACCCCCACATGGGCCTGACTCTGGGGCAGAATGATCGGCAGTTGGGCCGAGGGTGCCAACAAGCGACTGTAAGGGGTCGGGGCCCCCGGTTCCTGCATGGGACCTGCGACCAGATAACTCACAAAATTGACCGCCACATAATTTAGGAGCAGGGTTGTAATCACCTCATTTACTCCCCGCACGGCCTTCAAATAGCCCGGAATCAACCCCCAGACTCCCCCCAACAGAAACCCACCTGCCAGAGCGAGAGGAAGGTGAATCAAGGCTGGCAGTCCTGCTAAGGAAAGGCCGACGATCGCACTTCCCAGCCCGCCCATGTAGATCTGTCCCTCTGCCCCAATATTGAACTGTCCCGCCTTCAAAGCCACGAGGACACTTAACCCAGCCAGAAGCAGGGGAGCCATTTTCGTCAACGTGTTACAGAACCCGTAATAGTCTGCCAAAGATTCCGTGAGTAGGACAGTATAAGCCTTCCAGGGGCTAACCCCTGCCAGGGCGATCAATCCCGCCCCCACTAACAGGGCCGCGACGATCGCAAAAAGGGGAGCGAGGAACGATTGAGCCAGGGAACGGGCAACAGACTTCACAGTTTCAGGAGGAGAAGGGTAGATTGCTACCGGAAATCCTACCCTGGTTAGCGAAAACTTGGACGGTCGCACCTTCCATTTCAAGAACTTTGTGAGGGGATCGCTATTTAGGAAAAAGTGTTGTATAACTATAAAAGGCAAGCGTGAACGCGAAGCCGAGAAGACACTTGACAGATTTAGGTAAATCAGTTAAGTTAGAAAAGGTCCAAAACGAGCGTATCAGGAAATTCAAGAACATTTCTGAAAGAACGCTTGAGCCAAGGGCTTCATTACAAGCCCCCATCGTCTAGAGGCCTAGGACACCTCCCTT
>JANRKG010000182.1:0-4329 GCA_033763635.1 Leptolyngbyaceae cyanobacterium bins.59
CAACTGCTGGAGTCGTTGGGTCAAGGCTTCAGATTCTATGAGCTTGTTCTGCAAAGCTTGCGCAAGTTGGTTCGTTTCTTGCAGGAGGCTTTGTAATTGTTGACTGATCTCAGCTAAGTCGGTTTTGAGTTGATTGATACCCAAAAGGTCAGTGTGATCGTCTAGTGCAGGAGAGGAAATAGCAGTAAATTCACTCTCCTCAGTTTTTTGCAAGTGACTGTCGATCAATTGACTGAGTTTTTCATTGAATTCCTCCGCGATCGCCTCAAACAAGAACAACCGTTGGGATTCACCCTGAAATTGTAGCTCTCGCTCAAATCGATTCACTAAGCCTGTCTGAAGATTATCAATTTCTGCTTTGATAGTCTTCACCTGATCTAGTTGGGTCAACACACTTTGAGCAAACGGAAAGGTAGTGCGCTCCGATCGAATTCGGTTGGAAATATCAGCCAACTGCGATCGAATCAACTCCCGCATCCGGCTTAATAGACGTTTACTGGAGTAGGCATGACTCCGAACCTCCAGAATTTGGCGGCTCACCTTTGTTTTGTACTGTTCAACCAAACTTAAAACGGCACTCTCCGGAAAAGTCTCCACCAAGGTTTGATTAAGGATTGATTCCAAAGGTTTGAGAGATCGATCCATAATTTCCCTGACCAATTCATATCCCTCCCTAGACAACAAACCATCCGCCTTCAGGGTTGCCAACTCCTGCTCTGAAGACTGGTTAAAGGCTTCCAGATCCTGCACAATTTGATTGATAAATGCTACCCGCATGGAGTCCCCCTCAGCATTTGCTAGCTTGATAATGTCGATCGGCTTGGTTTAGTTGGTACTTTAAAATACACTAAGCAACCATTGCCAAGATACTTATTCCTTCAATGCTAGCAATTCAGCTAGCCTCAATTTAGGGAGTACAATCGTTAAGAACCAGGGCTTTTATGTGAACAAAGCTGGCCCATTGTTTGCAGGTGATTTCTTCCTTACTTAATTGTCCATGCCATGTCTAAATCCCAGAAGTCTGAAAATGTCCCCAAAGCAATGGAGGAAAAGTTCAACAGCATCATTGAACTTACAGACGAGTTTGCGCGGCAACACCTGAACGAGGAATATGCTCAGATGATTCGTCAAGCCGCGGCTGCCCTTTGTCGGAAGCGACCTTCTCCCTTGGAAAAGGGGCAGGCCAAAACTTGGGCTGCTGGAATTACCCACGCGATTGGTATGGTCAATTTTCTCTTTGACAGTTCTCAGCCTCTTTACATCAGTGCTGGGGAACTCTACCAATGGTTTGGCATATCAGCAAGCACTGGCCAGGGAAAATCCAAGCAAGTAAGGGATACGCTAAAAATGCGCCAGTTTGATCCCAACTGGTGTTTGCCTAGCTTGGTCGATCGTAATCCGTTGATTTGGATGCTGTCGGTGAATGGGCTAATTATTGATATTCGATCAGCCCCGTTGCCGGTGCAGGTAGATGCTTTTCGGAAAGGGATGATTCCCTATATTCCAGGACATAAGGAGGATAGTGAAGCCTTTGTTGCCCAAATTACAGGTAAGGCTCCTCAGTCAAGTCCTGCACCCCAACCAACTGCTCAAACTCAGCCTGCTAAATCTGCTAAAGGGCTAACCGAGTCTGCTAGTGCTAGGAGTTCTCCAGAAGCCCTGAAAGCATTGTATGTGCTGGAGGTGGCATTGATTGACGGGCCTGTTACCGATGAATTTCTTGAGAAAAATCCTGAGACTGTCAGGACGATCGAGATCCGTGGCGATCAGACCCTTGCCGATCTGCATGGAGTCATCTTTAAAGCCTTCGATCGCTTTGACAACCATATGTATGAGTTTCAACTCAAGGGTAAGGGGCCAAATGATCCTGATGCCGATCGCTATGGGCTGGCCATGGATGATGAATTTGGGGAATCGCCTGCTGGAGATGTGGCCAAAACTGCGATCGGATCGCTTGGGCTAGTGGTTGATGAGCTGTTTGGCTATTGGTTTGATTTTGGGGATGATTGGTGGCATCAGATCCGGGTGATGGCAATTGCAGCGCCCAAAGCCAAGGTCAAATATCCTCGAATCACCCACCGGATTGGAGCTAGTCCACCCCAGTATGTAGATTCTGACTGAGTTAGAGGGTTGGCTGTATCTCAGACACAGAGGCTCTTAGCACCGATACGGATGTGGCTAAGCCGTTCAACATTGCTTCAGTCCATACCTTTGTATTCAACTCTCTGTCTTGAATGCGGATGATAGGACTTGAACCTACACTTCGTGAGAAACCAGAACCTAAAGCTAGTGACTCACAGGCTCTAGGAGCTGGTTTCAGGCTGAAAATCTGAAAATGATACCCAAACGATACCCAAACGATGCCCATGTGACCCCAAATAATGCCCACACGATGCCCATGTAATGCCCAAAAGTGACGCTCAAAGGTGATACCCAAACGATACCCAAACAGCACCCAAGTACCCATGCGAATAGTATCGGACGGGTACCACTTACCTAGCTCCGATCGCGGTCACGTTGCATCAAGTAATCAAGTAACCGTTCTTGTCGTTCTTGACCGGCTGCTAAGCTCCTAGCCAACGACTCCAGGCGTTCCATCGTTGCCTGTTGTCGATCCAGCATGATTTGGTGCCGTTCTAGTGAAAGGTCATGCCTCTCCAGCAGAGCGCCCTGTCTCTCCTGCCCCTCTGCTAGTCGGTTGACTACTGATTCAATCCGGTCTAGGGCTGAATTAGTAGTCCGTCTAAACTCGCCGGCTGATTGCCTGTCCTCTGACATAATCTGTACCAGCAGTGCTTGAGCTTCCACCAAACTGGATACGTTTGGCTGCATCTCAGACACAGAGGCTCTCAGCTCCGACACCGATGTTGCTAAGCCGTCTAACATTTCCTCAGTCCATCGTTCTCCCGTCATAGCGGTACCATCCTTACTCAATTAGCCTAAGTCGATCGTACAACGCCACACCGTTACATCAGTTCCCCTGTTATACGGTGCTGCACTACTAAGAAGTGAAGCTGGTGAAACGGTGGTATGAACCTAAAGGGTCGTGCTTAGCACATGAGCTGAATCACGGTATCACTGTCCTCTTTGGTGTTAAGGACGAAGAAGGTGTGAAGGAACCCCTAGGGGCCGAGTAAAGTACATAGGCTGAGCTTATAGTCCTGGTACTGCTCTCCACTACCCTAGGGTAGTGACGTTAACTCTCTTCCTTTCACGCTGGTTTCACGCTGACTTCACCTGAAACCAGGGTGAAGTAATTCGCCCCTGGGCGAAAAGTCGCCCAGGGGTGACACACCACACAAACGAAAACGGCATGGATAGCGCTATCCATGCCGTTTTGCTTCGCTCTACCGGTTGTCTGCATCATTTCATGGGCTTTCCTTGTCTATGCCATCCTCTTTTTGTGTTCCCGTCTTTCCTCTGGCTAACCGGCTTACCAGTGCAGCTATTATCAAATCGTTCAGACCTTCTTCGGTGTTCATTGCTTCAAAAGCGCCCATCTCCATTCGGCGGGCAAGATGGGATGACAACACTTGTTTAATGTCATCTGTTATCGGCTTCCCTGAAACCTCTGATGCAACGTCAATCATCCTCTCTGCTACGTTCAGCAGTGCATTACTGAACTCAGGGTTTGTGAGTCGCCAAGAATCTCCAGGGTTCCTGGCTGTCTTGTTGCGTGATTCAAAGGCTTCTTCAACAAGCACTGCCACCATCTTGGACAGGGATCTGTTTTCCTGAGCAGACAACGCCTCTAAGTGTCTATAGAGGTCATCTGGTAAATAGACAGCGACTCTTGGCATTTTAGTTGCTACCGAAGAATGGTGCTTCGCTAATAGGTTACTCATACAAATCGTAGTCCTTGAAGTGTCTTGATATGTCTTGTTGAGATATTGTAACCCTTTAAGGGCTGTATAGTGTCGTTTAGTGCTGACTAACGTGCTATGATGACCCTATCCGTTAAGGAAAAAACCGGGATGGAGGTGAAACGCCATCCCGGTAAATCATTGCGACCAATTGAGCAAACATGAACAGTGAACTAACCTACAAATTCGTTGATGGGGTTCACGGTTGGTACTACCCAGACGGAACCTTGTTCTGTTCCGGCACGGGTACCACCCTAGAGGATACCCCATGTTACCTGTCCGTGTCCCAATACCTGAAGACGGGTACCCACTCCGCTTCACCCACACCTGTTCCAGCACAGGCTAACCAGCAGTCAGGCGATCCACTTGCCTTCGCTCTACTGCTGGTTAGCCTGTGCTGGTCTGGTCGCTAGTGGTGTAGTGCTGTCCTACCGGATGGTGCCTGCATCCAAGCGTGAACGCCAAG
>JANRKG010000183.1:0-7978 GCA_033763635.1 Leptolyngbyaceae cyanobacterium bins.59
GGATTTCTGAGATAGGCGAAGATTTCAGGCGAGAAATAAGGGATGCCTTCGTACTCCAGCTTGCGCCCAATATAAATCGTGTCTCCGATCGCAAACATCCCCGGATTATTCAATCCAATAATGTCCCCCGGATAGGCAGATTCGATCGACTCTCGTTCCTGGGCAAACAACTTTTGGGGACGGGAGAGCCGAATCGTTTTGCCCGATCGCGCATGGTTAACCGTCATATCTTTCTCAAACTTCCCGGAACAGACTCGCACAAAGGCAATCCGATCGCGGTGTTTGGGGTCCATATTGGCCTGGAGCTTAAACACAAAGCCGGAAAAGGCAGGATAGTTGGGGGCAATTTCTCCCAGGCTACTGCGATGGGAACCGGGACGAAGTGCATAATCTAGAAAGGCTTCCAGAAATAGCTCAACCCCAAAGTTTGTCATGGCACTTCCAAAGAATACGGGGGTCATCTTGCCATGATGGACGGCTTCCAAATCCAGCTCGGGTCCCAATCCTTCAATCAAATCCAGTTCATCTTGAAACTTCTGGTAAAGATCGGGTTCGAGGAGGGTTGCGAGTTGGGCATCTCCCAAATCCACGGCTGTATCGATCGCCTCCCGACTGCCGTGAGCGCTACGTTCAAATAGGTGGACTTTGCGAGAGCGGCGATCAAATACCCCCCGGAATTGATCCCCCATCCCGATTGGCCAGTTGACGGCATAGGTTTGGAGACCCAACTCTTTTTCGATCTCATCCAGCAATTCCAACGGTTCCCGCCCCGGACGGTCCATCTTATTGACAAATGTAAAGATAGGCAGGGCACGCAAACGGCACACTTCAAACAGTTTACGAGTCTGGGGTTCTAACCCTTTTGCTGCGTCGATCAGCATGACCGCATTGTCTGCTGCTGCCAGGGTTCGATAAGTGTCTTCACTGAAATCTTGGTGACCAGGAGTATCCAGGAGATTAATCTGGCAATTTTGATATGCAAATTGCAGCACTGTTGAGGTGATCGAGATCCCCCGTTGTTGCTCCATTGCCATCCAGTCTGACGTGACTTGCCGCTGTGCCCGCCGTGCTTTCACGGCCCCTGCTTCGTGAATGGCTCCTCCATACAACAGAAGTTTTTCAGTCAGGGTTGTTTTCCCTGCATCCGGGTGAGAAATGATCGCAAAATTGCGGCGGTGAGTGATCGCCTCCTCTAGCTCAGCCTGGAATTGGGTGTCTTCAGCAGAATGCAGGTCAGTCGTCATACCAGAGATTTAGGAAATGGGTCACGCTCGATCAATGGTATCGCCTAACTTGAAGGATAGCCACTGATCAGCGACTTCGCAGGGCTTCCACAACTCGTTCCAGACCTACCGCACGGGAAGCTTTGAATAGAACGCGATCGCCCGGTTGCAGCATTGTTTGGAGATACTGAGTCAGTGCTGCGTGAGTTGTGAAGGTGAGGGAGGGAACGGGAGCAGATCCCCTTGCCAGGGCTTCTGCTTCGACTGGATCTGCCAAAATCAGCAACTGATCCAGGCCCAGTTTCGCGACCACCGTTCCCACTTGACGATGAAATTCGGGAGAGCGATCCCCTAACTCCCGCATGGTGCCCAAAACCGCAATGTGACGGGTTCCTGCTGTTTCTGCCAGTAAGTGCAGGGCTGCGGTCATCGACTCTGGCCCCGCGTTATAGCTCTCATCCAGGATCACAATATTGTCTCGTAGGTCATACCGCTGCGATCGTCCCGTAGGTAGGGTCACTGCCAATCCTTGTTGTAAAGGCGACCAGTCCACCCCCAAGACTTGAGCAACTGCCAAGGCTGCTAAATAGTTCAAAGCATTATGTCGCCCCGGAAGAGGTAGGGGAAGTTCCAGGTCTGCAACTCGTAAATGCCCGGACGGTAAAATTTCTCCGTGCAAATCCCCCCCCTCCAACCCATAGGTGAGGGTACGACCAGACCAGAAACGAGGGGCAGTTTCTCGCAGTAAGGGATTGTCATAGTTGAGAACTGCGACACTATCCGAAGGTATTTCTGCCAACAATTCACATTTTGCATTGGCGATCGCCTGCTCTGATCCCAAGCGCTCAATATGGGCCACCCCTACATTCGTAATGACTGCAACATTGGGACGGGCAACCTGGGTCAGCAGGGCAATTTCCCCTGGTCCTCGCATCCCCATCTCAATGACCCCATAGTTATGCTCTGATCCCAGTTCTAGGAGAGTCTTAGGAACTCCGATTTCATTATTAAAGTTTGCTTGAGTCTTTAAGACAGATCCCGCAGTGGTTAGAACAGCAGCAATTAATTCTTTCGTTGTCGTTTTACCAACGGAACCCGTGACCGCTACGATCGGAATTTTCTGTTGGCATCGCCACCAATGGGCGATGTCTTGATACGCCTTTAAAGTATTATCAACTGTCAAAAGGGGGAAATGCCCCCCATCCCTCCCTTGCCCTGAAGCATCGACAATAGCAACAGTAGCCCCTTGTTCGATCGCTTGCTCTACAAAGTTGTGCCCATCAAACTTATCCCCTCTTAATGCCAGAAAAGCTTCTCCAGGCTTGAGAGAACGAGTATCTGTCGTGATCGCTGAAATGGTTTGTTCCTGGTAATTTCCATCAAGTCCTGGAATTCTTGCATTCAAAATTTGGATAAGTTTACGGATTTTAATTGAGAGGGGCATAGGGAACGATAGAAAATTGAAGAGCAGAGTTAAAGAGCAGAAGAAGATTCGCGATTTAGTCCTACAAGCAAGCAAGGAGGATCAGGGAAAAAAGTGGTGATTCCCAAATATGTCGATAGTCAGGAATACTGTCGCAATTAAGGATGTCGTATTTAAAGATACAGAAAAACCTGAGAACAAAAAACGTCAGAACAAATGAACTTGCATCCGTTGCTTTCTGAAGTTACTTAAGGTTTAGCTTTTTCAAGGTATTCCACAAAACTTCATTGAATCTTTAATCTCTCTTTGTTTGAAAAATACCTTTTGGGTGACTAGCATCACTATCATAAGGTGGTGTGAGCAAGTAGGATTAAAGTGCTGGAAAAAGGTGTTCTAAATTTTGACAGCCCAAATTTTGACAGCAGCTTGACAGCAGCTTGACAGCAGTTTAACAACTTGAACTCATTACAATTTCAAGCTTTATGTTTTAGATTTTTTGTCTTGCTATTTCTTGTCTTGCTATCAATATTTTTATCGGGTGCTTCTCTCATTAGCTATTTCTTACCAGATATTTCGTATCAACTGTTTTGCATCAGTTTTTCTGTATCAATCTTTCTGTACCAATCTTTCTGTATCGACTGTTTCATCTTGGGTGCTTCTAATTCAATTCTTTAAGTTCTAGTTCCTTTTTCCTGGCTGTTTCTAAGCTTTTTTCTGGCTAATTTCACTTAAAACTTTGTCTTTAATTTTTCTTGAGGCAGTTATTTTTAAGTAATGTTAGAGAGGGGTGCCAGATTTTGAAGTGTCAAGCTGAATAGAGGGTTGCCAATAGACTAGAACTAAGATGAACCACCAAGGATGGGTTGAAATTAATGATAAGTTAAATCATTCTTCAAATAAGCCCGTTAAGTTGAGATTCTCTAGAAAGAGCGTGTTAAGTTTCTGAGGCGTTACCTGTTAAAGAGTGAGAAGCAAAGAGTGAAGAGTAAAGAGAAATCTAATGGATCTATTACATTTTCCAGTTAAGGTGCCAGTTAAGGGATTTTATTGATTGATAGATAGACTTTGGATTAAAGACTTGCTCTTTACAGTTAACTTTTATCCGATCTATTGAAATTGGAACGATCTCTAACTGAAGTTCTTACTAAATAAATTCCCTATAGATCTTGTAGAATTGGCCGAGTTGGGGAGAATTGGGTAAGGTGAATAGTTCAGGCTTCTACAGTAGACAAATCACTTCCGAAGAGCAGCGTTTGTATGATCACCTGCTCGAACTGGTCAATTCAGAATCCCCTGGCGATCTGATTGAACGCTTCCGGATGCTTTTTATTGAGGGAGTTGGTTATCAAGATCGTCCGATCCTTACCTCCCTTGACAAAATCATTTCTTCTAAAAACGCGGACCATGAGTTCAAGTTCGTTCTGAACCGTTGCTGTCACATTCTTATCAACCGTTGGCAGACCCGTTCCCAGTTACAAGGTGCGATCCCTGAGTTGATCGCTGTTTTTACAAATACCCCGAGTGCCACCGTTCACGAGTATTCACGTTACAAATCGGTGAGACGGCTGCGAGAACTCGTTGGAGAGTTTCAAACAACGGATCAGTATCATACCCTCTGCCGATTGTCTCAAGTTCTCAGTCAGACGATTGAAGCAGGGGGTGGACCAGATACCAGACCTCTGGGAACACTCATTCGTCGCTATCCCTATCTGTATGAACACTGTCTTCTCAGTGAGGATAGTGGGTATGAGCATCAGCAAACAATTCGCCAAATTCAAACCCAGGTTCAACGCCAGTTCGAGCTTGACCTTTCCCGCTATGTTACTTATCAGGTTCGGCGCAGTCAGGCGAATCGGGTTGCTTCGGGATCAGGAGCAGCAAAGCACTTGACAGTGGTTAAGAATCCAACCCTATTAAATGATGGGGAATTAAGTGGTGCGATTCGGCACTTTGTCGGCAAGGTTGAGGGTTCCTGTACCTACCGGGATTTGGCCCAGCGTTTCCTGACCCATAGTAGCCACGCGCCTTCCTATGGTGCTTTCAAGGATGATTTGTACCAGTATGTAACGGCTACGGTTGATTCTGGCTACTCTAAGCGCCAATTTGGGAATCAACTCCATGCCCAACTCAAATCCATTCTGCCGGAAAGCAACGGTCAGAAGTTAAGCGATTTTCTCATTGTCCGAACCTGTAGCCAATTGCTAAACTTCCTGGTTGTAGAAAGCTCTCACAGACCACAGCACTTTGTTTTTATTGACCTCATTAACAATGTTGGGCCAACGGCAACAACAGGGATTCTGCTGAAAATTGTCCTGATTTGCCGTAAGGTGAAGCCTTATTTAGAAAAACGCTTTTCAATTCTGTTCAATCACTATGAAGCTTCCACAAGGGATGTGGTTCAGTGGTTAGTACAAGCCCTGGAAAACCTGAATGTGGCTCTAAGCACTAATTTTGGCAACGTAGACCTTTCATTCCTGCGACTATAAGGTTTTTTACTTAAAAGGTTTCATAAGTAATTTAGATTTCTCTGATCACTAAGGAGATTTCTGAAAACAATTTTCCCTCTGGTTTCGGTTCCGCTCAACCAGCATTCGTGCCTTGAGCGGAACCGAAGGGCAACTCATCGGTAAATTCTTTTCAAGAAATCGCCTAAAAACCAAGTACTGAACAGTCTTAAAATTCTCCACTCAACAGGTTTTTAGGGTCACCATGGGTTGATCGGTTTCCCCCATCCCCCTGATTGCCCTTTGCTTCCCTGCCCTTTGCTAACTTAGAAGAAAAGGGCTGTTCTTCTAAACTGGGAGGCTACATTGACAAATTCTGACCTGGAGTTTCCCTCAGGTTCTCCTGAAAGCTCCAATTCTCCGGAAATGGATCGGGAATTGGCAGAAGTCGTGTCCAGTTTTGAAGAAATCCAGACAGAACTGCACTATCGACAGGCCCAGGATGCCTTGAAGGAACTGGTTCTCACTTTGGATCTAACCCCTCAAGAACGGGCAGGTTTGGAACCTGAAATTCGCAACCTCACGGCTCTCCTTGAAAAGTTGGAACAGTTAGTCGTCCAGATTGCAGTCTTTGGCATGGTGGGCCGGGGGAAATCCTCCTTACTGAATGCCCTCTTAGGGGAAGATATCTTTGAAGTGGGACCAACCCATGGGGTGACTCGCGCCGTCCAGAGTGCCCGTTGGAGTGTTAGCCCTACCCTCAACCCAGGGGGCGATTGCACTGCTCCTCAGGTCCGGCGCGTCGTGCTGCATGGGTTGCATAACTCTCAGATTGAACTAATTGATACACCGGGGATCGATGAAGTCAATGGAGAGCAACGAGAACGGTTAGCCCGTCAAATTGCCCAGCAAGCGGACCTGATTCTGTTTGTGATCTCTGGCGATATCACAAAGGTAGAGTATGCGGCCCTTTCCTCCCTCCGAGAAGTCAGTAAGCCCATCTTGCTTGTTTTTAACAAGATCGATCAGTATCCCGACACCGATCGCCAAGCCATTTACCAAAAAATTCGAGATGAACGGGTGAAAGAAATCCTATCCCCTGAGGAAATTGTCATGGCTGCTGCATCTCCTCTGGTTGCACGGGCCGTTCGTTCTGCTGAGGGGAAGATCTCAGCCCAGTTAAGTCGGGGAGAACCCCAAGTCACCGATCTCAAACTCAAGATTCTGGAGGTCTTGGACCGGGAGGGCAAATCATTGGTGGCTCTGAACACGATGCTCTATGCCGATGATGTCAATGAGCAAATCCTTCAGCGCAAATTGCTAATTCGGGAACGTAGCGCAAATCAGGTGATCTGGAATGCGGTGATGACCAAATCAACGGCGATCGCCCTGAATCCCTTTACCGTCGTAGACATCCTTACCGGAGCAGTAATCGATGTCGTGCAGGTCCTCACCCTCTCCCGCCTCTATGGTATTCCCATGAATCACCAGGGAGCCGTCAATTTACTTCAAAAAATTGCCCTCAGCATGGGCGGGATCAGTGCCAGTGAACTTCTCGCAAACCTGGGTCTCAGTTCTTTAAAGGGATTATTGGGTCTCTCCGCTCCGGCAACAGGTGGTATCACCCTGGCCCCTTACATGGCAGTCGCAGTGACTCAGGCGGGAGTTGCTGGCGTTTCTTCCTATGCCATTGGGCAAATTGCGAAAGCGTATCTGGTAAATGGTGCCTCCTGGGGACCGGATGGCCCTAAAGCAGTTGTGATGAAAATCCTCTCTTCTCTGGATGAGACTTCAATTCTGATGCGGATCAAAGACGAACTGGCGGCCCGATTAGATTTATCTGCTCAGAGGCGATCGACTGATAGCAGGGAATCGGGGTGGAGCAACGGCAAAACATCGTCTTAGGCGATTTCTTGAAAAGAGTTTACCAACAGGTTGCCCTTCGACTACGCTCAGGGCACGGGCGCTGGTTTCGGCTTCGCTCAAGCAGCGGGGCAATTGTTTTCTAGAAATCTTTTTGCTTTTAAGTCGTAGTCATTACGAGTTTATTTAAGCTAAGATGGGAGACAAAGACGTTACAGGTTGCCTCCGAAGAGTCTCGATCGTTACAATTCTTCATTCGTGAGATAGTTCTATGGTGAAAATTGTTGGCATTGGCGGTAGTTTGAGGGCTGGTTCCTATAGCCAGCGGGCCTTAGAGACTGCGCTAGAGCGGATTCATGCATTGGGTGCAGAGGTTGAACTGATTGATTTACGGTTACTTAATCTACCGTTCTGCGATGGTGGAGATGCTTATCCGGCCTATCCCGATGTTGCCAAGCTACAGGAAACCGTTAAGACGGCTGACGGGATTATCCTGGCAACACCCGAATATCACGGGAGTATCAGCGGAGTTTTGAAAAATGCCCTGGATTTAATGGGCTTTGAAGAATTTTCCGATAAAGTAACTGGGGCGATCAGTGTGCTGGGTGGGCAGTCTAATAGCAATGCTCTCAATGATCTGCGAACTGTAATGCGCTGGGTGCATGCGTGGATGATCCCGGAACAGGTGGCGATCGGGCAAGCATGGAAAGCCTTTAATGAAGAAGGAGATCTGATTGATGATGCTCTATCACAGCGGTTAGATGATTTTGAAAAAATTATGGTAGAGAAAAATCGTAAGATACGGGGATCAACAGAACGGGCAGCGGTGACAGCCTGACCCCCTCAATCAACAAATTCCATGAAAGAGCCGGAGGAGTAGGGTTACACTAAACGTATCCCTGTCCTCTGCCATCCAGCAATCGATCGGCTAGAGTATAAATCTGACAGCAAATCAAACCCTGCACTCGGACGTTTAAAAGGCAGCGTCTTAGAAGCAGCGTTCATCAGGCAACGTTTAGAAGGCA
>JANRKG010000184.1:0-4941 GCA_033763635.1 Leptolyngbyaceae cyanobacterium bins.59
GTTTTTCAAACCCCCACCACCCACCATCCTCCTTTTGTGTTTTTTAATTTTCACCCCGCCCAGCCCGCCCCGTGGGGGGGGGGGGGGGGGGGCGCGCCCCCGCGACTTTGCAAAAGTGGGATGCACCCAGTAACGGTAACGGTGCTATCGAAGCAAGAGGGAAATAGACTGCAAAATCCCAATCACAAACCCCAGGATGCCGCCCAGGTTTACGATCGCCTGGAGTTCACTGCGTACAATACCTTGAATCGCAGCCTCCAGGTTTTCGGGAGAAGTCGCCTTGACGCGATCGATAATCACCTGATCAATGTCGAGAATCGGGATCGCCTGGGCTACAATCTTTTCCAGATCTTCTTCCAGGTAACGCTCTAGAATGAGGGCCAGTTCCTGGCTAACCGCTTCTAGAGAAGTCTCGACCATCTCCGAACGGCTGAGACTATTGAGAATGAGGGTGGCAATGTGATCCCAATCGATCGAACCACTCAACCCGTGCAACAAATCCACTCCCCGGTTCTGAACATAGGCTCTCACACTGTCCCGCATAGTCTTGCGTAACTGTCGCACTGTCGAAACAGGTAAATTCTGAAGCGAGATTTTTTGTAGAAACGTTTTGATTCGCTGTCGAAACCCTAAGGACTCAATGAGCTCTGTAAGGCGGACGTTCGTCGCGTCCCGATCATCCAGGCAATAGGTACGCAACCGAGCCAGGGTATTGCGGAGACCAAAGAGATTGGCAATCACCCAATAGGTGCCACTGGTCTTCTCCCGAAAGCCTTCGTCGATAATTTGAATGTTGCGATCGGTCAAGAAATCCACCAGAATTTGCCGCAGAACATCGGGGGGAATCACCACATCCAAAATCCAATCCGCCAACCGAATCGCCTGTTCCTCGTTTAAGTGAAACTCTAGGAGCACCTGATCAAAAATTTGGTTGAGCTGACTCTCCAGAAAATCTTCCCGACGGGCCATCACCCTAAGCAGTCGAGGCAGCGACTTGCTCAATAAATCCTCTAGAATCGCCGCCAAAATTTTGCTTGCTTTCTGATTGGCATTCGTGCGAATCTGGTCAATCCCCAACCGCAACAGCCACAGAATCGCAGCCTGCATCCGCTCTGTCTGCAACAAACGACGGGCCAGATTTTGCAATTCCTCGGGTGTCAGCAACGATCCCATGATCGTATCCGCAATCCGCTTTGCCAAGCGCTCCTGATTGCGGGGAATGAGACCGGGGGTAAAGGGAACAGGTCGCCCGCCCAGGTAGTAGGTCTTGTACGGACGAAACAACATTTTGATCGCAATGTCGTTCGTGAAATACCCGATAATTCCACCAACGAGCGGAGGGCCAGCAAACAGCCAGAGATTCGAAGGGTCCACAGGAGCGCGGAAAATAAAGGTAAAGAAACTAGAACCGAAAGCTAAAAATCGATGGTAGGCCGTGAGTCCCCCTTAACAGGACATCTCACCCCTATTTTGTAACCACCAATACTCCCATAGTATCGCTTGCGATCGGGTAATGCGTGGCAGTGGCAAAGCCTACCTGAAGGGAAAGCCGTACCTGTTCCGATCCAGTGGGAAAACGCTCTAAGCTGGGTCCCAGGTAGGCATACTCTTCAGTTAAACCAAACCATTGTGCCATCGGCACAACAATGTGATCCAAATACCACTGCTGAAATAAACGAATCTCAGGACGTTTAGAATGGTTAAAGTCTAAAATTGCAGCCCTCGCCCCCGGCTTCAATACCCGTCGCAATTCTTGAAGGGCACCCTCAATGTCAATTACATTACGCAACCCGTACCCCATCGTCGCCGCATCAAACTGAGCATCGGGAAAGGGGAGAGCCAAAGCATCCGCCTCCACCCAGGTAATCGGAGCCAGCCCATAACATTGAGCCGTCCGATCGCGTGCAACCATCAATTGAGCAGGAGCAAAATCCGCCCCAAATACCTGCCCCCCCGGTTCGACCTGCCGCGCCAGTTGCCGCGCCAAATCGCCACTTCCACAGCAGAGGTCCAGACAGGTATCTCCCGCCTTCGCCCCACTCCACTTCACAGCCATCTGCTTCCAAACACGATGTTGCCCCAAACTGAGCCAATCATTTAACTGGTCATAGACGGGGGCAATCCGATCGAAGAGAGCCTGAATTTCCGTTGCCGTGGGAGCCATATTCACTTGCCGCTTAACTTACCGGACGATGGTAACGGATACAGGTCAGGGCAATTCCGACCTGTTGTACGGAGAGTAGCATCAGAGCCAATTCATCCTCTCGTAGTTTGCAGGGCTGCTTCCATTGCAGGGATAAAACCGCCAATACCTCATTCCGGTAGGTCACAGGAATTAGCAAATGGGCTTGAATGCCAGAAGCCTGATAATGGGGAACGTTTGCCAGGGAGTTATCCGATGGCACATTCACGGAAACCTGCATTTTTTGGCTGCTAATCGCTTCCTTCACCAGCGGGTCTTCCGCCAGCCAGTTTTGGGCATTCTCTTCAACCGCATACACCCCCTGCCCCGATGCCAGCGCTCCACGATCCACTAATTGCAGAATGCAGACATCCGCTAACACATTCCTACCCAACGCCGTTGCGATCGGCTGGAGGCATTCTTCTAGACTTGCAGCCCTTTGAGAGACCTGGACGATCGTTGATAGCAATTCCGTCTGTCCCTGGGCACGACGAAGTTCTTCAGTGCGTTGCTTGAGGAGTTCATAGGTCTCCGCCGCCCGTTGAACCACCGCCTTCAACTCATTTGGGTCCCAGGGCTTGGTGATGTATTTGTAGACCTGACCCGAATTGATCGCATCGACCAGATCTTCAACATCGGTAAATCCCGTCAAAATGATCCGCATCGTATCCGGGAACTGGGGCACCGTTTTACTCAGGAACTCCGTTCCCTTCATCTCAGGCATCCGCTGGTCGGAGATGATCACAGCGACCTCTCCTTCACGTTGCAACACTTCCAGCGCCAATACTCCACTCTCGGCCCTCAAGACATTAAAGTCTCGCCTGAAGGTTCGATAAAGGAGGTCAAGATTATCGGGTTCATCATCAACCACCAGCATCTTGGCCTTTTGGGGTCGCTCCAGACTCACTAATTGGCGACTGATACTCGTGAGTTCCGAGATGGTATCCATAGAGAAAAAAAGCTCCTTCGGGAAGTCCTGATGGATGGATGCTTTAACAGCATACCAAGGGAAACTTTCAGCCAAACATTTCCCTAAGCAGATAAGGGTGCCCTTTTTGACTGCCAAGCAGTTCATCAACAGCCACACCCGTAGCCAACTGCTTGCAGAATGCCCACATCTTTGAATGAAGAATCAATACCTGACAAACTTGATTAAAAATTAAGCCTTATAAAGGAAAATCAAGCTGAGATTCACACTATTTTTTATATCTGACTAAAACAAAATCTGGAATACCAACCTAAATTCAACTTTTTCAAAGAACTCTATAAGGAAGCTCTCAGATTACTTAAGACCTACTTAAAGCTTTATGAAAAAGCTTCATGAAAATCTTAATAAAAGTCTTAATGGAGCGAGGAAAGCATTTGAAAGGGTACGGGTGGTACTCCATCCTCTACATCCCCTGAAAACAGATCATTCTCGGCGATCGTGTCCGATTGAATAATCGAGATTGAGGGAACAATGTAATCTTCCATACGATAGGGGCTTTGGGACATTTGGGCAACATATCCCATATAGTGCCCCATCAAAAAATAAACGGCCATCATTGCTGCCGCTGCACTGGCTACCAAAAAGCCTGCCAGCATCAGAGAGAACTCCTTGCTATCAATTGCCTGCTGCATCAGATGTAACGCCCAGGCAACAAGGGCAATAACAAAGATGAGAATGAGGACCATGTAATTTACAGTTATATTTACGTTTTTTAATACTTTATAGATTGTAACATTGCATTAAGCCACTGAAATTTATCCTAAGATAGGAATCAAAAATTTAAGATTTATTTAATAATTCATTCAGGTAGCTCCAATGCTCATGCCGTTTCCAGGGCAATAGGAAGCTTTCTGCTTCGAATGGACCCCTAAGGTTGCACTATAGCTTTGATGACAGAAAGCAAGAATTGATTAAAGATTAAATACAGAATTTTAAGAATTGGTCCCCAGTTATGAGAGAGATGCCTCCCAGTACCAAGCTCTAAATTCCAACCTTGAAACCCAAAAAACCTCCTGTTTATCTCAGGAGGTTTTTCAATCGAATCTGATTTTTCAAATTCATTGAGTTTTTGTTTAGCTTTTTAAGCTAGCTTTTTTATCTAGTCTGCTAAATCGGAGCGGCGGGATTTGAACCCACGACCCCTACTACCCCAAAGTAGTGCGCTACCAAGCTGCGCTACGCCCCGATGTGCTTAACAAGCATAGCATCAATCTTAAAATAAGGTCAAATAATTGATAGGTTTTGACAGGGCAACCGCACATGATCTGTAAGGGTCTCAAGGTATTCACGACCGTTCTCGACAAGACTTATCAAACGGGTCGAAAAGTGGCTGAAGACTTCAAATCCAACATGAAAATTGTCTTTGATGAATTCTTACCACAATGGAACTACACCGCAAAACCAGAATTACAGGTTATTTAATCCTCGATCCTTAGGAGGGTTGTCAAAGATGCGGTTCTTAGCCTACCAATAACGCCGGAGTGCTGCGACCATAACGGTACTCCGTTTGGTTGTATGGGGGATAGGCGGGCGATGGAGTGAAGCGGAGTCGCCAAACTCTTAGCGCTCTAACCTAAAGCGCCTTGTTGTTCAATGTAGCGTTTCACCGCTTCCAGTGATGCCTCACCACACGATCCCACGTAGTAACCAATCTTCCAGAGTACAGGTTTCTTGAATGCACTCTTGACACCAGGAAATTCCTTGCGGATTAGGCGGCTAGAAACGGTTTTGAGATTGCCAACAAAATCAGCAATGTTCACATTTGGACTGT
>JANRKG010000185.1:0-8931 GCA_033763635.1 Leptolyngbyaceae cyanobacterium bins.59
GCACTCTCCGTTGCCGCCCTGCTCAACCATCGCTTCATCGAACCCCGCTACCAATACAGCCGAGAAATCGATCCGATCGTCGGTGTCTCCTTCACTGGCCTGTTCGACTTCTTCGTTCATGCCTTTGGAGTAGACTGGCTGCGCTGGTGGGAAGCAGGCCGCCCGGACACGATCGCCGGACTCGACTTCAAACAAAAAGAACAGGCGTATTTGACCCACTGGAAAGAAATCGTGCATCGGGTCGTGTGGGAGTATTGCGATCGGCACGGATTGCGTCGCCCGAACCGTTGTACTACGGTGCAACCAGCGGGCACCAAATCTCTGCTGACGGGAGCCAGTCCCGGTTGGCATCCTCCCAAGGCTCAGCGCTTCATTCGGCGGATTACCTTTAGAAAGAATGATCCCGTCGCCCTCGCCTGTCTGGAATATGGGTACAGCGTCGTTCCTTCCCAATCCGATAAGGACGAAAACGGCAACTTGCTGAACGATCCCTTCGATCCCCGGTGTACGGAATGGCTGGTAGAGATTCCGGTTGAGGTGTCCTGGGCCAGCCTGCCCGGAGCCGACCAAATCGCGATCGAACAATTCTCAGCCCTGGCCCAGATGGATTTCTATCTGCAAGTCCAGAAATACTACACAACTCACAACACCAGTGCCACGATCGAACTGCGGGAAGAAGAAATCGAACCCCTCGCCCAGCGGATCTATCAAGCGATCGACCAACAGGAAGGCTACATCAGTGCTGCCCTTCTGGCCCGTTATGATGCCCCCTTTCCCCGATTGCCTTTTGAAAAGATCGATCAGGAGACCTACGAACGGCTGAAGCAAGAAGTTGAACTTCGTCGCCGCACTCAGGACTTCTATGGGGTGCTGCTTGAGAGGGATTTGGGGCTGCTAGCGGTGGAAGGTCCTGCTGGGTGCGATAGCGACAAGTGCATGATGCCAGAAAAAAAGGGTTAATGGCTTACGCTTCCCCTGAGTTCGCGTTACGATCGCATCAGGAAAACGCTGGAGATCACCATGTTTCTCGATGAACTTTCGCCCATTTTTAAAGAGTTTGCCCACCAACCCATTGCCTTTTTTGGAGGGTTCTTTTCCGGAGTATTTCGTCTCAATTTGAAGGACGATCCGGTCAAGAGTTGGCTCGATGAACAAACAGGTTCTACTTCTTACCAAACTTTTTCCTCTGAAATGAATAACGGTAGAAATGGGCCTCAGTCTATTTCAATTGATTAATTAGAAGAACTGGAATTCATATCATTAAAAAGTGGGGTTTAGTTTTGCTAACCCCACTTTTTTGTATTCTTTTCTTAAACTTCTATCGCAGTTGAAGAGAAATATTAGACCAGAGTGACAGATCAAAACGATCGTTTTGTAATCATGTTCTTTCTGCTCTCTGCCTTCTGCTATGCAGCACGACGGGTAAACAAACCCCACAAGAAAATCGCCAACATCGCTCCCAGGATTGCCACAAACAAACCAGGAAGGCTGAAGCTGGCAGCCGTTAAGGAGAGGGTTCCCGTTTGCAAGAAATACCCCAAAGAACCACCCAGAAAAGCCCCAATAATTCCTAGAAGAATCGTTGCAAAAATACCGCCACCTTGATCACCGGGATAAATTGCCTTTGCGATTGCCCCAGCAATCAAACCTAAAAGAACCCAAGCAATAATATTCATAAAAAGTCTTCTTCCATCACGGCAGCAACAACAATTACACAATAAGCTTTTCTCCAATAAAAACTATCTATCAGGGGAGATAAGGCTTCAAACCATAAGGAATAGAGTGGGAGTAATGGGATACAAAATGAGAGAATATTGGACCATTTCCTAACAAGAATTTTCCCGAAAGTAGGTTTTCTGATAAAAGCTACTTTGTACATAGATTTTCTTTGTCCCCTCCTGGAATCAGCGGGTTTCGCTTCACCAAAGCAGTTCTCAAAGGGCCAATTTAATCTGACCACACTGCCTGCGGACACCCCTCCTCAAAGGAGATTTCAGGCAAGGCAAAGCAAGGCAAAGCAAGGCAAGGTGAATTGCTGGTTGACTGACAAAACTTTTACCCCTCATCCCCCAACCCCTTCTCCCACAAAGGGAGAAGGGGAGCAAGAGCATTGCGGGAGATGTTCAAAGCCCCTCTCCCGCTCTGGGAGAGGGGTTTGGGGTGAGGGCGCGATCAACTTTTGTCAGTCAACCAGGATGAATTGTGTACGCTCAGTAGTTCGTACGCTCAGTAGTTCGCAAAACTCATCTGTTTCCATCCGTTGCCACGTTTCTATCCGTTGCCAAACTCCACCAGTACGGGATCATCCCTGGCAATGTGGGCACACTAAAGCAGACTGACTGAAGATTCTGCAAACCTGTGCAATCTTGGCAAACAGTCATGACACAATGAGACTGACGAAATCTTTCTTAAGAAACTCTTTTCTTTTACCCTTTCCGATCTTTTCGATCGCTAGACCCTAGCCCATGACCTCTAGTATCCTCATGTCTACCCCAGAACCTAAACCTCTGCGCTGGCAGCGGCACGGTTCTCTATGGGCACGACAAACCGATATCTTTGGGTCTACCCTCCAGTTTGCCCTTTACCTCTGGTGGGACAATACGATCGCCCGCAACGCCCCCCATCATCGCAATCGCCGTGCTCAGTGGCTGGTGGGCACTCTGCTAGACTTGGGACCCACCTTCATTAAAATCGGGCAATCCCTTTCCAGTCGGGCCGATCTACTTCCCCTCGAATATGTACAGGCTCTCAGCCGTTTACAAGATCAGGTGCCTCCTTTCCCCTCAGAACAAGCCGTTGACATCATTGAGGCAGAGTTAGGGAAGTCCGTATACACTCTGTTCCGGGAATTTGACTGGAAACCGATCGCCGCTGCCAGTCTGGGCCAAGTTCACAAAGCCCGATTGCACACGGGGGAGGATGTCGTTGTCAAAATCCAGCGTCCCGGTCTGGAACGGCTGGTTGAGCTAGATTTTCAAGTGTTGCGACGGCTCATTCTGCTGTGCCGTCGATTTTTACCCTGGACACGACAGTACGAACTCGAAGAAATCTACGAAGAGTTTTGCCGAATTCTGCGCCAAGAAACCGATTACGTTCAGGAAGGTAAAAACGCCGATCGCTTCCGCCAAAATTTTATCGACCATCCTCGAATTAAAGTTCCTCTCATCTACTGGCATTACACAACCCGTCGTGTTTTGACGATGGAGTATGTCCCTGGCATTAAGATTAGCGATCGGCAATCTTTGGAAGCCTGTGGTCTGGATGTCAAAGAAATCAACCAGATCGGAATTTGCTGCTATCTGAAACAACTCCTGCAAGATGGGTTCTTCCAGGCAGACCCCCACCCCGGCAACATGGCAGTCAGTCAGGATGGCAAGCTGATTTTTTACGATTTTGGCATGATGTCCGAAGTCATCCCAGTTGCGAAAGATCAGATGGTGAAGACCCTCTTTGCGGTGCTGAAAAAAGATTCGGACGAAGTGATTGATACCCTGACGGCAATGGGGCTGATCGAACCTGTTCAGGACATGACTCCAGTGCGGCGGTTGATGCGGTTTATCCTGGATAGGTTCACAGAAAAGCCTATTGAACTGCAAGCCTTCAACCAGATGAAGCAAGAGATTTACGCCATCTTCGAGCAGCAACCCTTTCGTCTGCCCGCTAAGATGACCTATATCCTCAAATCTTTGACCACGCTGGATGGCATCGCCCGCGCCCTGGACCCAGAGTACAATTTGTTGGCAGCAGCCCGTCCCTTTGTAAAGAGTATCGCCCTGACCAAAGAACAGCGGGGGAGTGCGATCAGCGAACTGGTGCGGCAAGCCCGATCCTTCGTTCAGGTCAAACTGCAACAACCGAGCCGCACAGAACAGATGTTGATGCGTCTGGAAGAACGGCTGGAGCAGGGCGAACTCGAAATCCGAGTACGATCGATCGAAAGCGATCGGGCCTTTAAGCGCATCAACCTGGCCCTCAAGAGCCTCATCTATGCCTGTTTCAGTGGCTTCACCTTTCTCACGGGAGCCGTCTTGCTGCTCGGACCCCATGCAAACCTGGCAATCGCTGCCTTCGTTTTGTCTGGATTGGGGACGATCGGATTGGCTCGTTCGTTTATTGAATTAATGATCCGGGAGCGAATCGATCGGTTAGCTGAAAATTGACACTCCCACCTGTGAATGAGGTGGGCTTTGCTCGTGGTTCTGTAAAAATGGTAATAGGTCATGGGTAATCGGTGATAGGTAATTGGTGATAGGTCACTGGTTCTTGGTACCCAAAGTAATCATCCCCCATTCCCATTTCCCCAATGCTCGATTCCCAACGTCAGCAAGAATTAACAGGTTTGATTCAAAAATTAGGGCTACCTCCAGGGGGTTCCCTGAATTGGACTTTACTGGATCTGGCCCTCACCCATCCCACTGCTTCAAGCACTGCGAACTATGAGCAACTTGAGTTTGTTGGAGATTCGGTGGTGCGGATGGCAGTTGCAGAGCTACTGTTCCAACGTTACCCAGAATGGCCCGTTGGGGAATATGCGGCTTTACGGTCCATTCTCGTGAGCGATCGGGTCCTGGCCCAGATTGCTACCCACTATCAACTCGATCGCTACCTGCGAGTGGCTCGCAGTGCCTTGAATGACCAGACGGGCATCGAATCCCGAAACGCAGAGGCATTAGAAGCAGTCCTCGGAGCGCTCTATCTCAGTACCCATACCCTGGACCTGATTCATCCCTGGCTCGACCCCCACCTGGAAGCGCTGATTCAGGAGGTGCGGAATGATCCGGCCCGTCAGAACTATAAAGCTGCGTTGCAAGAATGGACCCAGGCCCATTACAAAGCCCTGCCCGAATACCGGGTTGAGGAAATGGCTGGCAGTCATGGAGATCCGAACCGCTTTACCGCAGAAGTTTGGTTTCAGGCCAAACTGTTAGGAAAAGGGAGTGGACGATCGATTAAGGCCGCAGAGCAGGCTGCTGCTCGAATTGCCTTCCTGGCAGTCCAGTCCCAAACGTTGAAACCGATTTAGTCACGAGAGAGGATTCCGACAATGCAAACAGGTGTGGCAGTGCTGGGAGCAGGACGATGGGGGGTACATCTGGTCAGGAACTTTGCCGAACATCCCCAATCGAAGTTAGTCGCAGTGCTGGACCCCACCCCTGATCGCCTTCATGCGCTGACCCAACGCCTGAACCTGGAAGGCGTAGCCTTAGTCACGAGTTGGAAGGAATTGGTAGCCTGTCCCGGTGTGGAAGCGGTGGTAATTGTCACCCCCGCCATCACCCACTATGAACTCGTCAAATCTGCCCTGAAGCAGGGATATCATGTCCTGGCAGAGAAGCCCCTTACCCTCGACCCCAATGAGTCTTTGGAATTGTGCAAGTTGGCGGAGCAACAGCAACGGCAATTAGTGGTTGATCATACCTATCTGTTTCACCCAGCGGTACAGCGAGGATCTGAAGTGGTGCGATCGGGCCAGTTAGGTGAGCTACGTTACGGATACGCTGCCCGCACCCATTTAGGTCCTGTCCGTCAGGATGTAGATGTGATGTGGGATTTGGTCATTCACGATATCGCAATTCTCAATTTCTGGCTGGGAGAAATGCCTCAGCAGGTTGCTGCCCAGGGCAAAGTTTGGCTGCAACCTAAGGTGGGCTTGTCAGAGTGGTTTCCCCACGGGCTTGCAGATCAAGTGTGGGTCACGGTGATCTATCCCAGTGGCTTCCAAGCCCAAATTCATCTCTGCTGGCTCAACCCAGACAAACAACGCCGCCTCTGTGTCGTCGGGAGTCAAGGCACCCTCATTTTCGATGAACTGACCCCGACTCCCCTTACCCTTCAGCACGGACAACTGGAACGCCGCGATCGGGCCGGAAACCTGATCGCCCTCGATTCCCCAGAGCAACCCGCCACCTTTGTCCCTACCAAACAACGCCTGGAATTGGTGGTTCTGGACCCTGTTGAACCCCTGCGCCAGGTCTGCGGACACTTTCTAGATTGCGTCCGAGAAAACCGTCCTTCTCCTGTCTCCTCTGGATGGGTCGGGGCTGACCTGGTGAAAGTGCTGGCGGCCCTGTCGCGATCGTTGTCTCAGAATGGACAGCCCCAAGCCGTGTGAGTGCTTTACGCCTGCTGTTCCCAGCGAAACTTGCGATCGGCCTCTTGGATGGGAACGTCATTGATACTCGCATAGCGGCGCATCATCAAGCCATTCTCGGCAAATTCCCAGTTCTCGTTACCGTAAGAGCGATACCAGAACCCCGAATCATCATGCCACTCATATTCAAAGCGCACAGCAATGCGGTTTTCCAGAAAGCACCAGAGTTCTTTCTTTAAGCGGTAATCCAGTTCCCTGGCCCATTTGCGCTTGAGAAATTCAATAATCTCAGATCGTCCTTTAATAAACTCAGCCCGATTGCGCCATTCGGAATCTTCGGTGTAGGCCAGGGCCACTCGTTCGGGGTTGCGGGTATTCCAGGCATCTTCTGCGGCCTGGATTTTGGCTTTAGCGGTTTCTAGCGTAAAGGGTGGCAGGGGAGGTTTTGTTTCCATAAGGGACTCCTGATAGAGGTGAATCGGGGATAGAAAGTTTGTTCAAATTAAGAAGACTGAGGAAGGGAACGATCGCCCAACCGTTGCTCTAACTGCTGCTCTAACTCAGTAATGCGATCGTGCAGGGGAGTCAGCATCGCTTCTACTTCCGTTTCCGAGTAACGAAGGGGAATGTGTTGAGGACAGTTTTCACTGGTTGCTTCTACATGAAAGAGGATTGCCCGCTCAATTTCGGCAGGATACCCCGGAACTCGCAGTTGTTCTATCAACTCAGCATCCCCTTCTACAAATTCCGCCCGCCCCCAGATCTTGATCCGTTTGCGATGACGATAATCCATCAGAAACAGAAACGCTCTGTCATTCCCAGCAAGATTGCCCACTGTAATGTACTGCACATTGCCTGAAAAATCGGCGAATCCCAAAGTCTTCTCATCCAACACTTTGAGAAAGCCCGCAGGTCCACCCCGAAACTGAATATAGGGATAGCCATTGGAACTGATTGTTCCTAAATAAAATCCCTCCAGATGGGCAATGAACTCGGCAATCTTGGGAGTAATCGTATCGTTGGCAGGACCGTTTGCAATGTATTTTTCATAGGTTTGCCGCGATCCTCGCTGTTCCTGGGCTGCTTGAACTTCAGGTGTAAAAGCAATCTCTCCAAATTTTCGTGGCACAGTCTCCTCCTACGCCGAAACCGGAGCTTCAATGCCAATCATCCCGATAAACCCAGGCAGTTGTTTGACCCGATCGATCCAGGTCAGGACATGGGGATAGCGGTCCAGATCAACGTTGCCATCCCGTGCCAGGGCGACATAGGGAAAAACGGCCACATCAGCGATCGTCGGATGGCCCAACTCCAGCCAGTCCTGCGCTGCCAGATGGTTGTTCAATTGGGTCAAAATAAAATCCGACTTCTGCATCGTCCGTTCTAAGTCAATGCTGGTGGCCTTAAATCGGTGGTACAACCGAGCTGATTCTGGTCCCTGACGCACTTCTCCCGCCGTTGTCGAGAGCCAGCGCACCACTCGGCTCAAGGGTGCCGCCTCCAGGGGCAACCAGGACTCGCCCCCATACTGTCGCGCCAGGTACACGAGAATCGCTTGCGCGTCGGCAAGAACCACATCACCATCCTTCAAAACAGGCACCTGTCCAAAGGGATTCAGAGCTAGAAAATCAGGCTGTTTGTGTGCGCCTTTCAGCAAATCTACCTTAATCGACTCGTAATCCAAACCCAACAATGAAAGCAGTAATTTCACTTTGTAACTGTTGCCCGAAAGTTCGTGACCGTAAAGCTGAATCATGATTGCCTCCTACCTGGCTTCCAACTAACTGTACCGTTCGTTCGGTATATCCAAACTGTACCGAACGAACGGTATAATGTCAACAGGACTTATTCAAAAAACGTTTCATGCCCAAGGAAACCTACGTTCCGTCTCTGTTACGACTGTTTCGCCAGTATGGGTACGACGGTGCCACGCTCTCTAAAATCTCTGAGGCGACAGGGTTGGGAAAAGCCAGTCTGTACCATCACTTTCCTGGAGGTAAGGATGAAATGGTGACAACTGTTCTAGATTCCCTCGATCGCTGGTTAGATCAAAATATTCTGCAATGCCTGAAAAGACCGGGTGAGCCGATTGCCCGGTTACAACAGATGGGCGATCGGTTACTGGAAGTCTATGAGGGAGGCAGACAACCCTGTCTATCTGCGATTTTGTTATCTGGGTCTGCCCGGGACGTGTTTCATGATCGGGTGAAAGGGATCTATCGGGCCTGGATTGAGGCGATCACCACGGTCTTGAAAGAAGCGGGATTCGATGAAGAGTTGGCACGACAAAGGGGGGAAGAGGCCGTAATTCTCATCCAGGGAGCGCTGATTGTGTCTCAGGCGTTAGAAGACGGCACGCCCTTTCAGCGAGTGATGAAACAATTACCCCAGCAACTGATAGATTCAACGAGCGTGGAGGGATTCGAACCCCCGACCCTCAGGACCGGAACCTGATGCTCTATCCACTGAGCCACACGCCCTTTCGGACAGATGCCATTGTAGCACTCTACTTTCAGAATAGTCACCCCCATCTCTACCAATAACGCCGGAGTGCTGCGACCATAACGGTACTCCGTTTGGTTGTATGGGGGATAGGCGGGCGATGGAGTGAAGCGGAGTCGCCAAACTCTTACCGCTCTAACCTAAAACACCTTGTTGTTCAATGTAGCGTTTCACCGCTTCCAGTGATGCCTCACCATACGATCCCACGTAGTAACCAATCTTCCAGAGTACAGGTTTCTTGAATGCACTCTTGACACCAGGAAATTCCTTGCGGATTAGGCGGCTAGAAACGGTTTTGAGATTGCCAACAAAATCAGCAATGTTCACATTTGGACTGT
>JANRKG010000186.1:0-6395 GCA_033763635.1 Leptolyngbyaceae cyanobacterium bins.59
TTCTCTGCCAGGGCGAGGGCTGACTCAACTAACTTGTCCCCTTCCGCAGCCAATTTTTCGAGGGAGTCATAACCAAACCGTTGGGCATCGCGGAGGGTGCGGGAAACGAGCAGGAGCCGTCCGGCGAAGACCAGCGCCCAACCAAACCCCTCATGGCTGAGGTCGATGACCACCTGGGAAAGCAGACCATTCTTTTCTTCGATGCAGGATGCGACGGCCCGATAGAAGGCGAGAACCCGGCCCTTGGTGATGGGGTCCACTTCCCCATCTACGGAGATTGCCCGTTTTTGGGCTTTGGTCACGATGTAGGGCTTGAGCAGTAATTCATCGCTCCAGTTGCGATAGGTTCCGTAGGCATCGTTCACGCGGATTTGTTGCACGATCGCCTTCAAAAAGGGGCTGCTGGCAATCTCAAAAGTTGGGGTTTCAGAGACAACATGGGTAGTCATAGAGCGGATGATTCCTCTTCATCTTCAAAGTTTTTAGGTTGCGCTTGCTGAAGGGCCTTGCGGAGCCAGGGCGGGGGGCTGCCATTCAAGGTTTTCACTAATTTCTCAAGCACTTGCTTGATTTCTTCCTCTTCCGATTGCGCTTTGATGGGCGTAATTCGGTGGTTGATCAGGCGGGCGGCGGCACTGCCCCCAATGGCTGAGACGTAGACGATCGCGCAATCTTGCAGGGCTGCAATTTTGGGCACCAACTTGTCTTCGTTGCCATCTTCCTTCAGGTCGCCATCAAATTTGATGGTTTTGAAAAACTCAAATCCAGTGGGTGAGACATCATACACATCAATCTTTTTGGCCCAACCGAAATGGGCATTGATGTGAACTTGGTCATTAGTCGTGAAGGCAATTTTCATCAACGTCCTCCTTGAGTAGACTCAAACTTTATCCAGATTCCCCGATCGCCAGTGATCCACCTGTTCGCGCGATCGGCCTTCTTCCACATGCAGCAATAGATTTCCCAGGTCAAACAGGAATTGGGTAGTGCCCCGATAGCCAACGAGACAGCGCTGACCGTTTCCGATGCGATCGAAGATGGGAAAGCCCATGCGATACAGGGGAAGGTTGAGGCGGTGGGAAGCCCCAGCCGCGTGGGAATTGGCAATCAACAGGTCGGAGCCGACGGCCAGGGTTTCCAGGTCTTCCAGGTCGCCGATCGTCACGGTTTCCACAGGCAGTTTTTCCAACAAGGGGGATTTGGTGGTCGTGACAGCGGCATGGATTTCTACCCCCATCGATTGCAGGAAGTTGGCAGTGGACCACAATAAATCGGGTTCCATGGCGAGGGAGGCTCGCTTCCGCCCAAAGTAGAAGTGGGTGTCCAGCATGGCATCCTGCAACTGACGACGCTGGCGGCGATACCGTTGGGGAACGGGCAAGCCGCTAACATCCGACAGCCCTTGCAGAAATTCATCGACGGCATCCAGGCCCATGAGTTGAGGAAAGACTTCATAGGGAATGCTAAAGCGCTCCTCTAGAATTTCCGCCGATCGCCGCATACTTTCCCCGAAGGCGAGGGTATATACGGAGCTTCCTAATTCCCGCAGTTCTGCGAGGGTAGTTCCCCCGCCCGTTACTGCACTGGGGGAGTCGTCCAGATGCCCATCCAGGGAAGCGGAGGAATCGGGAACAACCACCGGAACCAGATTGAAGTCAGCAATAATATCTTTGATTTCCTGAATGTCACCCGGAGTAAAGGCGGGACTGACTAAAACAGTGACTTGATCCGATCGAGTTTCTCCGGCCTGGGGCAGGGTGGAAACAATGCTTTCGACCGCTGCTGCAAATCCATCCTGGAGTGCGCCCCGGAAATCGGGAGTGGAAGCAAAGACAATAGGAAGATCATACAGTTCGGGATGGCGTTTCCGAATGTTCTTAAGAATCCCTTCCATGTCATCGCCGCGAGTCTCCGTCAGACCTGTGGTGCAGAGTCCAATGATCTCTGGTTTGGACTTCTCAACGAGGGTTAAAATGGCCTGTTCCACATTGTCTTCCCCACCCAGGATGGTACTCACCTCGGTCATGGCTGTTGTGGACAGGGGAATCGCTTCCCGGAAGTGGCGCACGAGCATTACCTTGGCAAAAGCGGTACATCCCTGAGAACCGTGGAACAGGGGCATCACTCCCTTCAAACCCAGGAAGGCGAGGGCGGCTCCCAAGGGTTGACTTTGTTTGAGAGGATTGACCGCAACGGATTTTTTCGCAGTAGAGACGATAGCCATAGGGGAATCCGGGTAGGTAATGGGACAGAAAGCGGAAATCAAAACCTATTGGTCGTCTAAGTCGGGAATATCCACTCCGGGGACTTCCCAGGGGGCGGGTTTGCGAATCTGAGACCAGATGGGGCTGTGCAGCGCTTCATCCAGTTCCCGCGCCATTTCAATCATCCCCACGTACCCCGCATAGGGATGGTGGCGTTCCTGGTTAATGTCGAGAAAGGGAATCCGAGCTTTGAGGGCCGTATATTGATTCCGACCTCCCGCGATCAGCATGTCGGCTTTCGTTTGGGCAATCACCCGGAGTAACTCCTGAGCATTGCCTTTTTCCAACATCACCCCCTCAGTTCCCAGTAGTTCTTTAATGCGGGCTTTGTCTTCTGCCGTACTTTTCTTTGTGCTGGTTGCCATCACCTGCATGCCCAGGTCTTTGGCAGCGGAAATGATCGACCAGCTTTTCACCCCTCCCGTGTTGAGGACAACGCGCTTGCCCCTCAATCGCTGGCGGTAGGGTTCCAACGCTCGATTTAACTTCTCTGTTTCTTCTTCAATTAATGTCTCAACCTTGGCCTGAAGAACGGGATCACCCAGCTTAGCGGCAATACTCCGCAAGCAGTGATTCATATCCTCCACCCCATAGAAAGATTCTTCAATGTAGGGAATGCCATACTTCTCTTCCATCTTTCGCCCCACATTGATCAAGGCTTTGGAACAGATCATGACGTTCAGCTTGGCACGGTGGGCATGACAAACTTCCTGGTAACGGGCATCTCCGGTAATCTTCGCCAATACCCGAATGCCCAGCTTCTCAAACAGGGGAAGCACGCCCCACATTTCCCCAGCGATGTTGTATTCCCCAATCAAGTTGATGTCGTAGGGAGTGGTATATTCAGGTTCCTGGCTCCCAATTACATGCTCCAGAATAGATTCCCCGCTCACCCGGTTGCCCAGGTTCTTACTGCCAATAAATCCAGGGGAATTGACCGGAATCACCGGAGTTCCCAGCTTTTCCGCTGCCTTGTGGCAGACCGCATCCAGATCATCCCCAATCAGAGCCGTGACGCAAGTGGAATACACGAAGATCGCAGCGGGTTGATAGCGCTGATGCACTTCTTGAATGGCCTTATACAGCCGCTTCTCTCCGCCAAAAATCACATCATTCTCGGTTAAGTCCGTCGTAAATCCCATTTTGTAAAGCATGGGACCGGAGGAAAGGCTCCCCCGACTGCCCCAGGAATTCCCGGCACAGGCGATCGGCCCGTGAACCAGATGGGCTGCATCTGTAATCGGTACCAGGGCAATCATAGCCCCATCAAAGGCACATCCCCCTTGAGCCGCTCCGGGTTGAGCCACCTGCGTACAGGATTTATTCTTACCTTTACCTTCTTTCTTGTGGTTATGTTCGCAAGCAGACTCGCTCAAGAGTTCGTTAATTTTGCCCTGGGTGAGTTTCATGGCAGTGCGGAGGGGATAAGGGGTGGGTAGGAGTGTAAAAGTCAGGAGGTGGAAGGGATGGGTGTTAACAGAGATATTGCTTAACATCCACTCCACAGTCATCTGCCAAAAACGCCAGTGCCCGCAACCGTAACCCAATCAACTCGTCATACAGCGGATTCAACTTGCACATGGGCGGGATGTGGAACGTGCGACCCAGGATGGCAATGTTTCTTTCAAAGGGACACTGGCAGGGAATCCAGTGACAGATCCGATGGGCAAACGTTTCATCCGTCACTTCAATGTGGTCAATCCAGTGGCGCAGGGGAGCCAGCACATCGAACCGGGGGCGCTTGGGAGGAGTCAGGAACGAATGATTGTGGGAGGTGGTCGTCATCGGTCAAATACCAGGGTTGAGTGGAACTAAATCTCTCGTAGCCCTTGTCCCCCAGCCCTTACCCCAACCCCTCTCCCAGGGGAAGAGGGGGTCGGGGAAAGAGGGACTTCCAATCGTGAACCTTAACGGATCAGGTCGTAGGAGATGTCAGTCTTGGACGGGATGATGGTGTTGCGATCGAGTTCGTCCAGAATCGTATTCACGATCCAATTGAGCAGGTTGATCACACCCGTGTAACCCAAGGTGTTGTAGCGGTGCAGGTGATGGCGATCGAAGATGGGGTAGCCAATCCGCACCAGTGGGGTGTGGGTATCCCGCCAGAGATACTTCCCATAGGAGTTCCCAATCAACAGGTCAACGGGTTCTGTGAACATCAGGGAGCGCAGGTGCCACAGATCCTTACCCCCCCAGATCTTGCCGTTCTTGCCATATTCACTGGAATCTAACAGGGCTTGCAGTTCCGCTTCAAACACATCATTGCTGTTCGTGACCACGATATGGGTGGGTTCTGCCCCCAGTTCTAACAGGAAGCTCACGAGGGTGTACACGAGGTCAGGATCGCCATAGAGGGCAATGCTCTTGCCATGCACCCATGCCTGGGAATCGGTCATTGCGTCAACGGCACGGCCCCGCTCAATTTCCAGTTCTCTGGGGATGGGTTGTCCGGTGCGCTCGGACAGGGTTTGCAGGAATTCATCCGTACCCCGAATCCCGAAGGGACGCAACACCGTTGTGTTTTGGCCCCATTCTTTCTGGATGTACTCACGGGTCTTCGTCGTGGAATAGGCTTGGAGGGCGATCGTTTCCGTCGCATTGATGGAATCGGCCCCTTCTTCCAGGGTGGTATTCCCCTGGTACATCACAAATTCACCGTCGTTGGGGGAGTCAAAGGCGTTGGAGTTGTCCGCCAGAACGGTATAGTTCACATCCATCAGGTTGAGAATCCGCTTCAGTTCCCGGTTGTTGCCCACATAGGTGTCAAACCCAGGAATAAAGTTGATCTTGCCATTGGTGGTTTCTTGCTTCTTGCCTTCCGTCAGGTTGAGCAGAATGCCCTTCAGCATGTTGTCGTACCCCGTGATATGGGAACCGACGAAACTGGGAGTATGGGCAAAGGGAACTGGGAATTCTTCAGGAATCGAACCCTTTTCTTTCGAGGTGCGGATGAAGGCTTGCAGGTCATCTCCAATGACTTCTGCCATGCAAGTCGTACACATGGCGATCATCTTGGGCTTATAGAGGGCATAGGAGTTTGCCAAGCCATCAATCATGTTTTGCAGCCCACCGAATACAGCGGCATCTTCTGTCATGGAAGAAGAAACTGCGGAGAAGGGTTCTTTGAAGTGGCGGGTGAGGTGGGTCCGGAAGTAAGCGACGCAACCTTGTGATCCGTGAACAAAGGGTAAGGTTCCTTCAAAACCAGCAGCGGCAAAGATAGCACCGAGCGGCTGGCAGGCTTTTGCGGGGTTGACCGTCAGCGCTTCACGGGCAAAGTTCTTTTCGCGATACTCCCAGCTTTTTGTCCATTCACCGATGCGAGCGACTTCATCAGCGCTACAAGCATCTTCAAACTCTTTCTTAGTCTTGAAAAGTTCCTGATACTCAGGTTGGTGAAAGAGTTTAACGTGATCCTGAATATTGTCTACATTCTGAGCCATGATTTCTCTCCAGTAAGTCGGCGTTGAAAACGAGGGGGGAAACGTTGATGAGGGTGAGGGAGTGAGGAATGGGGAAGTCGGTACAAGGTTCGCAGCGATTAAAGCGCTAGAATTCCTCTCCCCATTTCCCCTACGTCCTATCTCCCCGTCGTGCGACACAGTTTATTCAGCAGAGTTCCAGGGTGCTTTGATCAATCCCCAGGTGGGGCTGTTCAATGCGAGATCCATATCTCTCGCGAAGATCGCGAAACCGTCGTAACCGTGATAAGGACCGGAGTAATCCCAGGAGTGCATCTGGCGGAAGGGGAGAGCCATCTTCTGGAAGACGTACTTCTCTTTAATCCCGGCAGCAATCAGGTCGGGCTTGAGCTTCTTCGCGAACTCTTCAAACTCGTGTCCCGATACGTCGTCGTAAATCAGGGTGCCATCTTCAACGTACTCAGCCGTCCGCTTGTAGTCGTCGTTGTGACCGAATTCATACCCGGTGCCAATGATCGCCATGCCCAGATCCTTGAAGGCGGGGATGACGTGGCGGGGCCGTAAGCCACCCACCATCAGCATCACTTTCTTGCCTTCCAGACGAGGACCGTACTTGGCGATCACCGCATCACTTTGGGCCTTGTACTTCTCGATCACCCGTTCTGCCCCTTCTTTGATCGTGTCATCGAAGCGAGCGGCGATCGCCCGG
>JANRKG010000187.1:0-16061 GCA_033763635.1 Leptolyngbyaceae cyanobacterium bins.59
GATCTTACCGTTGTGTTGCTGAATAATGCTACGGCAGATCGCTAATCCTAACCCCGTCCCCCCTTTCTGGCGGGAATCTGAAGTATCCACCTGTTGAAAGCGATCGAAAATGGTTTCTAACTTATCTTGTGGAATACCCCGTCCTTCATCCTGAACGCGAATCAGGAGATGGGTCGTAGGGGAAGGGGGAGAAGCACTGGGCAATGGGGAATGGGGAGGAAGGATCTGGGCAGTGAGATGAATGGTGGTTCCAGCATCCGAGAATTTGATGGCGTTGCTCAGCAGGTTGGTGAGGGTTTGGATGAGGCGATCGGCATCCGCCTGGAGGGTCATTGGGAGTGGCTGGGACAGGATTCGCACGTTGGCTCGGTCTGCCATTGCTTGCATCGCTTCTGTCGCCTGAGTCATGAGGTAGGCCAGGTTACAGGATTCCAGGCGCAGGTTAATTTTGCCGGACTTCATCCGCTCCAGGTCTAAAATATCGTTCACCAGGCGAATCAGCCGTTCTGAACTCGTGATCGCAATGCTCAATGCTTTCTGACCCTGGGCATTGAGTTCTCCTAATTGCCCCGTGCCTAGCAAATCTAGAGACCCCATCAGGGAAGCCAGGGGAGTTCGTAATTCATGGCTGACCAGGGAAATGAACTCGTTCTCCAATCGTTTGCGCTCTGTAATGTCATTGACCAGGTTTAAAGTGCAGGGTGTACCCGCCAGTTCAATACATTCGATCGACAACAGCACAACACGGCACTCTCCGGATTTGGTGCGAAATTCACATTCCCGGTTATGCAAAGCTCCCGTTGCCAGGAGTTGCTGCACTGCATCATCGTAAGTTTCTGCGGCAACCCCCAGTTGTAATTCCGTTGCGGTATACCCGATCACTTCCTCCAGGGTATAACCTGTCATTCGTAAAAAGCTGGGATTGACATCGATAAAGCGACCTTCCGTCAGGGTGGTAATGGCGATCGGATGGGGACTCGCCCGAAATACCTTCGCGAACTTCTCCTCTGCTTGTTGTCGATCGCGAATTTCCTGCTGTAACTGAGCATTGCGGGTCTGAAGTTGTTGTTGCAATCGGCAGATCGTCAGGTGGGTTTCAATGCGAGCCTGTACTTCTTCTAATTGAAAGGGTTTGGTGATGTAATCTACCCCACCAACTCGAAAGGCTTTGACCTTATCCAACACATCTCCCAAAGCACTCAGGAAAATGACCGGAATGGCACGGGTGCGATCGTCTGCCTTGAGTTGTTGGCAGACCTCATAACCATTCATCTCAGGCATATTAATATCCAGCAAAATCAGGTCTGGCGGTGCAACCTGAGCCGCCCGCATCCCGGTTGCGCCTTTCGTGGCACTGCGAACTTTGTAGCTCTCCTGTTTCAGCATTTCAGTCAAGAGGGTCAAGTTTTCAGGGGTATCGTCGATCACCAGGAGATCGGCTTTGAAGGCACTTTGACTGTCACGCATCCTCACCTCCTTCAATCAGTTCCAGGATCTCATCAAAGCAGAACCGTTTCACCAGTTCCGTCAGGTATTTGGCTAAATCCTGGTGCGCTTCGGGAATTTCCTCAATCAGTTGCGTGAGGCGATCGGCATCAATTTCGATCGCCGCCTGTTCCAGCGCAGCCCGCCACTCACGGGACATCTCCTGAATTTTGAAAATTGGCACTCCATCCGAGTCATCCTGAAGGGGTCCATCCTCCCCGGTGGATGGTTCACAGACAAATTGCACCCCTAGATGTTCTGAAAGCTTGTCGAAAATCAGATGCTCTCGGAAGGGTTTCCGCACCAGATCATCACATCCCGTTTCCAGAATGGTTGCCCGTTGTTCCTCAAAAGCACTGGCAGTCAGGGCAATAATTCGAGTGCGATGGGAACTTTTCTGGGCAGCTTCGATCGCTCGAATTTGCCGCGTTGCCTCGTATCCATCAATCACGGGCATTCGCATATCCATCCAGATGAGATGGGGTTGCCAGGATTGCCAGAGGTGAATGGCTTCCTGCCCATTGGTCGCTGTTTGGGTCTGAAAGCCGACGGCCTGGAGTAAGTGCGTTAAGAGATCGCGATTATCCGCGCGATCGTCCACAATGAGCAGCCGATAGACTGACTGATTGGCCGCCAAACTCAACACCCGCCCCCGCCGCACAGGTTGGGGCATGCCCACCAGCGGATCAGCGAGCGTCACTGGAATCTGGAACGAGAAGGTGGACCCTTCCCCCACCCCACTTTGCAGTTGAATTGTCCCGCCCATCAACTCAATAAATTGACGGCTGATTGTCAATCCTAATCCTGTTCCTTCCTTGACCTGAATTCCGCTTGTTGTTTGGATAAAGGGTTGGAAGAGTTGTTCCATTTCCTCTGAAGCAATCCCCTGCCCTGTATCGGTGACAGCGAAGAAAAGGGAGTAAGCAGCGGTTGGGGATTGGGGAATGGGGGTCGGCAGATTCCATGCCTCAGATCCCAGGCGAACACATAACGTAATGCCCCCTTCCTGGGTAAATTTCACTGCATTACTGAGTAAATTAATCAAAACCTGACGCAATTTCCCTTCATCGGTGATCACGTAATGGGGGAGATTCTCCGCCAGATCAAACGTGAGGGAAAGCTGCTTCGCCTCTGCCCGTGACTGGAACATTTCCTGCAAGGTTTGCAGCAGACGATGCAGGTTAAAGGGTTCTGGATTGAGGTTGATGCGCCCTGCCTCAATTTTGGACATCTCCAGCACATCGTTAATCAGGTTCAACAGATGTTCTCCGCTGCGGTTGATGGTCGTGAGAAACCCGTGTTGTCGATCGCTCAACCCATTATCCCGCTCCATCAGTTGACTGAACCCTAGAATCACGTTCAAGGGAGTCCGAAGTTCGTGGCTCATATTTGCCAGGAAGGTACTCTTGGCTCGGTTTGCAGCTTCCGCCTCATCTTTGGCAATTCGCAGTTCTTCTTCCCGTTGCTTGCGTTCCGTAATATCGTCGGTCAGACAGAGCAGGTGAGTGAGATTTCCGGTTGCATCAAACAGGGGAAACTTGAGAATGCGAACCAGAAGCCGATCGCCTTTGCGAGTGGTCATTTCCAGTTCTGGCGTTTCCACCAAAGTTCGGTGCCGAACCACGGTTAAATCCTGTTGACGATACAAATCTGCCCATTCGCGGGGAATCAGATCATGGTCGTTTCGGCCCAATCCCTCCTCGCGGCTAAAACTTACAAACTTTTCAGCACACTTATTAATCAACACATACCGAAAATCATCGCGCACATCTTTCGCGAAAAAGCCGAGGGGAATATTTTCAATCACACTATCCAGAAATTGACGGGATTGGAATAATGCCTCTTCCAGGTGTTTACGCTGGGTAATGTCAGCAATTACAAAATCGAGATAATCCTCATCCACGCTTAACTGGTTCGAGGCTAAAAACCAACTCAAGGAGCCATCTCGCTTCCGAATTTGCACTTCCTCATTCCACAATGCACCCTGTTCCTGCATAATGCGGGTGACTCGTTGCAGTTCTGCTTCCGTTGCACAGAATTGAGGCCAGGACAGCCCGACAAGCTCTTGAGGGCTGTTGAAACCCAGCATCTCAGCCGTGCGTTGATTGCACTCCAGAATGACCCCATCACTGAGACGAGTTCGTCCAATTCCGACATGGGAATTTTCAAAAATATTGCGGTACTTTCGTTCACTGCGCTGAAGGGCTTCCTCCGCCTGTCTGCGTTCCGTTACATCTCGACTGATCCCCATGAGGACGGTGTCCCCATCTGCTGTTTGGAACGGAGAAACATTGGAATTAAACCAGCGAATATTGCCATCTTTATGGAACGATCGCAATTCAAAACTAAAGCGCTCACCGTTCAACACTCGATGGACATGGGACGCGGCCGCTTCCAGATCGTCAGGATACACAAATCGGTCAAACGTTTCCCCCTCCATGTCTTCAGGGCTATACCCATAAATTGCGGTGGAATTGGGTGACATATAAGCAATCCTGCCATCTGCACTCATGATGTAAATCAAGTCGTTGGCATTCTCTACAATTGTGCGAAACTTATACTCACTCTGGCGCAATTCCTCCTCTAACTGCTTGCGATCGGTAATATCCGTCAACATGGCGAAGACCCCCTGGTAAGTGCCCTGGGGGTCGAAGATGGGAGTGGTGGAGACGATCGCCCACACATCCGAACCATTCTTGCGTTGGAACTTGAAGTCGTGTTTCTCCCGAATTCCCTGCTGTCGTCGTTCCAAATAGGTTCGGGCTAAGGCTTGCCCTTCCAAATCCATAAAGGCGAAGAGGGGCATGCCCATCATTTCCTGAGGGTTGTATCCCAGAAGCATTGCCATCGTCCCATTCACATAGCTGGTGTAGCCGTTCACATCCAGCATCCAGATCCCTTCGGAAGTGGTTTCGACAATGCGACGATAGCGCTCCTCACTTTCCTGCAAGGCCAGTTCCGTCTGTTTTTTCTCGGTCACATCCCGTGCAATCCCCATGAGAAGGGGTTGCCCATCGACATCTTGAATGGGAGTCAGAAGGCAATCCACCCAATGCCAACGACCATCTTCATGCCATACCCGACACTCAACCCTCGTTTGGTCCCCCGCCAGAGTGCGAGTGACAGCCGCGATCGTCGCCTCCAAATCATCGGGATGGGTGCGCGAATCAAACGGGATACCACTGATTTCTCCAGGGGGTAGCCCCACAATCTCCTGTGCCTTCGGAGAAACGTAGGCAACCGTTCCATCTTGACGAATGGTGTAGATGACATCGCTGGCCTGTTCCACCAATGTTCGGAACTTATATTCGCTCTGGCGCAGTTCTTCTTCCAGTCGTTTGCGCTCTGTCACATCCCGTGAAATGCCCAGAATCATGGGATTTCCACTTTCATCGTGAAAAACAGAGGTATTTGCAAAGAAGTAACGAACGCCTCCATCTCGATGAACCAGTCGAAACTCAAGGTTATAAGATTCCCCTGTTTGAATTGCTTGTGCTAGAGATGCATAGCAAGCAGGAACATCATCAGGGTGAACGAGGGGCACAAAAGAAGTGCCAATCAAGTCTGATGCTTCATATCCCACCAAGTTGGCAATGTTTGGGGAAAGATAAGTAATGATACCTTCTCCTGTCACGGTTGTGATCAAATCATTGGCATTTTCGACAATCAACCGAAAGCGTGTTTCACTCCGGGCCAGAGCCGCTTCTGTGCGTTTGAGTTCCGTGATATCGGTTGCAATCACTGTTGCCAACCAACAATCCGCTGCTTCGTCGCGTACCGAAGTAACCGTGTTGGCAATCCAACGCCAGTCTCCCTGAGGATGACGGTAGCGGTACTCAAATTTAATCGTTTCCTCGGCATAAATCGCAGGAAAGACTTGAGCCTGAAGCACGGATATCACATCATCGGGATGAATGCGATCGTACTGAAGCATGGGATTCGCTATTAATGTCTCAGGGGTAAAGCCCCAAATTTGAGTGCTACCAGAGGAGTAGTAATCTGGTTTCCATCCATACTCTCGATAAACACGAAACCGACAAATGGAAGCCAGGGTACTATCTAAAATGTGGTTCAGCCGTGCTTCGGAAGTTCTTAAGGCTGCTTCGGTTCGCTTGAGATCAGAAATATCCGTTGACATGCCACAGAGGGCATAGGGCTTGCCATTTGCGTCCAACAACGGGAACTTGACAGCAAGATAGGTATGGTCCCCCTCAGGGTTAGCAATTACCTCCTCCGACTGCACTGCCGTTCCAGCAGCCAAGGCTTCGCGATCGTTCGCCCGCAACTGATTCGCAATGTCCAATGGCAGCAAATCATAATCAGTCTTGCCCAAAATAAACTCAGGAGCCACTTTCAACTCATCCGCAACCCGCTGATTCGCGAACAAATACCGTCCTTCTAAATCTTTGGCATAAATGGCAGCAGTCGCATGATTGAGAATGGCCTGAAGTTGAGCCTCACTCTTTGCCAGGGCTTCCTCTGTATGTTTTTGCTCCGTCACATCCCGCACAATCCCAATGACACCGGGATTTCCTTCATCATTCTGCCAGGGCGATAGATTAGCCCGATTCCAGACATAATGCCCCTGCTTGTGCTGAACGCGATATCCCAACCCGGTATAGGATTGCCCCGTTTCCATTACCTGTTGAATGACCTGAGCACAGAAGGGCAAATCTTCGGGATGAATGAGGGGGGCAAAATGCTGGTGTGTGATTTCCCAAGGTTGATAGCCGATCGAGTGATAAACACTGGGCGAGGCATAGGTCACTTCACCAGCCTGGTTAACCGTGCAGATGATGTCAGTTACACTTTCAACCATCGTCCGAAACTGGATCTCGCTCTTCGTGACCCGCTCAAGCTGAACCTGTTGTTGGGCGATCGTCGCCTCTAGCTCCCTGACTTTTGCCTGCAATTGCTGAACCAGCATGTTACTCATCTCAGATTTAAGGGGGATGGGTAATGGGTAGTGGGTAATCAAATTGAGAACTCTCGATGATTGATCCACCATTCCACACTATTATTGAGCTATTTTTTTGTATCCGTAAACTTTTTAACCCTTGCCACTCAGGCGATTTTCGGAAAAGAGTTTACCAATGGGTTGCCCTTCGACTCCGCTCAGGGCACGAATGCTGGATTAGTCGCAACCACTCGCTAGGAGTGCCAGGCTGCTCAACGCCTGATGAGGATGCAGTAAAGAATGTCGATAGAGTACAATAGCCCAATGGTCATAATCGAGATTGAGTGAGCTAACGCGGATTTAAATATCTTTTCTGTTTAAGCTCCTACTTCATGTTCCTTTTATTGTTTGGCATTCTCTCTCTATGGTTTCTAACTCAACGATCGCGGATCTTCTCATTCCTAAGGTGGAATTTACCCCTGAAGATTTGCGGACACGTTACCCGTCCCGTGCTCTTCCCGAAGGGGCAATGGTGACTCGATTCGCCCCAAGTCCTACGGGTTTTTTCCACATTGGCGGTCTCTATACAGCATTAATTTCCCATAAGTTAGCTCGCCAAAGTCAAGGGGTTTTCTTTTTGCGGATTGAAGACACCGATAAAAAGCGTGAAGTTGAGGGAGCCGCAGATCTGGTGATTCAATCTTTACGGAAATACGGGCTAATTCCGGATGAAGGGGAAACAGGGCCGGGGTTGGAAGTGGGTCAGTACGGGCCTTATCGGCAGAGTGCGCGGGTCGATATTTACCACACTTTTGTCTATCGGCTTTTGTTAGAAGAGAAGGCCTACGCTTGTTTTGCCACCCCCGAAGAACTTGAAGAAATTCGGAGTCAACAAGAAAAAGAAAAGATTAGACCTGGTTACTACGGCCCGTGGGCGATCTGGCGTAATCGTTCTCAGGAAGAAGTGCGAGACGCTCTCAATGCTGGTAAACCTTACGTGATTCGCCTCAAATCGCCAGGGGATATTAATCAAAGAGTGCTCTTCTCAGATTTGATCCGTGGAGAACTGGAGTTACCTGAGAATGATCAAGACATTGTAATTCTAAAGTCCGATGGACTCCCAACTTACCATGCCGCTCACGTCATTGACGATCATTTAATGGGGACAACCCACGTCCTGCGAGGCGACGAATGGGTCTCCTCAGTTCCACTTCACTTGCAATTATTTCAAGCCTTTGGTTGGGTTCCTCCTTTGTTTGGTCATATTGCTCCCATTCAAAAAATGGACGGCAATTCTCGCAGGAAGCTGAGTAAGCGGAAAGACCCTGAAGCGAGTGTCTTGTACTATGACGAGCAAGGATATCCCAAAGAAGCGGTTATCGAGTATTTGATGAATTTAGCTGACTCTGGATTTGAAGAGTGGAGAACGAATCATCTTTCCAAGAGCTACTACGATTTTAATTTAGAGATCTCTAGATGTAGCAGGAGTGGCGCTTTATTTGATGCAGCTAAACTGGGCAGCATCAGCAAAGAAGTAATTGGTTCTTTGAATGCAATTGAGACGTACGAACAAGGTCTTCACTGGGCAACTCAATATAACCCTGCGCTTGCCTCCCTCATGTCAAGAGATCCAGTCTATTCTCAAAACATTTTGAACATTGAACGAGAGTCGGAAAAAGTCAGAAAAGACATTACGAAATGGTCGGATTTAGAGTATGAAATTGGTTATTTCTTTGATGACTATTTCTTTGAGAAGTCATTAGATCCTGCTTCTTTTCAGGGGATTGAAAATCTTGATGACATCCAGCGTGCCATCCAAGAATTTATCGACGGGTATGATGAAAGCGACGACAAAGATCAATGGTTTCATAAACTCAAAATCATTGCGTCTAATCATGGCTACGCTGAAAGCACAAAAGCTTTCAAGAAAAATCCAACAGAATTTAAAGGGCATGTCGGAGATATTGCGAAGTTAATTCGTATGCTATTGACAGGGCGCAATCAATCTCCTGATCTCTGGGAAATCATGAGAGTGATGGGAAAAGCGAGATGTGCTCAGCGTCTCAATCACTTAGAGACCTTAGTGAAAAAGGGAAGTTAAAAAGGGATCTTGGCTTATTTCGTTGCAACGGGGGTTTGAGGAGATTGGACGATCGCCCCCCCCAAACTCCGAAAATAGGCCACCCCGATCGTCAGCCAAAATATCCCATACCCAATCACCTGCACCAGGTAGAGATGATCCCGGTAGCCGATCAGGGTTTTGAGCAGAATTCCCGGAAATTGGCGATCGGGCAAAAACACCTGGGTATTCCAGACTAGCGGCCCCAGAATGCAGGAACTCTCCCGGACGAGGGGATCATGCAGAAGACAAAGGAAAGCCCATTCAGGATGAATCTGGGTTAAGGCCGTCAGGGCGCGATCGGTGTTTCCCAGGGCCGACAACACCAGTCCGCCGACAATCAGCAGCAACAACACCCCCATGACTTGAAAGAAGCGCTTGAGGTTAATCTTGATGCCCACTTGAAAGAGCAAAAACCCAATTCCGATCGCCCCCAGCAGTCCGGTTCCCGCTCCAATCACCGAACCAACACCCCCCTGTACCTGGGAGGCCAGGAACAAAACCGTTTCAAACCCTTCCCGGACCACTGCAAAAAAGATCAACCCAAACACGCCCCATCCGGCTCCATTCCCCTGTTGAAGCGTTGTCCCAATCGTCCGTTCCACTTCTGCTTTCAGCAAACGGGACTGTTGGGTCATCCAGATCAGCATCCAACTCAGTAACCCGATCGCTAACGCACTGAATACAGCCACCAGGGAGGGTTTAAAAACGGGAGCGTATTGCTGACTGGCTCCCTCCAACTGGGCGATCGTCCAGGCCAGGAACGTTCCCACCAAAATACTCGTGAGCACTCCGGCCCCAATGCCGCTATATACCCAGGCATTCAGTTGGCTCTGTTGAGCCTTCTTCAAATACGCCAGCACAATCCCGACGACGAGGGCAGCTTCCACCCCCTCCCGGAGGGTGACGACAAAGGCAGGTAGGGTAGAACTGATATCCATATCACTTTAAAAAAATTCGCAGAAAACCTTGCCAGTCCCTATTCTGGCATTTATTTTTTTTACGTGATATTCTTCTCTTTAAAGAGAATGATTATCATTCTCTTTATCATGCCCCCGTAGGGTATTGCATTCTTGCAAGTCAGGGGGTTTGCTATAGTTTTGGCTCGTATTTTTACTGAGTCTATCTTTGAGTGTGAAGAAAAAGTTCATGCGTCTTTTGTGGAGTTTGCTGTTAACGGTGCCGACGATCGCCTCCATCCTCCTGGGGGAAAGTACGGTAGTGCTGGCCCAAATCCAACGTTCCAATCCGGTGATGCGGCAGGTAACTTCCGTGTCCCAACTGTCCGATGTGCAGCCGACGGATTGGGCATTTCAAGCGTTGCAGTCCCTGGTAGAGCGCTATGGGTGCATCGCAGGGTATCCCGATGGCACGTACCGGGGCAGCCGTCCCATGACCCGCTACGAATTTGCGGCAGGGTTGAATGCCTGTATGGATCGGGTGAATGAATTGATTGCATCGGCAACAGCGGATTTAGTCACGAAGGAAGATTTAGAAACCCTGCGACGGCTTCAGGAAGAATTTGCAGCGGAACTGGCAACCCTGCGGGGGCGAGTCGATGCGCTGGAAGCCCGAACGACAAAACTGGAAGCCCAACAATTCTCTACCACGACCAAGCTGAATGGGGAAGCAATCTTCGCCGTGGCTGGAGTTGCAACGGGGCAAGAAAGCCCTGGGGTCGATATTCCCCGAAGCACGACTCTGGGATATCGTGCCCGACTCAACTTCGATACCAGCTTTACCGGGCGAGACTTACTGAGAACGCGGCTCCAATCCATTAACCTCAACTACATTGGGTCCAGAGATGCCCTGGGTCTGCCTGTTCTGACCGCTGGCGATCTCCGGTTTGGTCCCGGTGCCTATGGGATTGACGGAACCAGTCAAGTATTTATTGATGCCCTGCTTTACAGTTTCCCAGTCGGTGACAAGTTAAATATTGTGCTGGAAGGCAATGCAGGCGCAACCGATGACTTTGCGAGTACCGTCAATCCCTTTATCGATGGGGATGGGGCGACGGGTGCAGTCTCTAACTTTGCCACTCGGAATTCCATTTATTACTATGTGGCTGGGAGTGGAGCCGCTGCCCGTTACCAGTTTAACGATGCGCTGGAATTAAGCCTGGGGTATCTGGCTCCCCTCGCTAACTCTCCAAGACCGGGAGAGGGGTTGTTCAACGGGGCTTATGGGGCGATCGCCCAACTACTGGTGAAGCCCAGTGATCGATTCCAGATTGCCTTTTCCTATATCAATGCCTACAACTCAATTACGGGGACTGGTAGCACAAACTCAAACCTGTTTGTCTCTGCCGGATTTCGGCCTGTGGTGACAAACTCCTACGGGGTTCAGGCTTCCTTCCAGGTTTCTCCCAACTTTGTCGTCAATGGCTGGGCGGGTTACACCGCAGGTCGCGTGATTGGAGCAGGAGACGCAGAGATCTGGACCTACGCTTTAGCGCTAGCCTTCCCGGATATTGGCAAGGAAGGCAACCTGGCAGGAATTATCATCGGTCAGGAACCTCGGTTAACCGGAACGAGTGCGAGTCTGCGAAACAATCTGGGACTGTTTGCCGATCGCGATACAGCGCTGCATGTGGAAGGGTTCTTTACCTATCAAGTGTCCGATAATATTGGCATTACTCCGGCAATTATCTGGAACACAGCCCCCAACCACAATGAACAGAATGCAGATCTCGTTTTGGGGGTCCTCCGAACAACCTTTGTGTTTTAGCACTAAATTAGAGAGGGATTTTGAAGCCTCTTAATCCCTCTTTTTGTTCCGCTGCCGTCAACCCCTTTCCCTGGGCCAATACCCCAAAGTTGCCTAATCCCATTGGGTTAATCAGGGTATGGAGTGCATCCCGCCGTTGTAGGAGGGTTTGCAAGATCTGCCCTGTCGCCTGGGGGTTGAGGGATGACAATTCCGCCAGCCGATCGCCCAATCCCAGAGCCATCAAAAACAAACTTTGCTGAGTGAATCCAATCGTCTGCAAGCCCAGGCGATCGCCCCACCGTTCCAGAGCCGTAAAATCCACATGGGCTGTGATATCTTGCTGCCCAATCTGGAGGTAAGGATTTGAATGGTGGGTGTGCTGGTAGTAACATTGCAATGTTCCCTGCCTGCGGACGGGACTGTAGTACCGGGTTGCAGGATAGCCATAGTCGATCGTCAGCAAATACCCCCGTTGCAGTTTGGTGGCGATCGTCTCCAACCAATTCAGAGCCGCTAGATTGATCTCTGTACGGTAGCCATCCGGGTACTTGTCCGAGGGAAAATCGACCTCAATCAAGGCAAAGTATTCGGCAAATCGGGAAGTCGAAAGTTCCCCAAACACTTCCTGAAAAGGAGCCTCTGAACCTTCCCCCTGGACCGTAGTAACATACACCTCCTGCAACTGCCCTGCATTCCACACCACTTGATGCACTGGAAACGCATCGATTAATTCATTGGAGAAACAACAGCCGACGATCGCAGGTAATTCTTCCAAATCACACCATTGCACCCGTCCGCCCAGGGTCACAACATCCTGGAGTTGCCGCTGCTGTTCCAGGCGCAAGGCGGTCGATTTCTCCACGATTCGGTAGTGGAGGCGATCGAAAAATGCAGGAAAGTGACGATAGAGATAGCGCAGGATATCCCCTGCCAGAAACCCCTGTCCGGCTCCCATTTCGACCAATGTAAAGGAATCCGGTGTTCCAAGATACTGATCCATCTCGACAAACTGTTCCGCCAACAATTCCCCAAAATCTTTCCCGACATGAACCGAGGTGAAGAAATCGCCTTGAGTACCCAATTGCGGGGCCTGGGTGTTGTAATAACCATACTGGGGATGGTAAAGGGCCATCTCCATGAACTCCGAAAAGGAAATTCGAGACCCTGGAGAGGACTGAATATGGGTTTGAATGACTTCACAAAAGGGCGACAGGGAATTCAGCACGATCAGGTCCAAGCAAATTAGAGAGATAGAAATCTATCAAAAAGATTATATTCAGACTTCAAATGTCATGAAATATTAAAATACAACCAATTCAAACAACTGTCTTGAATTAAATTTAAAAATCTTTATACGATTCGGAGGATGAAACAATGCCTCTTTCCTATTCTCTCAGCGAGATTCAAAGTGAAGTGGGTCATTTATTAAGACAAGGAGCCATCGATCGGAGACAACCCATTTATACCCTTTCCCGCTACATTCCCCCGCGTGATTGGACATTGGTTGAATGCGAGTTAGAAAAGAACGATTTTTTGTTGCGCGATCGAATTGGTGATCTCGTGCCGTTTGAAGAATGGGGAAATGATTAAAAAATGGGGGAATGGGTATCGGGAATGGATCTTAAATCCATCCATCATCCATTATCCATTTCTCTCTTTTTCTAATGCCATTTGCACCCGATCGTACTCTGTCTTTAAGCGAGTGAGATAGGGAAGTGCCTCTGTTAAAGGTTGCGATGGAGAGAAGGTTTCCAGTTGCAAACAAATCTGAGAGAGGTCTTTGGCCCCCAGGTAAGCGCTACTGGACTTTAGGGCGTGGGCAGACTCTTGTAAAGTACCAAGGTCTTTTTGATCGATCGCCTTTGCGATAGCACAGATTAATGAAGGCGACTCTTCTAAGTAGCAATCAATAATGTCTATCAGAAATTCACGGGAGTCTGCCCCCGCTATCGCACACAGTTCTTCCAGGACAGCAGGATCAAGGGCGGGAGAGGAGTCTGACTGTTGAGTTTGAACTTCAAGGGCGCGCAGCGAACCTTCTTTGTAGTTGTTCATCAGGGGTTTACAACGGTTTAATGCCTGAATTAACTCCTGCACTCGAACAGGCTTACTAACATAGTCCTGCATTCCAGCCTGTAAGCACATTTCTCGATCGCCCTGCATGGCATTAGCAGTCATCGCGACAATGCGGGGTCTGGTAGTCGCATCAGGCCATTCCTGAGCAATGAGACGGCTAGTTTCCATGCCATCCAGTTCAGGCATCTGGACATCCATCAGAATCACATCATAGGGTTGACGATGCAAGGCTTCTAACACCTCCAGGCCGTTCCCGGCCACATCCGCCCGATACCCCAGACGCTCCAGCATCAAAAGGGCAACCCGCTGATTCACAGGATGATCTTCTGCCAACAGAATTCGCAGGGGGAGCCGTTCTGCCATTGAAGCATCGATGGGGAGGGGAGTCGATCGCAGTTGTTTTTCCCGGGCAGGATGGGCATTTAGCACAACGTTGAGAACGTTGAAAAGTTGGGATTGCTTGATGGGTTTACTGAGACAGGCGGCAAAGTAATGCCCTGCCTTACGTTCCGTTTCATCCGGTTTACTTCCTGACGTTAACATGACGAGGGGTAAATTTTGGCGGTTGGCTTGTCTGCGAATTTCCTTTGCCAGGATAATCCCATCCATTTCGGGCATTTGCATATCCAGAATTACCAGGTCTACGATGCCACCCTGCTCTAACCACTGTAACGCTGCATGGCCTGTCTGAACTGTGTGAACAATCATTCCCCAGGATTGTGCTTGCAACTTCAAAATGTGGCAATTGGTGGAATTGTCATCCACAACCAGAAGTTGTTTACCCTCCAGGGCTGGCTCCCCGACTAAAGAAACGCGATCGGGCAGACCTGGTACCTGAATTGTAAAGTAAAAGACTGATCCAACTCCCAGTTGACTCTCAACTCCCATTTGTCCGCCCATCATCTCACACAGGCGTTTGCTAATTGCCAGACCCAATCCCGTCCCACCATACTGACGAGTGGTACTGGAGTCTACCTGGCTGAAAGATTTGAACAGGCGATCCAGGCGATCGGCAGGAATCCCAATCCCGGTATCTTTGACAGCGAATTGAATCTCGTAAAGCGGGGGTTGGGCCTTGGGCCTTGGAGATGGGGAGGAAAGCGCCTGCGCGGTGATGGTAATGACCACTTCTCCGGTTTCTGTGAACTTGATGGCATTGCCCAGCAAATTTACTAAAATCTGGCGCAGACGGGTGACATCACCGCAAATCCAATTAGGAGTGCGGGGGTCAATCAGATAGGCAAGTTCCAGATTCTTGGCGTTGGCTTTGGGGGCCAGCAGGTCGATCGACTCTTCAACACAATCCCGCAAGTTAAGGGGCAGGGATTCTAAATCCAGCTTGCCGGATTCAATTTTTGAGAAGTCTAAAATGTCATTAATAATCGTCAGCAGGGCATCCCCACTGCTGCGAATCGTTTCAACAAACTCTTGCTGATGATCTGCAAGGGAAGTCCCCAACAGCAGCCCAGTCATCCCAATAATGGCATTCATGGGAGTGCGAATTTCATGGCTCATCACTGCCAAAAATTCACTCTTCGCCCGATTCGCACTTTCCGCTTCTTGCCGAGCCTGTTCTAGCGCCTGGTTTTTCAGGGTCAATTCCTGTCGCTGACAGATTTCCTGCTCCAGCAATTGAGCCTGGGCCAAGGCAATCCCCACTTGGGCGGCGACGGCTTCTAGCAGTTCAATTTCATCCGCAGTCCATTCCCGCACCCGATCGCACTGGTGCAGCCCAATAATGCCATTCAGCCTTCCCTGGTAGGAGGTGCGAATGGATACCATTGACTTCATATCCAATTGCTCACAGGCAGCGGACATGGGAGCCAACAGCGGATCGGTAGCAATATCGGGAGAAACGACTGCCTGGGGTTGGCTCAAAACTTTTTCGGCATGAGGGTTGCCCAGCACGGGAATCTCTAAGCCAAACAAAGACTTGTACCCCTCTTCCAGATATTCAGCAACCAGCGGAATATGGGGAATGGGGGTTGACACGTAGGCATGAATCAAACAACGGTTGGCCTGGAACGCTCGCCCTACCTGGGTAGCAGTGGTTTGAAAGATCTGTTCCCGATCGAGACTTTGCCGAATCTCCTCTGTAATTTGCTTCAACAGCAATGTCTGCTTGAACTGCTCGTTGAATCTCCGCTCTACTTGCTTGCGAGCCGTAATATCTCGATACTGCCAGAGGTGGCCCTGATAATCTTCTCCGACGACGATCGGAATGTAATCTCGCTCTAAAACCCGCCCATCCGCCATCAACAGTTCTTCATTCACAACCACCTGCCTCAGGTTAAGAATTTGTTCGATGCGGGTGACAAATTCCTCTGGTTGAGCAAACAGATGCTTGCTTTGTTCTGCTGCGTCGGCACAACTAACCCCAACGAGAGCCTGAGGCGAGGCCGGAATTCCAAAGATTTGGCAGAAGATGTCATTGACCAGGGCAATACAACGATCGTGATCTTCCACCAGAACCCCGGCCTGGAGATTGCCGATCAGGACCATTAACCGGGAAGTAGTCTTTAGAAGATGTTCTTCAGCTTCGTGGCGTTCTGTTTTGTCCCGCTCATGAAGCAAAATCAAATTCTTGCCAGTGACGGGATCGCGGGTTTGGCGAACATCCATTCCGTGCCACCGCACCCCAGATTGAGTCATCACTTGCGTCTCAATGCTGTAGTCTTCCCCCTGAGCCATTCTCGCTAAGGCTTGTTGACCGATCGCCGGGTCTACAAACCGTCGCAGAAATTGCTCGGCTCCTGCACAAAAAGCGGCTTCTCC
>JANRKG010000188.1:0-16191 GCA_033763635.1 Leptolyngbyaceae cyanobacterium bins.59
TCGATTACTCAGGCCATTCGCCGCGTTGCCCATGATATTCCCCGCTTACTTTCCTTTTTTCAATAGATCAGCCCTGCCTCCCAGGAGGGGATGGGATCTGAGGGTAAGCTTACAAAGCTGGGATGCACCTAGATGTGGCAACCTCCAGGGTGGGAGCCAGATGCCTGATCGCATTGATCGATTCTGTAAGTAGAGGGTTTTGGAGTTCTTAAATGGCAAGGGCAACCCAGAGAACGGTAGCACCACTCTTCCTGCACGCCTTACGACAGCGGTGGGTTCTATGGTTCGTAGGACTTTTGTTGTTATTGCTGGCCCACGCCACCGCATTACTGTTTCGCATTCAACCAGCCGTTTCCCTCTGGTTTCCTCCTTCGGGGGTGGCGATCGCCCTCACGCTCTGGTTAGGGCCGATCGGGGCTGTCCTCACCTGGGTCGCCTCCTTCATCGTCGCCCCCCTTTGGGGAAATGGGGGATGGGCACGCTTTGCCAGCCTGACGGATGCGATCGAACCCTTCATGGCTTGGTTCCTCTTTTATCGTTGCTTCCAAGGCACCCTGTCCCTCAGAAACCTCTGGAATGCGATCGCCTTTTTAATTAGTGCCCCCCTGATCGCCTGTGGAACTTCAGCGTTGCTTGGCCCCGTGGCTCTGGTAGTCTTGGGTAAGATGCCGATCGAGAACTGGATGGCAAGCATTCCCCACTGGTGGTTAGGTAATGCGATCGGGACGATGGTGATTACTCCAGCAATGTTGTTGCTCTGCTCTCGGTCGAAACAACCCGATGGGGAGTTAGAGCAGGAACAGAGGGAGCCTGAGAACACTCCAATATTGCTCATCCTGTCCCGCCGCTGGGTAGAAATTGGTGTAATTCTCGGCAGCACTGTCTTTTTCGCACTTCTCACCGTTCAGGCAACCCAGGTTAGCGTTTTTACCACCCTTCAGGCTTCCCTCCTAAGCATCATTCCAATATTTTGGGCCGTTGCTCGCTTTGGAGTCCTGGGCAGTGTCCTGACTGCGAGCGTTAGCGTCATGGTCACTCTTCTGACTTACCTGCTGGTATACCCGAATGCGATCGCCCTTCCTGCCTTTCCGATTAGCGGGGAATTACTATATACCCACAAACTAAGTTTGTTGATGCAAAGTGTGTTTGCCTTGCTCGCGGGTACTGCCATTACAGAGCGATCGATGGCTAAAGCCACTCTCGAAGTTGAAAGGATCAAGCATTTAGAGACAGAAGCGCGTGCCCAATTGAGTGAGGAACTTCTGCAAGTGAACCGTTTGCTGAACGAAGCCAATCAACAGTTACAGGTCAGGGAAGAAGAACTGCGCCGCCGTCAACAAGAACTGAAAACCCTGATCGAAAATTCTCCCGATATTATTGCCCGCATCGATCGCAATCTCCGCCATGTTTATGTCAGTCCCGTCATTGAGACTGTAACGGGCATCCCTGCGGAAGCCTTTATAGGCAAAACCCATGCAGAATTAGGCTTCCCCATCGAAACTTGCCAAGAATGGGAAGCCTTGCTCCAGGACATCTTTGACGATGGGCAAAGCCGGACCACAGAATTTACGTTTTTATCGCCAGAGGGTCGTATCCGCCATTACGAATCACGGGTCATCCCAGAGGTTGGCGTAGAGGGTTCTGTGCAGTCGGTGATAGGGCTTACGCGGGATGTGACAGAGCTAAAACAAATTGAACGATCGCTCCGGCAAGCGAATGATCAATTTCAATTAGCATCCGAGGCGGTTAATTCTGCAATTTACGATTGGGATCTTCAAAAAAATCACATTGAGCGAACCAGTGGGATAGATCGAGTCTTTGGCTACTCCCCTGAGGAGATTCAGCCCACCAGTGAATGGTACTTGTCGTTGATCCATCCTGATGATGTTGAAGGCGTGATGGCTCAGGTACGGGTCGCCTTTGCTAGCAGGGATCGATACGATGTGGAATATCGCGTCCGCAATCGTCAGGGAGATTATATCGATGTAGCTGACCAGGGCTTAATCCTGCGAGATGAAGCAGGGCAGGTCATCCGGGTGGTGGGCAGTGTGGCCGATATGACGGTACGGAAACAGGCGGAAACCGCCTTACAAGTGAGTGAGGCGCGATATCGCTACCTGGCAGAAGCGATGCCCCAAATTGTCTGGACAACGGATGAACAGGGGATGGTTACTTATTGCAATGAACGCTGGTACGACTATACAGGGCTGAACGAGGCTGAATCTCTTGGTCTAGGCTGTCTGAATGTAGTACATCCCGACGATCGCGATCCGTTAAAAGAACAGTGGGAACAAGCCTTCTCCAGGTCCGAAAGCTTTAAGACCGAACTTCGCATTCGCTCTAAAACAGGAACGTATCGCTGGTTTCTTTGTCGATCGATTCCCGTGCACGATGCGACGGGACAAATTATCAGTTGGGTGGGCACCAGCACTGAGATTCACGAGCAAAAGCAGATTCAGGAAGAACTACGTCAGAGTGAGGAACGGTTGTCGCTAGCCCTGCGTTCGGCCCAGGCGGGAATGTGGCAGTGGTTTAGAGAAAGCAATCAAACCTTCTGGTCCGATGAAAATTTTCGTTTACTGGGCTACGAACCGGGACGAGATGAGTCAACCTATGAGAATTGGCTGAAGGCTGTCCACCCGGACGATCGGGAGATGGCACAACAGGCTGTGAATCGGGCACTTGAAGAAAAAACCCCACTTTATCTCGAATATCGAGCCTATTTACCCGATCGCTCCGAGCGTTGGCTGGCAGATATTGGACAGATTACTTACGATGCAGCAGGGAATCCCGATGGCATGATCGGCATTCAGATTGACATTACGCAACGCAAGCAAACAGAATTTGCCCGTAACCAGGCAGAAGCGGCATTACAAGAGAGTGAAGAACGGTTGCGGATGGCGTTAAATGCAACCAATCAGGGGCTTTATGATTTGAATGTCCAGACCGGAGACGCGATCGTTTCTCCCGAATATGCCCGGATGTTGGGGTACGAACCCGACGAGTTTCAAGAAACGAACCAGACATGGCGCGAACGGCTCCATCCCGATGATGTCCCAACGGTTTATCGAGTTTACGAAGAATATATTGCAGGGATTCACAAAGAGTATCGGGTGGAATTCAGGCAACGAACCAAATCCGGAAGTTGGACCTGGATTCTCTCACTTGGCAAGATTGTGGCCTGGGATGAGGAAGGAAAGCCCTTGCGAATGCTGGGAACCCATACGGATATTAACGATCGCAAACAGATCGAGGCCGAACGGGTCCAGCTGTTGGAGCGAGAACAGGCCGCTCGTCAACAAGCGGAAGCCGCAAGCCGGATGAAAGATGAGTTCTTGGCAGTCGTGTCCCATGAGTTACGATCGCCCCTCAATGGAATTTTGGGCTGGTCCAGACTCCTGCGGACCCGCAACCTCGATCCCAATACAACGGAAAAGGCACTGGCTTCGATCGAGCGGAATGCCCAGGCCCAAACTCAACTGATCGAAGATTTGCTTGACATTTCCCGCATTATTCGGGGCACAGTTCGCCTTAACTTGCGCCCAGTTGACCTGCTCCCCATTGTGCAGGCATCCCTGGATACGGTGCGACCCACCGCCGAAGCAAAATTAATTCAACTGTTCTCCCAACTGGACCCCAATATTAGCCTCGTATCCGGGGATTCCGATCGCCTCCAGCAAATCATTTGGAACCTGCTCTCGAATGCGGTCAAATTTACGGCTTCCGGTGGGCGAGTTGAGATTCGACTCTATCGGGTTGGTGCCCATGCTCAAATTCAAGTCACCGATACAGGAATTGGTATCAGTGCAGCATTCCTGCCCCATGTTTTCGATCGCTTCCGGCAAGCAGACTCAACCACGACCCGTACCCAGGGCGGTTTAGGGCTGGGGCTAGCGATCGTGCGGAGCCTGGTAGAGTTGCACGGGGGCACCATCTGGGCCGAAAGTGCGGGAGAAGGGCAGGGTACCACCTTTATCGTCGAACTGCCTCTCTTATCGAAAGAGCGTACCGAATCTTCTAGCAATGCTGCCCCCACCCTGATAGGGAATTCAGCCTCCCTGGAAGAGGTTCGGATCTTAGTTGTGGATGATGAGGTAGATACACGGGAATTTTTGACGATCGCCCTGGAGCAGTTTGGGGCCAGGGTTGCAGCAGCGGCCTCTGTTCCCGAAGCCTTTTCCCTGTTTCAAGAACAGCCCCCGGATGTGGTGCTGAGTGATATTGGGATGCCTGAGGAGAATGGGTACGCCCTCATCCAAAAAATTCGGGCGTTGCCTCCAGAACGGGGGGGACAGGTGCCCGCTGCGGCGTTGACAGCCTATGTGCGCGGGGACGATCGCCAGGAGGCACTCAAAGCAGGATTTCAAATGCACGTTCCGAAACCGATTGAACCGTTGCAACTTCTGCGAGTGGTTTCTCAGTTAGTAACCAGCCAATCCGTCAAGTAGGTTGCTCCAGAAAGATCGGATCATTGCAGCGAATCAAACCCGGTTGCAAGACCGAAGCTCGAATTCCGGCGATCACGTTATTATGCTTCGCAGCGGTTCGCAGGATGTTCAAATCATCGGGTAAGCCGGATTGGGCCAGAGTTGTCACCACACAACGGGGACAGGCAGTGTCAATCTTCAACCGCACCTGATCGCCGATCGCCAACACCCCACCCACCCAGGCATCTTCGAGAAAGGCAATGTCAGACGTAGCAGGTTGAATCAGGAGATTGGGACGAAAGCGGCAGGGTTCAAACTGTCCTTCTGGGTACAGTTCTTGCAATCGAGTCAGAGTTGCAGTCGTAATGGCATGGATGGGGCAGGAATCAAAGAAAGTGCCGGGGGGCATGAACAGTTGGGTAATGGTATCCTGATAAGCTGTTTCAGCCACATCGGGCCAATACTGGTCGAGGCTGGGCTGTTCGGGAACGGAAGAGAGTAACTGCACTTCCCGTCCAACCGCCTCCGAAAGCGTGGCATCAATGTTACTGGCATCACTGGTTTCCACCGTGCCATCGGGGAGAACGAACTGCACGGAGGGCATTGACTGGTGCGATCGAGGGGTATCAGTAAACATGGCCTGAAAGTTCAGAAGTTTCGCCCATTTTTTGGGATTTTTCGCACTGGCAATCCGCTGCGTTTCCTGATCCCACAATGCATAGGCCCGATCACCCAAAATCCCCTGTGCTGTCACCTCTACCGCTTCCAGAGATTCCCCCAACATGGATTTGACGGGGTAGCGAAAGAGGGAGGCGATCGTACCAACCATGTTCTGAGTCATGACATTCCTACCCTTTCCTGATTACGGGCTAACCCTACCACAGCCCTCAAAACAGTGAAAGTATTCGATTTCACAGATCTTTTTCAGTCGATGTCAGTGTTGAGTTTTCATCAAACCTCTTCTGATCTCATCTCCCATCCCATCTCAGACGACTGAGTATACAGATCTTCTTGAATCCCCTCCTGGGAGGGGTAGGGGTGGGTTTAGCGTTTGCAAAAGCAGTCCTCAAAGGATAATGTGAGTTGCCTGTCCCCCTAACCCACCCCGCCCTTCGGGCACCCCTCCCAGGAGGGGATTTTTTAAGACTCAAATATTTTTACTAACACGGTACTGATTCTGCACAAACCCGAATTCATAAGCTTTTGTTGCCAGATGAAGGAGCGGGACATCCTGAGGGAGGGTTCCAAACAGGGGTTTGCCAGTTCCTAAAAGAATGGGAATGACGGTGATTATCAGGTCGTCGATCAGCCCTTCCTGAAGAAAACTCTGAATTACCAGTCCTCCGTCGATATACAAATGCTTTGCCCCCGTTTCTGCCAGTCGGGCAACGAGATCCTGGGGAGCCTCGGAGGACACAGAAACCGTCTGGGAAAGGGCGGGAGGAATCGAAATGGAACTGCGACTGAGGACAACAACAGGTTTCAACCCGTAGGGCCAATCCTCAAAGGACAACACTTTCTCAAAACTATTTCTACCCATAACTAGAACGTCTACAGAGGCAATAAAATCGCCATAACCAAAGTCTTCATCCTCTGGAACCCGTTCATTCGCCTGCTCTAACCAATCAATCCTGCCGTCTGGTCTGGCAATATATCCATCCAAACTGGTCGCAATGAAAACCGATGATTTGATATCCATTCCCTATCTCCCTAAATCTCTAGCCTGCAAACAATTGGGTAGAGAAATCCCGTAAACTGCCCTAAGATTTGAGCAATTTCACTTCTGCACCCACCGATTCATGACCCTTTCTACCATCATTCTGGCTGCCCTCGGTGTAGGTATCCTGTTTGGAACCCTGCTGAACACGACCTTTCCTACCAGTGTTGCCCCTCTGACAATGTATCTACTTACCCCGTTAGGGGATGCGTTTCTGCGGCTCATTCAGTTTGTAGTTGTGCCGATCGTCTTTTCTTCTTTGATTTTAGGATTAACGCGCATTCAAAGTGCAGGGCAGGTTGGGCGCTACGTGGTGAAGCTGATGACCAGTTATCTGCTGACCAGTGCGATCGCCCTCTGCCTGGGACTGCTCACCGCTGCCCTCCTGCAACCGGGAGCCGGAATTGAAGGTTTCCAACTCTCTGACACAATCACAACCCTTGAAACCCCTTCAATGGTGTCCTGGTTGGTCAGTTTGATTCCCACCAATCCCTTAGAAGCCCTTAGCACCGCAAACCTGCTGCAAATCATTGTCTCAGCGATTTTATTGGGAATTGGCATTCAGATGGCGCGGGAAAAAGCCCAACCCTTCCTCGACCTGCTCGAAAGCATCTATGTCATTAGTGAAAAAGTGCTTTCCATCATTCTCTATGCGGCTCCCGTTGGCGTATTTGCCTTGATCAGTACGGTGATTGCCACCCAGGGACTCGCGATCATTGCACGGCTGTTGCTTTACGTGATGGGTTTATTCATTGCCACGTTTATCATGATCGGGTTCTATACAGGCGTGTTGTTTTTCCTGAATGCGAAACCAGGAAAATTCTATCAAAGTCTGGCTCCCGCTCTCTCCCTGGCTTTTGGCACTGCCAGTTCTAATGCAGCCCTTCCCATTGTTCTGCAAAATATTCAAGAAAACTATGGGTTGCGGGAAGATATCAGCAGTTTTGCCATTCCCTTAGGAACAGCACTCAAACGGGATGGATCAGCGATTCTGCAAGGATTTAATGCTTTGTTTATTGCCCAGATCTATCATGTTGCTATTACCCCGTCTTTGTTAGGCGCGATCGCCCTCAGCAGTTTGTTAGTGTCATTCAGTACCCCTGGGGTTCCGGGGTCAGCCTTGATTACGATGGCAACCGTGTTATCAGCCGCCGGGTTACCCCTGGAAGGAATTGCAGTCGTTGCTGGAATCGAGCGGCTTACGGATGGTATCAAGACTGTTTTGAATGTGGTAGGAAATAGTACGAATGCGATTATCCTGAGTCACTGGGAAGCGGAACAGCCTGCGACATCAACAGTTCATCCTTCTACCCATTAACTCAGATATTCCAAGAACTGCCGCACGATCGCAGGTTTCGTTACCTTACCCATTGCATTGCGGGGAAGGTCCGCCATGATTTGAATGCGGGTGGGAACTTTGTAGTTTGCCAATCTCGCTTTTCCCCATTCCCGCAAGCTGGCTTCCGTCAGGGAACTGCCCGATCGCAAGACGATCGCTGCACAAACCCGTTCTCCCCACTCCAAGTCCTCTACCCCCACCACCGCACAATCCTGGATTTCGGGATGTTCCCGCAGGGCTTCCTCAATTTCGAGGGCAGATACCTTATAGCCTCCGGTTTTGATAATGTCCACACTAATACGGCCCAGAATTCGATAAGCGTTCTCCTCGACGATCGCCAGATCTCCCGTACAGAACCAACCGTCTCGAAATGCCTGTTCCGTCGCTTCCGGGCGTTGCCAGTATTCCAGAAACACCCCCGGACCCTTCACCTGGATTTCTCCCGGTGTGCTTGAGGGGACGATCGTACCCTGCTCATCCACCAGGCGCACTTCCACCCCCGGTAACGGCTGACCAACCTTTCCCGCACAGCGCTGCCCATGTAGGGGATTGGACAGGGCCATGCCAATTTCCGTCATGCCGTAGCGTTCCAGCAGAAAATGGGTGCTGATTTTCTGCCAGGTTTCTAACACCTGGACAGGCAGGGCAGCAGAACCGGACACCATCAGCCGCATGTTGGCACACCCATTTGTCATCTGGTGTTGTCGTTCCGGAGAAGACGCTTCCCAGGCAGCGATCAGCTTCACATAAATGGTGGGAACTGCCATCAACAGGGTCAGGCTTCCTTCGCAAATCTGCTCCCATACAATCTGAACATCGAATTTGTGAATCATCTGGCAGGTGGCCCCGACCCACAGGGAACAGGTGAGCACGTTCACGATTCCATGAATGTGATGGAGGGGTAGCACATGCAAAATTCGGTCTTCGCTTGTCCACTCCCAGGCTGTCACCAGGGTTTCCACCTGCGCCTGAAGGATCTGATGGGTTGTCACCACCCCTTTCGGTTTGCCTGTCGTGCCACTGGTGTAGAGAATCATGGCTCGGCGGGAGGGGGCGACTGCTGGCAGGGTTTGCCGTTCTGGAGGCAGGGGATCGGTGGTCAGCAGGAAGCGCAACCCCCGTTCCTCGGCGATCGGGCGCAACAGAGGCTCAAAGCGGGGATCGGCTACGACGATCGTGGCTCCCGAATCGGCAATCACATACTCCAATTCCGGGCGCGGATGGGACACACAGAGGGGAACTGCGATGCCTCCGGCCCGCCAAATCCCCCACTGAGTTGCCACATACCGAAACCCGGAGGGCACCAGAAACGCAACTCGCTGTTCCTGTAAATCTGGCTGCTCTTGAAGCAACCCCGTTGCCACCTGCCCCGAAGCCTGGAGTAACGATCGGTAGGTGAACCGACCTTCGGGGGCGATGATTGCGACTTGATCGAGATGGGTTTGGGCACGGGCAATCAGGGGGAGGGGTGCAGTCATGGGTAGATGGGAATCAGGGATGAAGAGACATCAGTTTGAGCGGGCGACAACATCCTACCCTGGTCACGAAAGTTTTGGAATTGGGATGGGTTGAGCGCAGCCGCAACCCACGGGCGAAAGGGGCGATCGTTAAAATGTAGGGGCACGGCTAGAATGGAACTCTCAGGTTAGCCCATGTCTTCTTCAAATTCCCAAAACAACTACAGCAGACGCAAACTTCTACAGCTTGCCGGACTGGCCGCAGGTAGCACAGCTTTCTCAGTGGCCTGTAACGCTGCCACCCACTCCATTGACCAGGCTCCCCCGTCCGAAACGACTCCAGCAAACCCCGTAACCCCTGCCGCTGCCACCACCGCTGCCCAATCCGGCATGAGTCGGGTGGTGCTGGTGCGGAGTGACGATCGGGTGGCGGGAACTCGCAAAGTGATCGACCTGCTCCAGCCTACGGGGATCAGCGGACAGACCATATTTCTAAAGCCGAATTACAATACTGCCGATCCCGCCCCTGCCGCCACGGATACCCCCCTCCTCGAAGCCCTGATTCAGGAACTCCAGAACGCGAAAGCCGGACAGATCACCATTGGGGATCGATCGGGGATGGCGGACACGCGACAGGCAATGCAACAGAAGGGGGTGTTTCAACTGGCAGACCGCTATGGATTGAAGGCGATCGTCCTGAATGAACTGAAGCGGGAAGACTGGCAGTATTTCCCAGCGGAAGGAACGCACTGGTCAAAAGGGTTTGCCTTTGCCCGTCCTGCCCTCCAGTCGGGAGCCGTGATTAATACCTGCTGCCTCAAAACCCATCGCTTCGGGGGACACTTTACCCTTTCCCTCAAAAACACGGTTGGTCTGGTGGCGAAATACGTGCCAGGAGATTCCTACAACTATATGGGTGAGTTGCATTCCTCCCCCCATCAACGGCGGATGATTGCCGAGATCAACAAAGCCTATCAACCTGCGTTGGTGTTGTTGGATGGGGTGGAAGCTTTTGTAAATGGGGGACCGGATGCCGGAGATGTCGCCAAACCAGGGGTGATTCTGGCGGGGACCGATCGCGTCGCCGTTGATGTAGTGGCGATCGGCATTCTCCGATCTTTGGGAACGACCACTGCTGTGGCTCAGGGTTCAGTGTGGAAACTAGAGCAAATTCAACGGGCGATCGAGTTAGGGTTAGGGGCGAACAGCCCTGAACAAGTCGAGATTGTCACAACGGATGGGGCAAGTCTAAAGATGGCGGATCAAATTCGCAAGTTCATCATGGCCTGATGTTTACTGGTGTCAGCAGAAATATTTCGCTAAAACACTTGCTAAAACACTGTGATGTTCCAACGACCACTCATCAAAAAACTACTCATTGGGGATCTCAGTTGGAAACGGTTTGCCCTCTCGATCCTGTTGATTTATTTTTGCTTTGGAGTCTACGTCTTTTTTCGGGCAGATAGCCTGATCTTTCTGCCCCAACCCGCAAGCTATCAAGACACTCCAGAGATTCTGAAAATTCCTGTCACCCCAGCCGAAAAAATTTCAGCCATTTATCTACCGAATTCGCAAGCCCCCTTCACCCTGCTCTATATTCATGGCAATGCAGAAGATTTGGGGGATATTCGTCCGGTCTTAAATCGCTTGCGGGAATGGGGATTTAGCATTTTTGCTTACGATTACCGGGGCTATGGCACGAGCGACGGTCGCCCCAGTGAACAGAATGCCTATCAAGATGCGGAAGTAGCCTATGCCTACCTCATCGAACAACTCAAGATTCCCTCTAAGCAAATTATTGTGTATGGGCGATCGGTGGGGGGAGGTTCGGCAGTGGAATTGGCAACTCGTCATTCATTGGGAGGGCTGGTTTTAGAAAGTACCTTCACCTCTACGTTTCGAGTGGTGGTTCCGTTTCCGTTGTTGCCCTTCGATCGGTTTGCCAATCTCAGCAAAATCGCTAAGATTCGTTGTCCCGTTCTCATCATGCATGGACAACTGGATCAGGTCATTCCTTTCTCCCACAGCCAAGCACTTTATAAAGCAGCACCAGAACCCAAAATGTCCCTTTGGATTGCAGAGGCAGACCACAATGATTTTACCTGGGTTGCTGGAGAACGGCAGCGGCAAGCACTTGTAAGGTTTCAACAATTGATTCAATCCCGTTAAGGTTCGGGTGGCTCATCGTTCGCAACCGATTCCATTCCGATCGCCATCAAAATTATGCGGATCGGGGGGCAATACCCGGAAGCGACGAAATGAGATCTGGTTGCAGTCCAGATCGGGGGGAGCAGGGGGAATGCACACATCCGGATAGGCAGGGCTGCAATTAGATCGCGGTGTAGTGCTGGGGGTTGCGGTTTCTGTCCCTCCCCGTCGGAAGTCCCAGGGCATCAGGGGACGGGCCTGTTTCCAGAAGTTCAACCGTGCCCGCTTAGCCTGGGCTTCAGCGGCCTGGTACTGCTGTTGGGTATCGGCGCAGTTTTCGAGGTACTGAGGGTACACAACCGCATGACCTTCCTTTACCATCTGCAACCCGATCGACTGCTTGTTGCGAAAAACTTCTGCCACCGTGCGACCATTGCGGTCCAGTTCCACTTCCCGCAGTTGTACGGTAGCTCCCCTGGGCAATAGTTGCTTGAGACGATCGGCAGATTGCAGCCCATAGGGTTGTTGCCGCAGTTCGGGCGCATCCACACAGGCAATCCGAATCGTCAGCAACCGATCGCCCCGCTGTGCCCGAAACGTATCCCCATCCCCCACACTCACTACCGTAGCAGCAGTGAGGGCCAGGGCAGGAGCAGCTCCAAGGCCAGACAATACGAGAAAACAGGGAAAGAGGCGGGGGAAGAACATCATAGATCACCGGAACCGATCGCTGCGATACTAACACGATCGCAAAGCCTCCTAACGCTAAAATATGCATTCATAGAGCTTCCAAACCGATCCCTTTCAAGAGAATCCCTCGCCCGATCGCGATCGAGTGGCGCAGGGGAGTAATGAGCGACAAAACCTGGAAGAATTTGGGTATGGGTTAAATGACGAATCACCTTTTTTCAATCCCATTTGATGGTCTCATCACCTTAGAAATCGGGGCAACGCTCCTCCTGGGAAGCATCCTGTTTTGGGCCGGGATGCGGCTGGGGCATGTTTTGCTGCGTCAAGGAGCCACAGCCCAGGATTTGTTTAAGGGGCATCATGGGCTGGCTTTTCTCTTTCTAGGGCTGTATGTTTTTTTGATTGTGATTTCATTAAACATCCCGCAATTACCCATTCTGCCGATCGAGTGGCGGTTCTATGGCATGCGCGTGAGTCTGACGTTAATGCGCATTCTCTTAATAGGAATTGCGGGAGTTGCCTTTACAATTAGTTGGAAAACAGCACGATCGCAAGTGATCGCAGTCCTGCTCATTGGCTTGCTGGGGGTGGGTGGGTTCAGTGCTGCCGAGGTGTATTTTCTGGCCCCCATCCATGCAGAATTAGACAACAATCTCAGACCGAATGGTGTGTTCCGCCAGACTTCCAGTAGTAGCTGTGCGCCAGCGGCTCTTGCAACCCTATTACGCCGCTGGGGGCTGGATGCCACTGAATCAGAAGTGGCACGGTTGGCCGGAACCAGTCGATTAGGAACGTCGATGCCTCAGTTAATTATTGCAGCTCGATCGCTGGGATTTGATGGTCTGGAATTAAAACCGACCTGGGAACAGATGCAGCAGATCAATCGCCCTGGAATTCTTGCTGTCTGGTTATTGGCGGGAGTGCATCGGCTTCCCCATGCGGTGACGTTGTTGGCATTGGATCAGGAACGGGCGACGATCGCCGATCCCGCTAATGGCAGAATTTATCGGTTAAATCGTCAGCAATTTGCGCGGGTTTGGCGACAAGAGTACGTCCCGATTTTTCGTCCCAATGACCTTGATCTGAATGATGCAGAAGTTGTGAATTATCTCGATCGTTCAGGCTTTAAGAGTCAGCCTGGGGAAAAGGTGAGTTCACCGCTCCGATCCTTTCAGGAACGGCAGGGTCTTCCAGCGACGGGTAATTTAGATGGAAAAACCGCTTTGCTCTTAAGGGGGTCTTTTCTTCAATCTGGACCTACGCTATCTTCTCATTCTTTATGATGAAACGAATTGAGAAATAGTTTCCAGGAGTCCCCCTGGCTGCTTTCAAACGGTTTGTTTAACCCACATCTGAGCAAGATACAGAATACATTCTTCGATCGTTTGTCGTCGGACGCGGGGAAGTTGAAGCGATTGACTGGAGACAAAATACACCAGATCTCCATTCCACCATTCAATCAACCCCAATTCCTCGTTATCGGGAGCAATGACCCGATAACAGAGATCAGCCATCGTTCCCACCACTCCACAGGGACTTGGAATCGCTTGCCAGATGCCAGTTTTCTCAGGGGCAATGTCACAGATAGAAACTTCGATCGGGAGGTGCTGCATCATCATTTTGGGTCAATATTTTAGCGGAAGTTGCCGGAATCACGATCGAAGAAATCACGAACTTTTACAGAATTTCACCAGAATTTTCACAAAAACACCCGTAAATTCTGTGCATCGACATCAGGTGGGCGTTCAGGGAAACTGTTAGCAAGCCATTCGGATGGGGTCCATTCACTCCCTTAGCCTGAGTGGCAACCATCCACCGACAGCAGCGTACTTTTATGAAGCCCCCAACGATCTTCAGTGCTGACTTTTCCCTTTTGCCCGTTGCACCCGCTACCATCGCCCCAACCCTGGTGGTGGTGGATGGAGGGGTAGAGAACCTTTCCCATCTGCTGAACGGTTTGATTGAAGATATCGAAGTTCTAATTCTTGACCAGAAACGGGATGGAATTGAGCAAATTACAGAAGCCATGCACCAATACTGGGATATCGCCCACTTGCACATCATTGCTCATGGCACACCGGGATGCCTCTACCTGGGCAATACTCAATTGAGCCTGAGTACGATCGATGCCTATGATCTGCAATTGATGAGTTGGTTCTTTGCCACCTCCCATCACGCTGTTCCCTGCTCCATTTCCCTCTATAGTTGTAACGTGGCAACAGGAAAGGTGGGGGCCGCCCTCCTCCACCGTCTGCATGCCCTAACGGGAGTGACGATCGCCGCATCCAGTCAACCGATCGGAGCCGGATTTTTTGGGAACAACTGGGAATTGGATATCCGGGTGGGAGATGTGCCCAATTCTGCCATTCCTCCCTGCCCTTTCCATCCCGAAACCCTTGCTTCCTATCCCGGTAATTTGCAACAGTCGAGGATTGGATAAGAGGCAAAAACTGTTACGAGATAGAGGTTTTCCTGCTTTTCCCAGAGGTCAAAGATGATTTTCTGTAGCTTCAGGCGGACCAGGCTTCTCGGAAGTCGGCGTAGAGGCTCAGTCCACCATCAATATATAAAGTTTGTCCCGTAATGTACGTCGCTTCATCGGACACCAGAAACGCAACTGCGGCGGCCATTTCCTCAGAGGTACCTGTACGGCCCATGGGGATGTGGCTTTCCACGATCGATCGCTGTTGTGGGTCATCTGTCCAGGATTCATTAATGGGGGTGACGGTCGCCCCCGGAGCGACCGCATTCACGCGAATTCCCCGATTGGCATACTCAAGCGCTAACGTTCTGGTCAGGTTTCCCATCCCGCCTTTGCTGATGGAATAACTGATATACATGGGACGAGGAATAATTTCGTGAACGCTAGAGATATTAATAATGACACCGGGACGGTTTTGGTTTAACAGGTGCTTGATGGTTTCTCGCGCACAGAGGTACGCACCCCGTAAGTTCACAGTAATGACGCGATCGAATTCATCGGCAGAAATTTCATGAGAAGCTCGTTCTGTCTGGATTCCAGCATTGTTAATTAGGATATCCAACTTCCCAAATTTCTCGATAACCGCATTCACCATTTGCACAATGTCTTCTTCTTGAGAAACATCTCCCTGAATCAGTAAGGATTGCACCCCACATCCTTCGATTTGCCCACAGGCATTTTGCATTGCCAGATCTTCCGTTTCCTCTGCTCCTTCAGGGCTTTTGCGATAGTTAATTGCAATGTTGCACCCTTCCTGGGCAAGACGAATCGCGATTGCTTGACCAATTCCTGAACTTGCCCCCGTAATCAGGGCTGTTTTTCCGGCTAATCCTTTCATGCTTCCTTTCCTCTGTAAACTCACTCGTTTAGCTTCCCGATAGGCTGAAAATGCCTTCCTGAATACGATCGCTGGTGCCCATGAGGATGGGTTACACAGAGTCAAATCTGGGAACCCGCAACGGAATCTTAAGAGATCCTAAAGAAGTTACCCAGAAAAGAGCGTAATAAAATGGGGAGTTTCCCCCTGGTATTAGGGAATTCACTGAGGCATTATAGTCTTATAGAAAAACGAAAAGTTCAGTTTTAATACCGCTGGCAATTTATAAAGCTAGCACCTTTAACAAGTTAGCCCTGAGCAGATTGCTTAGGGCTATTTGTTTTTAGATTTTGTTATCTACACTGGCAATGTACTTCCCGGTTAGTGGGATAGACGTTTAAGGGGTGAAAGCATCCTTAATATTCTCAACCGCACCTTTGACGGCATTCATTGACTTGTCTACGGCCTTTTCCGTGCGAGCCGCATCTTCCTCAGCCCGTTTCTTAATACGAGCCTGGTCCCGTTGGGCTTTCCGTTCTACAAAGCTACCTTCGTCGTCTGCTTGATCGACTTTAGAAGCATTTCTTTCAGCCGTTTTTTCAACTTTTTGCTTGGTATCTTGAATCAAGTCTTTGGAACGGTTGCGAACTTCATCCGCTGCCCCTTTCGCTTGATTTGCCCCAGACGTTGCCAACACTGTCGATGGAGCAGCCATTGCAGTGGTGTTCACAAAAAACGAACCCTGCCACATTAAGGCGATCGCCACTAAAGAAAGCAGAACTTTAGTCACCCAATTTCCCAATACGGATAATTGTTTCAAGCAATTATTTAGCTTCATAGAATACAATCTCCACTAAAAGATTTAACATCCTATGTTTTACGGTATTCTGGGAACCGACTAAATCACGCTCTGGGCAGAGTTTGTGTTAATCATGAGGTTGATTTGTTAAGTGTACTGGAAAGCATCTCTATGGTATCGATTCATCACTGCTACTAAATGACCAAATGGCAACGTTCCTTACTGATTCTGCTGATATCGCCAGAGTCTACTACTCCTCGAAATTAAACTTGAAACAGCGTAGTGAGTTGGGTCAGTTCTTCACACCTGCGATCG
>JANRKG010000189.1:0-11655 GCA_033763635.1 Leptolyngbyaceae cyanobacterium bins.59
CGACTTCGCTCAACCCGCGAAAGATCGAAGGCTGAACGAAGCTGAAGCCCGGTGACTGGTACTTTATCAATTTGCCAATCCCTAGCCAATCCCTAACGATGGATGCTGGCTCAAGGCAAAGTTAACCCATGCCTCGGATGACCGACCGCAACTTGTCATACCCCTCTCCCGGACTGGAAGCCGGAATAAATTGATGGATGGGGTGGTTTGCAGGGGGTTCGGATTCTGGGGAAAGCCAGAAATCGGACGTATACGCCTGGGGTTCTGAATACTGTTCTACGACGGGTGGAGGCGCTTCTGCGAAAGGAGGCGGATCGAGGGGAGGAAGGGAAGTCGCATCCTCTAGAAAATCGGGGGCATTGATGCTCTCTAAAGATTGACGCGAAGCTGGCTCTTGCGTATCCAGGACATGCGCTTCGCTATAAGCAGTGGGTCCGTTCTCCTCGACAACGTTATCTTGAAGCTGAACATCCTCCCGGTTCCAGGTCTGACGGAAAGGGAGGGGTGTTTCTGGTGCGGAAGCGGACGAAGGGTGTTTCCCTGATGCAAACCGTTCAATGAGCGCACGTAACCGCTCCAGTTGGGCCGTTTGGGCTTCCAGAGATGGCCCGACAGCAGGGGTCGGCGGATGGGAAATTGCAGGGACTTCCTCAGAAGTCTGGTGGTTGGACACAGGCTCCGACAGGTGGATTTCAGCGATCGGCTCTGAAGGAGGACATAAGCCCGGAGTGGGGTTGAACGCAGTTTTGGGCAGGGCACTACAGATAATGCGTTCAAATTCATGGGAAAAGTGGCAGAGCGGTTGTTCTCGTCGCTGCCAGAACGTCAGCAATTGGGTCACTGAGATGGCTTTGTACCGCCCTTGATAGAGCGCTTCAATCACTGCTGGGCGAATCCAAGGCACTGGATAAACCTCGCTCCAATGATTCACCAGACGTTCGGCAGAGTAACCTTGCAGGTCAAAGCCATAGTGGGTCAGGAGGTAAATTGCATGGTCAGTGGTTGAGTTTTTCAGCAGAGGTCTAATCTCCTCAGCGATCGGTCATGGGTTAGAAGTAAATTTTAGGAGTAGAATAAATTCCCTTTCTCCTATTCTGCCAACAAATCTCAGATTCTCAAATCTGCCCCTTCTACTCGTTCTCTTGGCGTACCCCTGTCTGAACAAACCGAATTCCAGTTCCCGCGAAGGGTTCCGTGTCACCCGTCCAGTTAAAGTCACTAATACGTAAGCCTAAAATACCGACTTGCAGCACGGGATTATACCGCAAATTAACAGCATAGGTCCGACGGGCATATTCCACGATGTATTCTGTACTGATTTCCTTGCCTGTATCCAGGTTGAAGTTCGTTTGAATTCCAAATCGAAACGGCCCATAGATCTGTTGCATAAAGCCGCCTGTGAGCGTTCGGGTGTCTACGGTGCGATCGAACAGAAAAGGCGAAATGCCAGAAATCAGGGTTTGGGAATAGCCGATGTTGAAGGCTGTGTAGTCAAAAAAGGGTCTGGAGAAATTGCCAAGTTGGCCTTGCAGGGTAAGGCTGCCTGTCAAGGTTTGCTGACTGTCCCCACTGGTGTAGAAGCTACTCACCCCCCGAATGCCTGTAAAGAGGCCGAGATAGGGAACCACAGGTACGGGAGAGTACCGCAGTCCCTCCGTTGCTGTTGCCGGGAGTGCTTGCCCCTGCCACAAGGTAAAGCCTTTACTGAGGTCAAAACTGCCCTGAAAGCGGCTGAGAAACACCCGATCGTTGGTGCGGTTGGGTCGCAACAGTTGGGAGCGATCGGTCGTAGCATTGATATATTGGGCACCCGCTTGATAGCTGAGGTTAATCCCCGTATCCCCCAAGGGAATCACAGGAGAAGTCAGGACGGCCCCCAGGCTACTTTGCACATCCTGAAACCCTAGCGAACCATTGAACAGACGATCGCGGTAACTATACTCCACAGCAAGAGCGTGGGTGCCAATCATCTGCCTCACCCGCAGGCTGGCTCGCAGACGGGTTTCAATCTGGGTCAGGTCCAGACTGTTAAAAATTGCTGATCCGCGGATTGAGGTCTGTTCCCCCAAAATATAATTCAATTCCCCCCGCACTCCGTAGGAAGAGGGACTGGTAAAACTTCCTTCCTGGGCCAGCTTTTGAATAAAAATCTGGGGTGTGATGGTCAGTTGTAGCCGTTCTCCTGGAATCGGTTCAAAGGTTTGTTCGACAAACAACCCACCCCGTTCAGAGCCGTCATACCCAAATTGCAAAATTCCTGAACCTCTGGGTCGTCGTCCGATAATGGCGCTCGATCGCGGGGAGGGTATGGCAAAGGTCTGATCCAACACGAGGCGAGGTTGGGAGGTTTCCAGCAAACTTTCGGTTGGGGAAATTTGGGTGAGTTGGGCGCGATCGGCCCGCAACTCCAGTTCGGGTGGGGAAAAGGGATCGTTCGTGATCCGCACATTTTGGGCGACCCACCCTTCTGCTGTGAAGTCAATCCGCTCGGCTTCGTAGCGGATGCGACGTACATCTCCCCCGGATTGGGTCGCAGGTGCATCCCGTCCTGCCCCAACGGTCAGGGTAATCTGCCCCGGACTGGTTACTTGCTGGGGTTGGCCCGCCTGAATCCGCTCCCCCGCAGATCGGGTGGTAATCCCCGTTGTCACATCGGAGGCAAAATCTCGCTCTGTTGTTTGGTTATTAATTTCGCCTTTCGCATTAAAGATGGTGCCATTGCCCTGGACAAAGTTGTACTCAAACCGTTGGCCCTGGAGAACTTGATCCCCCCGTGTTAGGCTGACGTTCCCTTCTGCTGCCGCCAGACGGTTTCTCAAGTTGACCTGGAGGCGATCGGCCTGGAGCAGGGCACCCCGAAATAGCATGGAGACATTACCCTCGGCAGTGAAAATTCGCTGGGCTTCGTCAAAATCCTGGCGATCGGCCTTGAGTTCGATCGGTTCCGGTTCAGTCTGATTGGCCTCATCTCCAGGAATCACCAGCGTAGGAGCCTGAGCAACGGCAGAAGCTAGCAGAGAGCCTTCAGAACCAGAAGAGGAGAGGGTCCGCTCCAGGGGATTTCCCAGAGCCTCAGCCCCATTTGTGGAGGAAAGGGTCGATGGTTCAGGAGCGAAATCTTCGGGGGGAGACAGTTTGAGCAAACTATCATTAATCGCTTGTGAAAGTGCTTGTTTAGGCTGGGCTGGTGCGCGTTGAGGTGAGCCATCGACAGAACTGGAAACCGTCGGCTTCGCAACTCCCAAAACTGCTGAACGCTCGACGGCAGGAGAAGAGACGGTGGTGGGTTGGAGACGAATGGGATAGAGAATGGGAATCGGTTGGGGCGGTGGCGGCAATTGGGGCATAGGGGTTAAACATTCCTTCCGACGATGACGATCAGCCTAAATGCCCCGTTCCTGACTCGCTTTAAGTTGTTCATCATCACTCTACCCCCATCTAGAACGTCCAAATTGTTAGCTTACCAGGCGTTCTATCCATCACCTAGCTCCCTCAAAAAAACGTGGGCGATGCTGAACCACCCACGTTTGAAGGACAAGTCAGGAAAAATTATTCCAAGTCCCGACGCTTGGGGTTCCGGGCAGGGTCATTTGACAGGAAACCAAAGATGAACAGGCTGACGAAGAAAGCAACCACAATATAAACCGTAATTTTGAGTGTAAGCATCTCAAGCCCTCTTAAAATAAGCGTCTCTAATGATGATATCGGAATGGTGGGCAGTTTTTAGCGGTCGGAACGATTGCTTCTCATCCACTGGCCTAACCGCTGGGAAAGCCCGATGGCCCGATTTTCCAGCCAGGTGATCACCCGATCCAGCCATTCAATCACCTGTTCCAGGGGATGTTTAACGTAGCCCACCAGTTGCACGTCTGCCTCAATCCAGGTGGGGGCGACCTCTCCGCCATCCAAACCGGAGACAGCCAGATCCGGCGTGACAGCGGTCGAAACGGCAGATGAGGGAACAGCAATTGTGAGAGATTCAGGCCCATTTGGTTCGGAAGCGTTGGGATCGATCGCCAGTTTTCCGCTCCTATTACCCCTTGAAGCCGTGACTGCGCTAATCGTTCGGCGGACTTGCTGAATCACTCCCTGCTTGCCCGTCTGAGTTGTGATTTCCAATTGGGTTACAAGCGAAGTCGATTGATATTGTTCCTGTACAAGGGCTGCAATCACTTGAGGTTCAGGATCGGGAACGCGACTGTCAAACAAATCGCTCAGGTTCAACCAGATGTCTGGATCAGCGGCGGACAGAGCCGGATAGGGGCTTTGATTGGGGAGGGGGAAGCCCCCTTCCCAGGCGAGTTCACGAACGGGGATGGGATCAGTGCGTTCCAGGTCAATACAATCATGGGGGGTCCAGAAGACCCGACTGGGAATGGTCTCTGTTCGGGCTTCCTGAAACAGGTTGACGGTCATGGCAACGGAACTTTGCTGCATCCAGGCCATGACACGGCGAAACAGACGAACGGGTAGAAATACCTGGGGACGATCGCTGGGCAGGGGCAGTCGAGTTGTGAAGGGTCGTTCCTGAAGTCGGCGCGATCGTTGTCGGTAATGATAATTGGCAATCTCCTGGATGATCCACCGCTGAAGTTGCTGTTCTTGCTCTGAAGTCAGGATGTCGAGCGGGTCATTTTGAGATGTAATCAGGACCAGATGGCGATCGTCTAAGCGGCAGGCAACCCCCCGAATTGCCAGGGCACCTGCATCGGGTGCCTGAGTCCATAAGTCAGTCGGAGTGTGCAACATCTTCTGCACCCCCAGATCAGATAACACAGGCTCCGGTAGGACAGGCTCCGCTAAAACAGGCGGGGAGGTGAACATGGAGGAGTTAGGGGTGGAACGGTTTCGGACGGCCTCTAATTCCAACTGAATTTGGCGAATTTCCTGCTGAAGCTGTCGCCCTGCCAACCGGGTCGTCTGAAAACCCAGGTAAACGGGATACAGTAAAATCTGCGCTCCCCAGACGGTAGCGGTTTTCAACTGTCGCAGGGTGCGGCTCACCCGATCGCTCAAGCGTCGTGTCTGCTGGGAAATGAAGCTCAGCGATCGGCTCTGGTAAGCGGGCACAGCAACTCTCCCAACCCTTCTCTCCTATTAGAGCGTGTTTTGGGATGGATTGCCAGAAGGATCGGTCGGGTTAATCCTTGTTCAGGCGCAGCACTGCCATAAATGCTTCCTGGGGCACATCAACGGACCCAACGGCCTTCATGCGCTTCTTCCCTTTGGCTTGTTTGTCCAGCAATTTACGCTTCCGGCTGATGTCTCCCCCGTAGCACTTGGCGAGTACATCTTTGCGGAGGGCCGGAATGTGTTCGCTGGCGATGACTTTGCTTCCGATCGAAGCCTGAATGGGAATCTTGAACTGGTGACGGGGGATCAGTTCCTTCAGCTTCTCTACCAGGGAGCGGCCTACACCGTAGGCTTTGTCGCGGTGGGTAATGGTTGCCAGGGCATCTACGGGATCGCCGTTGACAAGAATATCCAGGCGCACCAGGGGATTTTCTCGGTAGCCGATCAGGTGGTACTCCATACTGGCATAGCCCCGCGATCGAGATTTCATCTGATCAAAAAAGTCTGTCACGACTTCCGCGAGGGGAATTTCATAGATCAGGGTGGTGCGTCCGGGAGTTAAATACTTCATATCTTTGAAGACCCCACGCCGATTCTGGCTCAATTCCATCAGCGTCCCGACGTATTCTTCAGGGGTAATCATATCTACCTGAACGTAGGGTTCTTCCATCTTTTCCCGTTCCTGGGGACCAGGAAGGTGGCTGGGGTTATCCACCAACACCACCTCTCCCTTCAGGGTTGTCACCCGATAGATTACGGAAGGGGCGGTGATAATCAGATCCAGGTTGTACTCTCGCTCTAGCCGTTCCTGCACAATTTCCATGTGCAACAGCCCTAAAAATCCACAACGAAACCCAAATCCCATTGCCGTAGAGGTCTCTGGCTCATAGTTCAGGGCCGCGTCATTGAGCTTCAGCTTTTCCAGGGCTTCCCGCAGATCTTCAAACTGGTCTGCATCGGTAGGGAATAGGCCGCAGAATACCATCGGTTTGGCTTCGGTGTAGCCAGGGAGGGGAGCCGCTGCCTGAGCCGCTGCCTGAGTAATCGTATCTCCAACGCGGGCATCCACGACAGCTTTGATCGCCGCTGCCAGGTAGCCCACTTCGCCCGCGTGTAGCTCGTCTACCTGAATTTGGGTGGGGGAGAGAACCCCCAGTTCGTCAATCTGAAATTCCTTACCAGAGGCCATAAAGCGGATACGATCGCCCCGCTTCAAGGTTCCATCCATCACCCGGAAATACACGATTACCCCCCGATAACTATCGTAGTAGCTATCAAAAATGAGTGCCCGCAAGGGGTCTTTGACCGTATCCTGCGGGGGGGGGACCAAGTGGACGATCGACTCTAGAATCTCCGGAACCCCAATTCCTTCCTTTGCAGAGGCCAGAATGGCCCCACTGCAATCTAACCCGATGATTTCTTCGATTTCCTGCTTGACTCGTTCGGGTTCTGCTACCGGCAGGTCAATTTTGTTAAGCACTGGAATAATTTCCAGGTCGTGTTCCAGAGCCAGATACACATTCGCCAGGGTTTGCGCTTCGACTCCCTGAGACGCATCCACCACCAGCAATGCCCCTTCACAAGCCGCTAACGATCGAGACACCTCATAGGAGAAGTCAACGTGCCCGGGTGTATCGATCAGGTTCAGGACATAGCTTTGCCCGTCCTTTCCCTGGTAGTTCATCCGGGCCGCTTGCAGCTTAATCGTAATTCCCCGTTCCCGCTCCAGGTCCATATTGTCGAGGAACTGTTCTTTCATTTCCCGTGCCTGTACCGTACCCGTCTCCTGGAGCAGACGATCGGCCAGGGTGGACTTACCGTGATCAATGTGGGCAATGATGCAAAAATTTCGGATTCGGGAGGTGGGCACGTCAGTCATACAGTATCCGTTCGGGTATCCGCTCAGGTCGAGAGACTTCATATATTTTAATCGCTTCCCTGGCGTTTCCTGGCAGAACTTGGAAATGGGCACTTCTTTGCAGAGCACCAGCCTGTGCCTTGTGCCTTGTAACTCTCTGACTGCAAGCCTCTGCCCACTGCAAACTTTAAAGCTTCTTCCGTAGAAGTACGGACCTGACCTCCTGATTTCACTAGGAATGTATGCTTCAAAACGGAAAACTATGTATTTGTGTCCTGGTATTCGCCTTGGCAACGGGTAAAATTCGGTATATAGCTGTAAAAACATTCCAGAAAACTAGCTACCTACGGAAAATTTCTAATTAGCACATCTCAATTGGGTTGATTCAGTGGCTAGGGTTCCGTCAGGAAAATTTTGACGGGTCGAAGACCTGCAAAATTCAACCCCAATCAACAACCTGGATTTTGGCTACCCGTCAATCATGGATTGACTGACCACTAGTTTTTGTTTTGGGTGGTGGATGGATGATGATCGATTTGCTTTTTTATCAATTCCTGATCTTTTGATTGATTTCTATCATGGTGCGCTGGCTCTTGATGTACTAATGGTTATGGGTCGGCTCTCACAGGACGTGATCAGGCTGAATCCTGTCGAGCTTGCCTTCCCTTGTGTTCTTCCATTCCTTACTCACTACTGGCTATGAACGAGCATGTTGTCCACCCTCGCCCATCTTCGGATAAGGTTGAAATCTCCATTCACCTCGATTCTGAACTGCTTGACCAATTGCAGCATCTGACCAATGACCCCAGCAAAGTCATTGAGGTTGCCATTCGTCAATGGTTGAAGGGGGAATCCTATCGCGACGATGATCTAACCCGAACCTTGCAGCGGAATCCTCCCGTTCCCCCTCGCGGAGAATGGAATGACTAATCATGATTTTGTTTAGTCTTTACCTTGTGTTGCCTGTGATTGGTTGATTGGTAGTTCCTCAATTCAACACGTCAAGACCATGACCACCCCCGTAAATTCCCAACTGGCCGACTCCCAGCAAGATTCTCAGTATTCTGAAGCGCTGCCGCTCATTTCAGAGCATTGCCCTTCCCCGATGCCGCGCCAGACTTTGGAACCGGGGAATGAACTGGTTTTTACCCAGGATCGAACGGGGCGATATCTGTCTTTCTACTGGCAGGAGGCAACACAGTACGAGATCCAATCCGAAAAAATTGTGGGCAGTTGGCTCAGTGATACATTTGGGCCGATCGCTGTGACTCCTTTTCTGGAGCGTATTCGGCAGGTGTTAGATTGCGGTTCTCCAGAGCAATTCAGCTATCCGTTTCGCTGCGGGGAACACTATCTGGTTTTTGAACTCACAGTCAGTCCCATTGCCATGCCCGGAGTAATTCCCGACCTGGCCCTGGTAATGGGAAAACGGGTTGCGACCAATCGGGGTGCGACAGAGCCAACCTTGACCCCCCTTGCCCTGCCTAGTGTGCCCACCGATCCCGATCGCTATCAGCGGCTATTGGCTTTGATTGCCTGGAATATTCGCCGTACCCTCGACCTGAGTACCATCTGGCAGCAGACGGTGATTGGCTTGGGGAAAGCTTTAAATCTTCATCGTTGTACTGTTTTGTCCTGCGTGGAAGGTACGAAGCGAGTCAGGGTAGTAGCGGAATATTGCGAAGAAGGGATTGAGCAGTCTGCTTTAGGTTTAGATCTGGATGTTCATGCCCATCCTCCCTTTTACCAGGCTTTCTCGCTGCTCCGGCCTGTTCTTCTCAGCCTGAATGATACTCAACCGATCGGTCAGTTGCTCTCAGCCCTCTCCGATCCTGCCACCTGTAATATCTGTAATACGGCCCAGGTGGTTGAGATGGGTCGTCAATCGGTGTTGGTGGTAGCCACCTGTTACCAGGAGCAGCCCAATGGGTTGATTTGCCTCTATCAGAAAAACCAGACTTCCCATCTTTGGAGCGACACAGAAATTGAGTTGGTGCGAGAACTGGCGGATCAGGTGGGAACGGCGATCGCCCACGCGAGCCTGTTTGCTGAGAGTCAATCCCTGGCAGCGGAATTGCAGCGGGTGAATGACAGTTTGGTGATTAAACACCGGGAGTTGGAAGAGGCCCATCAGCAAGCGGAGGAAGCTTCACGCTTAAAGAGCGAATTCCTGGCAAATACCTCCCACGAGTTACGCACCCCCCTGAACGGGATGCTCGGCTTTTTGAAGCTGATTATGGATGGGATGGCAGATGATCCGGAGGAACAGGGTGAATTTATTCAAGAAGCCTATCGATCGGCTTTGCACCTGTTGAATCTCATCAATGACATTCTGGATATTGCCAAGATCGAAGCGGGTAAGATGCAACTGGACCTCAATCCAGTGCGGTTGGAAGAACTGTTGAGTGATGTTGAAGATTTCACGGCAACCCAGGCGGCCCAAAAGAGCCTTTCATTTGAAATTTCGATGCCTCCAACCCGGGATGATGTGATTCTCTTAGGGAACTACCAGCGCTTGCTTCAGGTGATGTTGAATCTGGTAGGTAATGCGATTAAGTTCACCCACGAAGGGGGCATTACCATCAGTGCAGAAATTATCAAGAAAAAGGTGATGGCCCATAACAAAGAGTTTCCGGGACTGGTGGAAATTCGGGTCATCGATACAGGGATCGGTGTGTCCCTCGACAAACAGGATAAGCTCTTCCAGTCCTTCAGCCAGATTGACGGATCTCGAACGCGCCAGTACGGGGGCACTGGGTTGGGGTTGGCGATTTCTCAAAAACTGGTAGAAGCGATGGGGGGTGAGGTGAATTTTTTCAGCATGGGAGAAGGGCTGGGATCAACCGTCACCTTTACCATTCCCCTCTACCAGGAACCGCTGATGATTTCAACCCAATCTTCTGACTCAATCGTGTGTTGAGAAGTGGGCTGTCATGCCCCTGCGAACGTGTCACACTAGGAAAGGACATGAAGCAGATGGGAGATGATGAAACCATGACTCAGCTAACGGATGCCCGCGAAATTTTTAAGGCGGCTTACGAAAACCGTTATACCTGGGATGACCAGTTTCCTGGCTATGCTGCCACTGTAGAATTCCGCCAGGGGGATCAAGCCTATACCGGGAAGATCAAAGTCTCTCCTGACTTTCAGATTGAAGTTACGGATGTTGAGGGTGAGGAGGTTCGGACGATTCTGCAACGGCAGACGCAGGAAGTGATCACCCACCGGAGGCGCACTGCTTTTGAAAAAGCTCACGGCAAAAACAGCTTTAGTCTGGGTAAAACCGATGCTACAGGCGCGGTAGAAATTCTGGTGCAGGGGGACGCGATGGGATCGAACTATCAGGTCCGCGATCGGGAGATCTCCCAGGTCAGCCGGGTGATGAACAAGATGGCCTTTACGATCGATCATAAAGGGAGCTTAAAAACCGAGCAGGGTTACATTTCCACCCATTACGATGTCGTCTTTCGCAATGCAGAAACCCAGGGCTTGATGTCCGAAATGTCGGTTGAGAACACCTATGAGAAGGTCGGGGCCTATTACCTGCTGACCCATCAGGTCGTTCGCCATCAAGAACCGGAAACTCCCCCCGTGACCGATGAGTTCAAGTTTTCCCAGGTTCGCCTGTTAGAACCAGCCCTTGCCTGACCCTATCTATCGAAAACTCTGACAGATCAGGAAGCGATCGGGCCACTCTGGAGCGGTTCGGGAAGCGATAGGATAAACAAAACCCCACTTGTAAAAATTAGGTAAAGAAGCAATGTCTCAAACCCAAACGATGGAATTGACTTCTGACAACGTTGAGAAAGTTCTCGATGAACTGCGCCCTTACCTCATGTCCGACGGCGGAAATGTGGAACTCGTTGAGATTGAAGGGCCGATCGTCAAACTGCGGTTACAGGGTGCTTGCGGTTCCTGCCCTAGCTCCACCATGACCCTGAGAATGGGGATTGAGCGCCGTTTGCGTGAGATGATTCCAGAAATTGCTGAAGTTGAGCAAATCATCTAACCGAGTCATGGGCGAGGAGTTGGTGAGAGACTGTTCAAATCCCACGCTTCTCTCCCATCCTCGTTATTTATCTTTTTTTAAGCATGAGCCATCCCCTTTACGTTGCCTTTGTCTGGCATCAGCACCAGCCGCTATATCGCTCCAGAGTGGCGGGTAGTTATCGATTGCCCTGGGTCCGGTTGCACGGGATCAAGGATTATCTGGATTTGGTGCTGCTGTTGGAACGCTATCCCCGCCTCCATCAGACCGTCAATCTGGTTCCTTCCCTAATTCTGCAACTGGAGGATTATGGAGCGGGAACGGCTCTAGACCCCTACCTGGCCCTCACCCTGTCCCCGGTTGCCCAGTTAGAGGAAGATCAGAAACGCTTTATTGTTCAGCATTTTTTTGATGCCCATTACCAGCATCTGGTCGCACCCCATCCCCGATATGCGGAACTCTATCATCAGGTGCAGGATCGGGGGGAAGCCTGGTGTCGGGCAAACTGGAGCGCTCAGGAATTTGATGACCTCCTGGCATGGCACAACCTGGCCTGGATTGATCCCCTCTTCTGGGACGACCCGCAGATCGAGCAGTGGCTGAAGCGGGGCAAGGGCTTTACACTGGACGATCGCCAACAGATTTACGCGAAACAACAGGAAATTCTCCGCCGTATCATTCCCCAGCACCGTAAGATGCAGGAGTCGGGGCAACTGGAAATCACTACTTCTCCCTA
>JANRKG010000190.1:0-5481 GCA_033763635.1 Leptolyngbyaceae cyanobacterium bins.59
GAGGCCAGGTTGAAAACGATGCTGGCAAAATTGTGCGAATCCAAACGGTGTGAATTACTGGAGTGCAAAGCAGATTTGGGAACTAAGGACCACATCCATCTACTCATCGAGCGGCATCCGACTGTTGCAGAATCAGCATTAGCGGAAACCCTAAAAACGATTACCAGTCGAGAGATTCGTAAAGAGTTCAGGGAATTCCTAAAACCGTACTATTGGAAGCCGGTATTCTGGAAGCGTGGATATTGTGCTGTTTCATCCGGTGGAGCGTCGTTGGATATCCTTAAGCAGTACATCGAGAACCAGGGCAATGATGATTAGTTCTATGGGCAATTCTGCTACCGCTCCACTGCCATGCCTTAACCCCCACCTGCTACGCGAGGATGGGGGAGTGCAGGCTAATCTTGTTCAAGGACATTTGAATCAACCATTATAATTACGAATCGTTGACACCAAAAAAAGAAAAATTAAGCCATTAGAAAACATGCCGCCTGGAAAAGCTTCCAAGTGATCTCTAATTCTTATCAAAAAATAATATTCTTGATATCTGATAAGTGACTATCTCTACTTTAAAGCTTTAGGTATCGCGGGCTACCTAGCGTTTCAACAAAGACTTTAACTCGCGCCACAGGGCAGATTCTCCCCGATCGCCCCCTCCCGGATGGGTCAGAACCCCATGAGCAGGACTGAACAGCAATCCCAACAGAAACAACCCAGAGGCCACCAATACAATCGCCGGACCCGAAGGTAGGTTATAGAAGTAACTGAGGTACATTCCACTGATACTGGCAGTAACCGCCAAGGTGGCCCCAACCACCATCATCCAATGAAGCTGGCCCACGAGTAAATAAGCCGTTGCGGCAGGGGTAATCAGCAGGGACAGGACAAGAATAACCCCCACTGCCTTCATGCTGGCAACGATCGTTAAGGCAATCAAAATCATCAGCCCAAAGTTCAGGAGGTTGACAGGCAAGCCCGCCGCCTCAGCCCCCAGGGGATCAAAAGTGTAAAACAGAAGTTCTTTGTACAGTAGAAAAACGACACTCAGCACGATCGCAGCAATTAACGCAGTATCCAGCACCTCACGGGGAGTCACACTCAGGATATTCCCAAACAAAAAATGATTGAGATCCAGCTTGTTATCTTTCTGGATACGAGTGATCAGCGTAATTCCCAGGGCAAAGAAAGCTGAGAAGACAATTCCCATCGCTGCATCTTCCTTAATCGGCGATCGGGTGCGAATCCAGGTGATGGTCATGGTACTGATCACCCCCGCAATGAAAGCCCCGATAAAGATGTTGGCCCCGATCATAAAGGCAATCGCCAGCCCCGGCAAGACAGAATGGCTGATTGCATCTCCTAAGAGAGCGAGCCGCTGCACCATTAAGTAACTGCCAACCACCGCACAAATCAGGCCCACCAGTACAGCAATCACCACCGATCGCTGCATGAAGCCAAACTGAAGCGGTTCGAGAAAAGCTTGGAGCATCAGGCCGCCTCTCCCGCAAAGAAGACGACTCGCCCCCCATACGCTTGATTCAGGTTTTCCGAGGTCAGGACATGGGGGCGGGGACCACTGGCAATCAGTTCCATGTTAAGCAGAATCAGATCGTCAAAGTGGGTAATCGATTCCCCCAGATCGTGATTGACCACCAACACCAGTTTTCCAGCTTGAGCCAGTTCCCGGAAAATCCCAAAGATCACTGCCTGGGTTTTCTGATCCACCCCCACAAAGGGTTCATCAAAACAAAAAATATCAGCTTCTTGTGCCAGGGATCGGGCCAGAAATACCCGCTGTTGCTGACCGCCAGACAGTTGCCCAATGGGACGATCGCAGTAGTTTGCCATCCCCACCCGTTCCAGCGCATCCAGAGCCCCATGACGGCTCACAGATGAGAAAGGCCGGAACCACCCTGTCTTCCGCACTCGCCCCATCATCACCACATCCCAGACGGTTGCCGGGTAGCTCCAATCAATTTGCGATCGTTGGGGAACGTAGGCCACCTGCTTTCGTTGTTCCGCCAGGGAGTGATCGCCATACTGTACCGTTCCCCCCTGGGCCGGAATCAATCCCAGCATCGCCTTCAGGAGGGTGCTTTTCCCGGCCCCATTCGGACCAATGATTCCCACCAATCGTCCCGATTCAACGGTAAAACTCACATCTCGGAGAGCCTGGACCGATCGATACTGCACATTCAAGTGGCTAACCTGTAAAGGGGTTGGCGTGAAATCAGGGACAGTTTGATTCCCTTTCCAGGGAGTCTGATCCAGGGCTTGCAGATGAGGGGAGCGGGAATTCATGGCGATCGTTCTCTTAAAAAATGAAACGATTATGAAAATAAGATATCGTAAAAAATGAAACGATTATGAAAACAATCGTAACTTTTCCATGAAAGTCTCCGCTCTTACTCAGGCCAGAACTTCCTCTCCTCCCTATGCCCGATTTCCCTTCCTTCCGGCGGTCGGAGACGCGATATATCGTATCTCTATCGGGGGATTCCTGCTGTTGCTGGTGGGAGGATGCAATTTGCTGGATACCAGTACCCCTCCGGCTGCCGATCGATCGCCTGGGGAAAAACCCCGTGTTGTTGCCACCAGCACAATTCTGGCGGATCTGACCAGTCAGATTGGGCAGGATGAAATTGACTTGACCAGTATCCTGCAACCAGGGGCTGATCCCCATGTGTACGAACCCGCTCCGGCAGACAGCCGCGCTTTAGAAGGGGCGGACGTGATTCTGTACAACGGTTACGATCTGGAGCCAGGAATTATCAAACTGATCAACGCAAGCGGGATCAAAGCACGTAAGTTGGCAGTTGGGGAAGTAGTCAAGCCTTTGCAATTGCAGAAGAACGGACAGGCCACTGTTCCCGATCCCCATGTGTGGGGAGATGGGGAGAACGTGATTCAGATGGTGATTGCCATTCGGGATGAATTAGTCGAAGTTCAACCCGAAGACCGGGATCGCTTCACCCAAAACGCCGATCGCCTGATGGCAAACCTCAAGCGCCTGGACACCTGGATCGCGCAGCAAATCCAGACCATCCCAGCCGATCGACGGCGACTTGTCACAACCCACGATGCATTTCAATACTACGCCCAAGCCTATGCCCTGGAGATTGTAGGCACCCTCATTGGCATCAGCACAGAAGAACAACCCAGTGCCCAAACCGTGAAACGACTGGTGGAGTCTATCAAAGCTACCAAAGTTCCTGCCATCTTTGCAGAAACCACGATCAATCCAGCCCTCATCCAAACCGTTGCCCAGGAAGCGGGGGTAAAACTCGCTCCTCGATCGCTCTACTCCGACTCGATTGGGGCGAAGGGCAGCGATGGCGATTCCTATATCAAGATGATGGTTGCCAATACGACGACGATTGTAGAAGCATTAGGGGGAAAGGTCTCTCCCTTTGAGTTTTAGAAAAGTCGTCCACTGAAAAACTTGTTTTCAACAAATCCTTCAATAAACATTGTTTCAAGTGACAGACTTTCGGCAACTTGCAGCATGATTGCATTAGGAGCAATTGTGCCTAAACAAGTCAGAAATTCGGGATAAAGCACCAGCATGAACAACCCACAACCGATCGCACCCGTTGTCTACGAAGGCCAATTCGGACCCTACACGATCGATGACTCCGATCGTCGGGGAGTCCTGATCTATCGAGCAGGGTTAATGATCGCAGCCCTGAGTTTTGCGGTAGGAACAAAGCTAGTGTTGTCCCAGGATTTGGCCCCTGATTCCCTCCGCTGGTTAACGCCACTCTATACCCTGTTCTGTGCCGCTTTGGGAGTGAGTTTGTTGACCATTCACATTTATATGGCTGCCTTGCATCGAGTGTTACAGGGATTTTGGTTAGTCGGTGTCATTGCGTCTCTGGTAGCGGCCCATGCCGATCCTGAACCCTTTGCCCTGACTGTCTACCAAAACCCGATCGCCCTGGTCGGAGTCGGCTTTTTGTTCGCTGCCCTCACAGGCATTTTCTTCAAAGAAGCATTTTGTTTTAACCGTTTGGAAACGAAACTTCTGACCCCTTTAGTGCCATTTCTGATGCTGGGGCATCTGGTTCACGGATTGCCGATCGCCACAGAACAGGTGTTATTGGGAGCGTGGGCTGTGCTGTTAATGGTATTTGCCATTCGCAAGACTTTTCAGGTCATTCCAGCCGATATCGGCGACAAGTCAGTGTTTGAGTATCTCAAGCAGCAATCTAATCCCCAATCCCTTGAGGAGTTGCCCAACTCACCCTCGTCATGAGCATTCTAAAGCAAAGGGACTGTACTGTATTCTTTTCAGCCTAAGAAACTTTCTAGAAAACAATTTCCCTGCTGGTTGAGCGAAGCCGAAACCAGCGACCGTACCCTGAACGAAGTCGAAGGGCAACCGATTGGCAAACTATTTTCAAAAAACTGCTTAAGGGCATGGATTTTTCCATGCCTTGTTTATTATTCAACTCAGGTAAAAATGCGCCATACGATCACCAGTAGTGCTAACAACGCAATGAAATAAGCTCCCGATCGCGCCGTTGGAATCCCAGCTACATAAGTTACCCCATGCAAAATCCGGGCCGTGACAAGCACGATCGAGGCGATTGCCGTGACAGAATCCGCTTGCCCCGCAACTTGCGCCGCTAGAATCACCACCGCAATCATCGCCAAATTATCATGATGATTCCGCTGGGCACGATCCGCCCGCCCTACCCAGGGTTCAGCCTCCACTAATTTTTCCCGATTACTCAGTGCCCAATCCAACCCAGCCGTCTTCACTCGCCCAATCGCCGGACCATGATTTAGAACCAGTCCCCAGAGAGCCAGAATGATCAAACAAGTTAAGTCAGTCGTCATAGAATCCTTGCCGCAGTTTCCAGAGCGATCGTAACTGATTGGGGGAATGGGTAGTAAGGAATGGAGAACAAGTAGTAAGGGATGATCCTAATCGACCCATTACCCATCCCCTATTACCCACTAACGTTCCAGGCAAACCCTCAATCGACGCTGCTGAATAGCATCGGGTTCGAGGTACGCAACAGTTCCATTTTGACAAGCGACTTCTAAGTCATAGGGAATCGTAGTTGCAGGTTCCATCACCAATACATAGTGATTTTTCCAGCCTCCATAACTTTGAAACACCCATACATAGGGAAAATCGGCTGAGTCAAACTTCATCTTCAAAGCCGATTGAGTCGCTTGATTGCGAATTCCACATTCCCCGATCGCCAACTCTGAACAGTAATAAAACTCCTGCAATTGAGAAGAAGCGGGAGGAATTGTGTTAATTTGAATTTTCTTTCCGTTTGCGTCAATTGCTGATGGAAAGCGGCTTTTTCCTGGCTGACCGATCAATTTACTAAATTCCAAAGCAACGGGTTCGATCATACAATCAGGTAAGAGAATTTCATCTCCTGCTTCAATGACGATCGCTGCATGTTGTTTTAAGAGAAAGGGAATTCGATCGCGGGATTGATTTTCAAAGAAATATTCAATACT
>JANRKG010000191.1:0-14389 GCA_033763635.1 Leptolyngbyaceae cyanobacterium bins.59
TTGATCATCATCCCGATCTGGCCTTGACTGCGGGGGGAGGTCGGCGTGGAGTTTTGGGCTGGATGGAATCGGTTGCAATGGTAGGCGTTCATTACCAGCAACAGTTTTACGAATTTGTCCCCTGGAATGCGATCGTGCGCTGGGAAATTGCCCCCTGGGGCCATTGGCGGATGTGGGCCGAGAACGCAACTTATCGTATTGAGTTAGTGGGAACGACCGATCGCCCCGGTACACCCCTCCGTGCCCCAACCCGTCAGGGCTTAGTGTATGCCTGTCGTGATACCATGCAGGGCATTCTCACCCTCACGCTTTGGGAACGGTTCAGCGGTCGGCGAATTCTGACCGCCACTAGTTCCCAAGGTGGCTTAGAGGTGGGTGGAGGTCCGTGGGATGGAGTGTGGCGATCGGGTGAGTAGTCACCACCCGAATGCAACTGATATGATGGCGATAGCCTGGGGCTGTAGCTCAGTTGGATAGAGCGAGCGCCTCCTAAGCGCTAGGCCGCGCGTTCGAACCGCGCCAGTCCCGTTAAAGTTAGTTCACCTGAGTAGGCTCGATTGAACTCTTCACCTGGTCAATTCGCAATGGCAGATTGACCTTTACGTTCTTTTGTCAAGATCAGCCCAACACTTCCTGAACAGCCGTTTTCTGTTAATTTTTTCTTAACCAAAGAGAAGGAACGATCCGGTACTCTTTGAGGCAGGGGTCCATTTGTTGGGCCAAGCAGTAAATTTTACGAATTGCATGTACCGACTGTATGACCTGATGCGCGCTGGCGGCCCTGTCATGTGGCCGTTGTTTGCCATGTCTATCACTTCGATCGCCTGTGGATTAGAGCGGGCCTGGTTTTGGTTTCGTTTGTTAAGCCAAGAAAATCGAGTGGTGCGGGATGTCCTGGATGCTGCCCGGATGGACCTGCATCGAGCAACCGAAATTGCAGAACAGGCGAAGGAATTGCCCATTGGGCGATTTCTCCTGGCTCCCCTCAACCTCAAAAACCCTACCCCCGAAACGTTCCGTCTCTCTTTAGAGGCAGCGGGGGATAAGGAATTTATTCAGATGCGAAAGGGAGAAAAACTGCTGGAAACGATCGTCGGTTTGGCCCCATTGTTGGGGCTATTGGGCACCGTCACAGGTCTCATTACCACCTTTTCTAACCTGAACATTGGGGGAGGTACCACAACCCAGGAAGCAACCCGTGCGGCAGCAGGGATCGGGGAAGCGCTGATTACGACAGCGATGGGGATGCTGGTGGCGATCGTCGCTTTAGCTATTCTCCGAGTGCTTGTCATTCTGCAAACGGGCCAGATGGATTACTTTTCGGAAGTCGGTAGCGAACTGGAACTCATCTACCGTCAGGTGTGGTACGAACCCCGTTTCTACCGACAAGAACCCTATCAGGAACCGTCCCCTATCCATCCACCGTTACCCATTGAGGGCTACTAAAACAGCCTTTTTCTGCGCGATTACGTTCGATCGCTTCTGCATACCCTTGTCCGAAGGTCATTCTTTTCTGTTGTCAGGACATTACTCCTATGACTCAGTTTGACGCTTTTAAAAATAAACTACCGAGTTCCCTCCCGCTGCTAGGGCCGATGTTGGTGATTTCGATCGGGCTACACGGCCTGTTTCTATTGCTTCCTATTGGCAATCGCGAACAATTGCCTGGGGGCAGTATCAGTACAGGCAAGGATGAACGAATTAAGATTACTCAACTTCCTCCGGCTCCGCGATCGGGCCAGTCTACAACAACGATTCCGAATCAAGTCGGTGCGCCTCCCCTGGGGACCGTTGTCCCAACCATGACCCTACCGGATAGTTCTGACACGACAGAAACTGACAGTCAGGACACCTTTACGGCAGACACCTCTGAAACGGATACTTCGGAAAGCAGTTCTGAAACTACATCTGAAACGGATAGTTCAGACACAAGCAGTTCAGACACAAGCAGTTCAGACACAGGGGAGGGTTCTTCCTCCAACCCCAGTTCCAATGAGACGGACTCCACCAAAAAGCCTGAGCAAGGGACTGCCAGTAACAAACCTCCCCAGACAACTGCAACGACAGAGGGTGCGAATTCCCAAGCCCCTGCTACGGCTGTCTCAACCGTTTCTACTGCTCCACCTACCCGGAAACCAACCATTAATCCAGAGCCTCAAGCACTGCCTCAAATGGTGGCAAAGTTGAAGCAATTACGGGCGCGGATTCCTAACTATCCCACAGCACAAATTGGCTGTGCTGGCTTGCCCTCCTGCTATACGCTCAACCGAGACATTGAAAAAGTTGCTGCTTTTCTAAAGAGGGAATTAGAAGTGCGCGGCTATGCGGTGACTTCAGAAGTAGATGGGACCGATCGCAAGGTCTATCGCTTCTCAAAAAATGATGAAAGCCGTGTCTTAACATTGCTAACAAACGGCCTTCGGACAACCTACATTCTGGCGAGCGATCCCCGTTCTCCAGAGGATCTGCAACAGGCGGAGAAAATTTTCGCGGACTATCAGGGAACTTTGATTGAGGAAACGCAGGAGGGCAGGGGGCAAACTGCCAGTTCCAGGCTCATAGCTGTGAAACCCGATGATTTCCAAAAACCAGAACTGTTTTATCAGGGCATGAAAAATCTCATGCTAGAAGCCGCGAAGGAAAGCACGCTTCCGGCATTCCGGCCCTCGACCAGTGGAAATTTCTGGCTGATGCGGGATCAAAATCCAGCCCAGCTTTTTAGCCGATTAGAAGCCAAACTCAAGGAACGGGAATTTGGAATCAAAGCCTTGAAAGGCTATTACGGGGGAGGCCCAGTGTATGAACTCACCCGCAAACAATCCAGGTTTTACTTAAATCTTGTGCCGACAAAAGATAATCAGGGCACGATCGTTGTCACCTGGCTTGCCTCCCCCGTGCAAGGAGAAGCAGGACGATACGAACGATATGTCATGCTCAGTGAATAGGATCTCAGTCTGGAGCCGCTACTTCTGGAGGGAATACGGTAAGCTTAATCTCTATGATTTTTGTGGTAGATTAAGTAGTACAAAAAAACTGTATCTATGCCCTTCTTCCCCTCCCCTGCTGCCGATTCCAATATGAATTCTGGTATGAGTTCTGGTGCCTCTGCTGTTAACGCTGACTTAACGCACGGCATTCCCGAACACCGCATTAAGAATAAGGACCGTCACGGGGATCATCGCACGGTGAACCGTGAGCATCTAACTCCGATGATGCGGCATTATGTCGAGATGAAGGACCAGTATCCCCAGGCGCTTCTTCTGTATCGAGTGGGGGATTTCTATGAAACCTTTTTTCAGGATGCAGTGACGGTTGCGCGAGAACTGGAACTGGTTTTAACCAGCAAAGAAGGCGGGAAAGAAGTGGGGCGGGTTTTCATGGCAGGGATTCCCCACCATGCCCTGGATCGCTACTGTGCCCAATTGGTTGAAAAGGGCTTTGCGATCGCCATCTGCGATCAGGTGGAAGATCCGGCCCTGGCTCAGGGATTGGTACGGCGAGAAGTGACACGGGTGATGACCCCCGGCACAGTGCTAGAGGAGGGCATGCTAAACGCCCGTCGCAATAATTTTCTGGCGGCGATCGTTCTGGCAGGGGAGCATTGGGGGTTGGCCTATGCAGATATATCAACCGGAGAGTTTTATACAACGCAGTCAAGCCTGTTGGATCAGCTAACCCAGGAACTCATGCGCCTTCAGCCATCGGAGGTGCTGTTTCCCGTTGATGCTCCCGACTTGATCGGCTTACTGCGTCCCGGTGAACCCTCCGAGCATCTTCCCCCCTGTCTGCCCGTCCAGTTCTGCTACACCCTGCGGAGTCAAACGGTTTTTAGTGCGGGAGAAGCCCGATCGCGCCTCCTGCTGAAATTTAAAGTGCGATCGTTGGAAGGGTTGGGCTGTGACCATTTTCCCTTGGCGGTTCGGGCAGCGGGAGGTTTGTTGGAATACCTGGAGGACACTCAGAAAGAGGTGGAAGTCCCTCTCCAAACCCTCCGGACCTATACCCTGGCGGATTACTTAATTCTCGACCACCAAACCCGTCGCAACCTGGAAATTACCCAAACCATTCGGGATGGGACGTTTCACGGCTCTCTTCTATGGGCATTAGATCGAACTGTAACAGGGATGGGGGGACGGATGCTGCGTCGATGGCTCCTCCAACCCCTGCTGAACCTCACGGATATTCAGGCCCGTCAGAATACGATTCGGGAACTGGCGGAGCAGGGGTCTCTACGGCAAGCACTCCATCAATCCCTGAAACAGATTTATGACCTGGAACGATTGGCGGGTCGGGCTGGATCGGGAACTGCAAACGCCCGCGATCTGGTGGCTCTAGCAGATTCCCTGGCCTGTCTGCCGGATCTCGCCCGTTTAGTAACCCGTGCCCGATCGCCTTACCTGGTGGCACTCCAAACCGTTTCGCCCGTTCTAGAAGAATTGGGCCGTACCCTCCATCGTCATCTGGTCGATTCTCCGCCTATTCTCTTAACAGAGGGAGGGCTGATCCGGGAAGGGGTGAATGCTCAGTTAGATGAACTCCGCCAACAGGTGGCGGGGGATGTCCAGTGGATTCGCAACCTGGAGGAACAGGAACGGCAACAGACGGGCATTCAAACCTTGAAGGTGAGTTACAACAAAACCTTTGGCTATTACATCAGTATTTCCAGAGGCAAGAGCGATCGTGCGCCAGCCCATTACATTCGTAAGCAAACCCTGACGAATGAAGAACGCTACATCACACCGGAACTCAAAGAACGGGAAATTCAGGTTTTTAACGCCCAGCAAAGCCTGAACCAGGTGGAATTTGACCTGTTTGTGGAGTTGCGTTCTCAAGTAGGTGCCCTGGCAGACCCAATCCGGGAAGTCGCGCGGGCGGTAGCGGCGGCAGATGTGCTCTGTGGGCTGGCAGAATTAGCGGTGTATCAGGGTTACTGTTGTCCCACGATTCGTCACGGTCGGGAGATTGTCATTACGGAGGGACGGCATCCCGTCGTCGAACAATCCCTGGCGGCAGGGTTTTTTGTTCCGAATTCCACCCATTTGGGGGGCGATCGTTCCTTACCCTCTGAAGAAGCTGTCGCCCCAGACCTGATTATTCTGACCGGACCCAATGCCAGTGGCAAAAGTTGTTATCTGCGGCAGGTAGGGCTGATTCAGTTAATAGCCCAGATCGGCAGTTTTGTCCCGGCCCGGTCGGCCCAGATGAGCATTTGCGATCGGATCTTTACGCGCGTAGGGGCGGTAGATGACCTGGCAACCGGGCAATCAACCTTCATGGTGGAAATGAACGAGACTGCCAATATTCTGAATCACGCCACCGATCGATCCCTGGTCTTGTTGGACGAAATTGGACGGGGGACAGCGACTTTTGATGGGTTATCGATCGCCTGGGCTGTGGCAGAACATTTGGCTAGTGAGATTGGCTCCCGGACTATCTTCGCCACCCATTATCACGAACTCAACGAACTCGCTTCCCTGTTACCCAATGTCGCGAATTATCAAGTGACGGTGAAAGAGTTACCGGATCAAATTATCTTCCTGCATCAGGTTCGTCCGGGTGGGGCTGATCGCTCCTATGGGATTGAAGTGGGACGCTTGGCAGGGTTGCCGCCTTCTGTGATCCAACGGGCCAGACAGGTGATGAGGCAGATTGAACAGCATTCTCGCATTGCCGTCGGGTTGCGCCAGGGAGGACGATCGGAAGTAGCAGAGAAGAAACAAGGAAAAGGCTCCTGGGAGAAACAGGAACGACCTGCGGAACAACTGGATATCTTCAAGGGTTAGGAAATGGTGACAGATCAGGGGGATCAGGGCTGAATTCGTCCCGGTCCCAGGCTGAGTACGATAAGATTGAAATCCTGCTGTATTGAATACTACGGATGAAGGATGAGTAAGGGAACGTTGTTTGATAAGGTCTGGGATCTCCATACGGTTGGGGTGTTGCCGTCAGGTCAGACTCAGCTATTCATCGGCCTGCACCTGATCCACGAAGTCACCAGTCCCCAGGCTTTTGCAATGCTACGAGAGCGGGGGTTGAAGGTGCTGTTCCCAGAACGGACGATCGCCACCGTAGACCACATTGTTCCCACCGATAATCAATCTCGTCCTTTCCTAGACTCGATGGCAGAAGCCATGATGCAAGCGTTAGAAAGCAACTGTCAGGAACAGGGGATTACCTTCTATAACGTTGGATCGGGAAGTCAGGGAATTGTGCATGTGATTGCCCCTGAATTGGGTCTGACCCAACCCGGAATGACCGTTGCCTGTGGAGATAGCCACACTTCGACCCACGGCGCTTTTGGGGCCATTGCTTTTGGAATCGGGACCAGCCAGGTTCGGGATGTGCTGGCTTCCCAGACGCTTGCCCTTGCGAAGCTGAAGGTGCGCCGTATTGAGGTGAATGGCACGTTACGGCCCGGAGTTTACGCGAAAGATGTCATTCTGCACATTATCCGAACGTTGGGAGTGAAAGGGGGTGTGGGCTATGCCTACGAGTTTGCAGGAACCACCTTTGAGCAGATGAACATGGAAGAACGGATGACCGTCTGCAACATGGCGATCGAAGGGGGAGCACGGTGCGGCTATGTGAACCCTGACGAGGTAACGTTCACCTATTTGAAGGGGCGGCAGTTTGCGCCTCAGGGAGAAGCCTGGGAGAAGGCCGTTGTCTGGTGGACTCAACTTCGCAGTGATGCGGATGCGGAGTACGACGATCGGGTCGTTTTTGATGCGACTGAGATTGAGCCGACTATCACCTGGGGGATTACACCGGGGCAGGGGATTGGGGTACAGGAACCCATTCCTACGCCGGATGAGATGCCTGAAGAAGAACGCCCGATCGCGGAAGAAGCCTACCGTTACATGGACTTGCAACCTGGCACGCCTATTCAGGGGACCAGGGTTGATGTGTGCTTTATCGGCAGTTGCACCAATGGTCGTCTGAGCGATCTACGGGAAGCGGCCCGGTTTGCGAAAGGGCGCAGGGTCGCGGAAGGCGTGAAGGCTTTTGTGGTTCCAGGGTCTGAGCGGGTGAAGCAACAGGCCGAAGCGGAAGGGTTACACCATATCTTTTTAGAAGCGGGCTTTGAGTGGCGCGAACCTGGTTGCTCGATGTGTCTGGCGATGAATCCTGACAAGTTAGAGGGTCGTCAGTTGAGCGCGTCTTCTTCGAATCGGAACTTTAAGGGCCGTCAGGGTTCTGCATCGGGGCGTACCCTATTGATGAGTCCAGCAATGGTCGTCGCTGCCGCTGTGACAGGCGTTGTCTCTGATGTTCGGGAATTATTGTAGTCTGGGGCGAGACACTGAAAGCTATGGGTCAAATTAACAGTCAAATTCAAGTCATCACAGGTCGGGGATTGCCGCTGGTCGGCAATGATATTGATACCGATCGCATCATTCCTGCCCGTTTTCTGCGCTCTATTACCTTTGATGGGCTGGGGGAAGAGGTCTTTGCGGACGATCGTACCCAGACTCAAGGCCAGCATCCCTTCGATCTTCCCCAATATCAGGGAGCGGCGATCTTGATTGTCAACGGGAACTTTGGGTGTGGTTCTTCACGGGAACATGCGCCCCAGGCGATTGCCCGCTGGGGCATCCAGGCGATCGTGGGTGAGAGTTTTGCCGAGATCTTCTTTGGGAATTGTGTGGCGATTGGTATTCCCTGTGTCACAGCAGACCCCGCTGCCATTAAGCAACTTCAGGAACAGGTGATGACCACTCCCCAAACCTCCCTAACCCTGGATCTGGATGGGCTACAAGTTCAGTGGGAGGGTGGCTCGATCACGCTCACGATGAAGGAAGGGCCACGTCAGATGTTCACAACAGGAACCTGGGATGCTTGCGGTCAATTGCTGGCTCAGCGAGATCAGATCCAGGCGACCACTGAACGCTTACCTTACCTCACCTGGGCCACAACAAAATCTGCTTAGGGGTTAGGGCTGGGACTGCTAGCGGGGTCTTCACTCTGCTGCTCAGGATTTTGCACTTCGCGTTGCTTCATCTTCTCTTCAGCGTTATTTACTTTTTCTCGTACCGTCCCGGTTGGCGTTGTCGCTGTTGGCGGGGTTTCGGGTTGTTTTGTGTTGCAGCTTGAAAGGGTTCCTAAGAGGGTGATCATGAGAGCGAAGTGCATCAATCTTTGCATAAATATCCTTTCCATTTCAAACCACTGATTGTGGATTAAGTTATCCCGCTTACCATAAAGGTTACAATTCCCACCAGGGCGATCGATCTTACAGGTCTATCTCAATGAAGTCGTCGATGGATCGTCAATTGTATGAAGCCATCTGCATGAAGCCATCTGTATGAAGCCATCCGTTGCTCTCCCATCCTTTGGTCCCGCGAAAGCCTCACTTCTACTTCTATGGGGAGCCGTTTTGTGTAGCCTGAGTGGATGTGCTGTTCAACCCCGACTCCAACCTGCGCTCTCCCAGGGAACCCTTACCTCAACCCGCTACACTTATCCTCCCCCCATGATTCAGAATTTTATGGAAACCTGTGTCTCCCATCGAGGATCGGAGGTGGAAGCAGTTTGTACTTGCACGATCAATAAACTGCAAGACCGATATACAGCCCAGCAATTTGCAAAGTATGATGCTCAGATGATTGAAACGAAGGAACCGCCAGAACGGATGGTCATGCTCCTGAAGTCCTGCCAGAGGGGGCCAGGTAAGCAAGCTGAGAATGATCCAAGCCTAAGAAAATAAGATAAGAGAATAAAAAACCTGGCAGAGTTGCCAGGTGACTACGGGTAGAACTATATGCCTCTATCTTGTGAGATGAGACGAAAACACGCCATCTACATTGAGATAGATCCACACACCAGAGAAACGACTAGCGCAATTCACGAATGCGTTGCATCGCGTCCTGGTAGTCTTGCATCCGCCCTTGCTCCTGATAGATGTCTGCTGATTTTTGGTAATCGGCAACCGCTCCCTTCCGATCGCGGGCACGTTCCTTCAAAATTGCTCGATTGAAATAGGCTTCTGGCAAATCAGGTCGGTACTGAATCGCTAGATTGTAATCTTCCATCGCTTTTTTGCGATTGCCACTGACTGAATAGGCGTTCCCACGATTGTAGTAAGCGAGGCCGTACTTAGGATTGATGCGGATAGCCTGGTCGTAATCTGTGAGGGAACCTTTCACATCGCCCATGTCGGATCGAGCATTCCCCCGGTTATTGTAGGCAACCGCGGCCCCCTTATCCCCCCAGTTCTGGTTGATTTGGATGGCTTTAGTGAAGTCCTCAACAGCGCCTTTGTTATCCCCCAATTTGCGGCGACAGGTTCCCCGGTTGTAATACGCCAGAGAATAGTTGGGATTGAGTTTGATCGCCTGGGTAAAGTCTGCAATCGCCCCTTTATAATCCTGGCGAGCATACTTTTCCAGTCCGGCCGTAATGCTATCTTCTGCCGTTGCCTGAGCAATCACGATCGGAGGGGTTTGAGCCGTTGCCGGAATGGAAAAACCACCGAGTGCCACTGCTGCGCTCAGGAGCAGACTGCTGTAGAGTTGGTGCCGCATCATAGTCTAAGAAATAGTGATGGTTAGGTAGTTATGGTACTTTGATTTCCCATATTTCCAAAGTGCCCCACCCTTACAGGAAAACTTTGGTCGAATCCGCGATTTTCCCGCAAAGTTTTAGCACATTTTATTCAGATGTCTTCTCGGCCGTGAACTGAGTGGGGATAGGAAAGTCTGGAAAAGGCTTCAATCGCTCGTAACGCCTCTCCAGATCAGGCAGTTTTCTTTATCATTCCTTAATAGAAGAAACATGGCTTTTTAAAAAACTTCTTTGAACTGTTACTCAAGAATCAATCAAGAGAACGATGGCGGCCCAGCTATCATTCCACAGGAAAGCCGTTCGTTGTCCCAGGTTTAGCTTTACAATTTCTTAAGACCGCTTTTTCGCACCCAATTCATGATGGTCCAGCGACTATGACTACTGGTTATCTTGCCCTTGTTCTCCACGCCCATTTACCTTTTGTTAGACACCCGGAAAGTGATTATGTGCTGGAGGAGGAGTGGCTGTTTGAGGCAATTACCGAAACCTATGTGCCACTGTTGCAAGTTTTTGAAGGGCTAAAGCGAGACGGGATTGACTTCAAGATAACCATGAGTATGACACCCCCATTGGTGTCAATGTTGCGCGATCCCCTCTTACAGGATCGGTTTGATGCTCACCTGGCCCAACTCGAAGAGCTAGCTGAATTAGAAATTGAGCATAATCAGTTCAATGGTCATTTGAAGTATTTGGGCGAGTTTTACGCGAATCAATTTAACCAGGTGCGCCAGACCTGGGAACATTACGATCGCGACCTGGTATCAGCTTTTAAGCAGTTCTTAGACAGCAATAACCTGGATATCATCACCTGCGGTGCAACTCATGGCTACCTGCCCTTGATGAAGATGTACCCCCAGGCAGTCTGGGCACAAATTAAGGTTGCAGTTGAGCATTACGAGGAAAACTTTGGTCGTCCGCCCAGGGGAATTTGGTTGCCAGAGTGTGCCTACTATGAAGGACTGGAGCGCATGCTGGCAGATGCTGGATTGCGCTACTTCCTCACCGATGGTCATGGCATTCTGTACGCCCGTCCCCGTCCCCGCTTTGGCACCTATGCCCCCATCTTCACCGAAACAGGGGTCGCTGCTTTTGGTCGAGATCATGAATCGTCTCAGCAGGTTTGGTCCTCTGAGGTAGGTTATCCCGGAGCAGCGGAGTATCGCGAGTTTTACAAAGACCTGGGGTGGGAAGCCGATTACGACTACATCAAGCCGTACATCATGCCCAATGGTCAGCGCAAGAACACCGGGATTAAATATCACAAAATCACCGGGCGTGGGTTGGGACTGGGGGATAAAGCCCTCTATGACCCTTACTGGGCAAAGGAAAAGGCAGCGGAACATGCAGGCAACTTCATGTTCAACCGGGAACGCCAGATTCGTCACTTGGCGGGAATTATGCAACGGCCCCCGATCGTCGTCTCGCCCTATGATGCCGAATTGTTTGGGCACTGGTGGTACGAAGGCCCCTGGTTTATCGACTACCTCTTCCGCAAGTCCTGGTATGACCAGCAGACTTACCAAATGACCCACCTCTCGGACTACCTGCGTGCCCATCCGACTCAGCAGGTGTGCCGTCCTTCTCAATCAAGCTGGGGCTTTAAGGGCTTCCATGAATACTGGCTTAACGATACCAATGCCTGGATTTATCCCCACCTGCACATGGCAGCGGAACGGATGATTGAACTGAGTCAGCGAGAACCCGCAGACGAGTTAGAATGGCGGGCGCTCAATCAGGCTGCACGGGAATTGTTGCTGGCACAGTCCTCTGACTGGGCCTTCATCATGCGAACCGGAACGATGGTTCCCTATGCGGTACGGCGCACTCGATCGCACCTCATGCGCTTCAACAAACTGTTTGAGGATGTGAATCAGGAGAAAATTGATTCGGGCTGGCTGGAAAAAGTGGAGGCGATCGATAACATCTTCCCAAACGTGAATTTCCGCGTGTACCGTCCTTTATAAGGGATTTGTGAGTATAAGGGATTTATAAGGGATTGCAAACGGCTTCGTAGGGAAGTATTACGCCCTCGGGAGTTCTCTGACTGAACCGGATAAGATCGCAATATCGCGATTGATCGCCACTCCCGCAGGGTATTCCCATGCAAACCTTACCTGATTCCTCTGACCCCCAGGTGGAAGCCTTTCGCCATCTTCAAGCCCAACTTCGCGATCGATGGGAAACCGTTGAACTATTCGATCGCAGCAGTTGTGACATTCTCGTGGTTCCCTCCCTGAGCCTGGATCAACGGGAACTGAAAAAGATCGAGGGCTTTCACCATTACGAAGAGCGGTTACTGTTTTCCCTGATTCGACTGCGTAACCCTTACACCCGGCTCATTTACGTCACCTCCCAACCGCTACACCCCAGCATTATTGATTACTACTTGCAATTATTACCGGGCATTCCCTTTTCCCATGCCCGCGATCGGTTGCTGCTCTTTTCCACCTATGATTCTTCCCTGAAGCCCCTGAGCCAAAAAGTTCTGGAGCGGCCTCGCCTCGTTGAGCGCATTCGGCAGGCCATTCGACCCGATAACTCCTACATGATCTGTTATAATTCCACACCCTTAGAACAGGAGCTTTCCATCAAGCTGCGAGTTCCCCTGTATGCGCTTGATCCTCGGCTCCTCTATTGGGGAACCAAGAGTGGAAGTCGTCAGATCTTTGCCGAGTGTGGCCTTCCCTATCCGGATGGTAGTTCCCTGGTGGAGTCCGTTGAGAATCTGACGATCGCTGCTGTGGAACTCTGGGAACGCCAGCCCCAACTCCAGCGAATGGTCGTCAAGTTGAACGAAGGCTTTTCGGGTGAGGGAAATGCAATTCTGGATTTGCGTCCCATTCAAAGTGATCTGAAGATGGCGACTTCCCAGACGGAGCGAGTTCAACTCATCCGGCATCGGTTGGGTTTCCTCAGTTTTCAATCGAGCCACGAAAGCTGGGCCAATTTCTCAAGCCGCATTCCTGAACTGGGGGTGATCGTCGAAGCCTTTATCGAAGGAGAGGAGAAACGATCGCCCAGCGTCCAGGGACGGATCATTCCCAATGGTGAAGTCGAGATCCTGTCCACCCACGATCAGATTCTCGGTGGCCCAGACGGTCAAATTTACCTGGGATGTCGTTTTCCTGCCGAGGAACCCTACCGAATCCGTTTGCAGGAGTTGGGCCGTCGGGTCGGGAAAAACCTGGCGGAGAAGGGTGCCCTGGAGCGCTTTGGGGTTGATTTTTTGGCAGTGCAGCAGGAAAGCGGGGAATGGGATATTCAGGCCATCGAAATTAACCTGCGGAAGGGCGGCACGACCCATCCCTTCATGACCCTGCGGTTTCTCACGAATGGGCGGTATGAACCTGCCAATGGCTTGTTCTATAGCCAACAGGGACGGCCCAAATATTATGTTGCGACTGACAATTTACAAAAGCAGCACTATCAGGGGCTTTTACCGAATGACCTGATGGACATCATCGCCCATTATCAACTGCATTTTGATACCAGCACAGAGACCGGAACGGTGTTTCACTTAATGGGATGTCTGTCTGAATTTGGGAAGCTGGGAGTGACCAGTATTGGGAATTCCCCTCAACAGGCAGAAGATATTTACAATAAGGTGATCAAAGTGCTGGATGATGAAGCCCAGGCGCGATCGTCCCATCCTGAATGGACTGCCTCGCCTGACATTCCAATCAACTGGAAAGGTCGGAATTAAGGATAGAAGCTCAACTGGGGCAAGCCGAGCGTTTCATCCCAGCCCATCATAATGTTTAAGCACTGAACGGCTTGCCCCGCCTGTCCCTTAATCAGGTTATCGATCGCTGATAGCACAATCACGCGATCGGTTCGGGAATCAACGGCAATGCCAATATAATTGTAATTCGTGCCACAGACCCACTTTGTTTGGGGATAAGTGCCGCTGGGCAGAATCTTCACCCAGGGAGACGAGCGGTAGAAGGCACTGTAAATCGTGAGCAAATCATCCCGCACGAGGCCCGGATCGCGCAGCGTTGCATAAACGGTTGAGAGAATTCCTCGAACCATGGGCACCAGGTGGGGCGTAAATTGCACCAGCACCTCATGGCCCGCCAGGTCACTGCAAATCTGCTCAATTTCGGGGGTGTGGCGGTGGGTTGTGACTCCATAAGCTCCAAAGGAATTATCCGCTTCTGCCAGTAACAGGTTAGTTTTCGCCTGTCTGCCTCCCCCTGAAGTTCCAGACTTGGCATCAATAATCGCCGTTTCGGGAACGACTAACCCCTGCTTGAGCAGAGGAGATAGGGCTAACAGGCTTGCAGTGGGGTAGCAGCCGGGGCATCCCACTAACTGAGCTTCAGCAATCCGATCGCGGTACAGTTCGGGCAACCCATAGACGGCGGTTTCCGCAATCGCGTGATCATCCCGATCGCTGCCATACCAGGTCTTGTAGGTATCCAGGCTCGAAAAGCGATAATCTGCCGACAGATCCAGCACCTTACATCCCTTAGCCAATAGGGCAGGAGCCATTTTATAGGCCAACCCATTGGGAAGGGAGAGGAACACGGCTTGGCAACGGCTCGCAATGACATCCAGGTCGATCGGTTCAATGACCAGTTTGACGCGATCGGCAAAGTGGGGATAGAGATCAGAGAAGGGCTGTCCAGCGCTGCTATCCCCTCCCAAGTAAGCGATTTCTAGCTGGGGATGCTCTAACAAGAGACGGACAAGTTGGACCCCGCCATATCCCGATGCGCCGACAATACCAACGGGCACACGTTCCGAACCGACCATAAATTCTGCAAGCTCTTACTAAATAGAGTGAGGCCCGAATGAACCTCTGATGCATTGTAATCTACAG
>JANRKG010000192.1:0-35838 GCA_033763635.1 Leptolyngbyaceae cyanobacterium bins.59
GGGAGGAGACGAGTCATGACGTAAAACAAATTGAAGAGTTGGTCCAGTAGACCGATTGGACTGTAAAAGGTTTCGCAGATCCCCTTATAATGACCCATTAAACGAATTGCACAAGACCTGGCGCATCTTTCGCAAGTTATCAGGTAAGTCGAGCCGAATTCCCTGTTGAATCAAAGCACTGGGTACAGGGATACTGGGTGTCGCAGTGACAGCATAGGTCAGTAGGGTTCCGTTTTCAAAGTCCTGAAGATGCAGGTCAGCGGAGAAATCAGCAAAACTTCCTTTCTCTAACCGAAATTGAATTTGGCGGTTCAGAGTTTCTACCACATTGAGGTAAATTTCTACCTGGGCACTCACAAATAACAGTGCTTTGCTGGCAACTTGATACAGCCGTTTGCAGGACTGACCTACCCGCCGATCCGCAGCCCGATTTTGTAGCACCTCACTGCGAATCACATTTGGGAAATACTGAACCCATTGTGGATAGTCCGTTAGCCCCTGCCAAACCTGCGATCGTTGTAAGGGCAGATAGGTCCAGGTTGTCACTCCGGCACCCCAGGCCGAATAGGACTTAGTTTTCAAAAGAATCTCACCCCGTAACAGGGCTTCCTGTTCGGCAGAATATTTGTCTAAACTCACGCCATAGGCCAAGCTGGGAGAGTGCAAGTCAATCATGGTCTCTTATTCACTCCTGACACAGGTGGGGTATTTCATAGGTTTCCCCATCACTCCATCACATTTACTCACTACGTTACTTATGTCTGTAACGATCGATATCATTATTTCTTAAAGATTCAACAAAGTTTGAGTGATGAATTATTTTGCCAGCCCGGAAGTCACAATTTTTCTCGCCTTATTGGGCTTGACAATCTTTATCTGGGTACTACGCGGCTTCGCCCTGTTGGCGTTCCTGCCCAGTTCCATTCTCTGGATTTTGCTATTCCTGACCGTTGGGATGGGAGTGTGGGTTGCTTTGCAATGGACTCGGTAAGGCTACCGGAGGTACTCAAAGATTATTCAAAGGTTTTCGGTAAAATTTCGGATCTCCTGACTTGCTGACGCATCGTTTCTCCTACCACCACATTCAGTTGTTTACCCAGTAACAACACAAGGGAACTCATGTAGAGCCAAAGGAGCAGAATAATCACGGCCCCGATCGTTCCATAGGTCCGGTTGTAATCTCCAAAGTGAACGAGATAAATTTGAAACAGGTTGGAGATGAAGACCCAAAGCAGCGCAGCGATCATCGCTCCAGGCAAAATGGGAGTGTGGGGATTCCACCGACTGGGACCATATCGGTAGAGAAAGGCGACGGCGATCGTCAGAATTACCAGGGCAACAGGTCGGCTTAAAAACTTCCAGAGAATTAGGAGATACAAACCGAGCATTCCGCTACGGATTGCCAACTCATAAATCACAATGTCACTGACGACAATAATTCCAACCGCCAGAATGACCCAAAATAGTGTTCCAATTAGGAGCTTAATCGCAACAATTCGAGCTTGCCAGAAGGGCCGGATTAAGCGCCGGGGGGTGCGTTGAATCTGGTCAAATGCTGCCATTGCGGAACCAATCACCCCAGAAGCAGCCCAAATTGCTACCACAAAACTTAAGGAAAAAAGGCTCCGGTTACGACTACGACCCAAGTCCTGAACAAACCCATGAATCAAGTCCTGGACTTCTGGGGGGGCCAGGTCAATGAGTTCAATGGCAAGGACATTTAGCCTCAAGCGGAGGGAGGCAAACAGCCCGATCGCTGTCACCATGGTCAGGATTGCCGGAAAAAGCGACAGGGTAGCGTTATACGCCATCTCGGCCGCCAACCCCGATAAGCGTTGTCTCCCTGCACAGATAAGGGTCTGTTGAAGTGTTCTCCAGTTTAAGTATCTGAAGAATTGAAAGAAGCGGGGAGACATCATACCGACTTCCCTGGGTTTTCCTGCAAAATAGACTACAGTGCCTTTACTAAACTAGGCCAATCAATGAAATGTTTCCTTCCAAGTCAAAGAATTTCCTTGCATTGCCATAAATTTTTGTAAAAATTTCTGTAGAGTCTGATTTTAGTTCTTGCTGCGTTCATCTTTATTCGTCCATCCGTAAGATTGCTATGAACCAACCCTTCCTCGCCCGTCTTCACAGTCCCGATCGCCCCGTTCTCGTCTTCGATGGTGCAATGGGGACGCAGCTTCAAGCCCAAAACCTGACGGCTGAGGATTTTGGGGGACCCGAATACGAAGGGTGTAACGAATATCTGGTCCACACAAAACCAGAGGCCGTGGATAAAGTTCACCGAGCGTATCTGGAAGCAGGTGCAGATGTCATTGAGACAGACACTTTTGGAGGAAGTACCTTCGTCCTCGCTGAGTATGGTCTGGCGGACCAGGCATACTACTTGAACAAAAGGGCGGCAGAAATTGCGAAACAGGCGGCGATCGCTTACTCCACACCCGAAAAACCCCGATTTGTGGCGGGGTCGATCGGGCCAGGAACAAAACTACCGACCCTGGGCAATATTGATTACGACACGCTGAAAGAAGCCTTTCGAGTTCAGGCAGAGGGGCTATATGACGGTGGGGTGGACCTATTTATTGTAGAAACTTGCCAGGATGTGTTGCAGATTAAAGCCGCTTTGAATGGGGTTGAAGCGGTGTTTGCCGAACGGGGAGAACGACGGCCCCTGATGGTGTCCGTGACAATGGAAGTGCAGGGCACCATGCTAGTCGGGACGGATATTAGCGGAGTTCTATCTATTCTGGAACCTTACCCGATCGATATTCTGGGGCTGAACTGTGCTACGGGACCCGATCGCATGGCTGAACACATTCGCTACTTAGCGGCCCATTCTCCTTTTGTGATCTCCTGTATTCCCAATGCTGGCTTGCCGGAAAATGTGGGAGGTCATGCCCATTACCGCCTGACCCCAATGGAACTGCGGATGGCCCTCATGCATTTTGTGGAAGACCTGGGGGTTCAGGTGATTGGGGGATGTTGTGGGACGCGCCCAGATCATATTCAACAATTGGCAGAAATCGCTCCAACGCTGAAGACGAAGGAACGCCCCGTTCGGACTCACTCCGAACGCCAATCCCTTCAGTACATCCCCTCGGCGGCTTCTATCTACACAGCCCAGCCCTACGATCAGGACAATTCTTTCCTGATCATTGGGGAACGGCTGAATGCTAGCGGTTCCAAAAAATGTCGGGATCTCCTGAATGCAGAGGATTGGGATGGGTTGGTGTCCCTCGCCAAGTCTCAGGTGCGGGAGGGGGCACACGTTCTGGATGTGAACGTAGATTATGTGGGCCGGGATGGGGTGCGAGACATGCGGGAGCTTGTTTCACGCCTAGTTACGAATATCACCCTGCCGCTGATGCTGGACTCGACGGAATGGGAAAAGATGGAAGCGGGTCTGAAGGTGGCGGGGGGCAAGTGTTTGCTCAACTCCACGAACTACGAAGATGGAGAACCTCGCTTTTTAAAGGTACTGGAATTGGCCCGTGAGTATGGGGCGGGGGTCGTCGTGGGGACGATCGACGAAGAGGGAATGGCCCGAACTGCGGATAAGAAGTTTGAGATCGCGCAACGGGCCTATCGGCAGGCGATCGAGTTTGGCATTCCCGCCTACGAGATTTTCTTCGACCCGCTTGCCTTGCCCATCTCAACCTGGATCGAGGAGGACCGGGCGAATGGAAAGGCCACCATTGAAGCGATTCGCCGGATTCGTGAGAATTTGCCCGGATGTCATGTCGTCCTCGGAGTTTCAAACGTTTCCTTCGGGTTGAATCCAGCGGCCCGGATTGTTCTGAATTCTATGTTCCTGCATGAGGCGATGGCAGTGGGAATGGATGCAGCGATTATCAGTGCCAGCAAAATTCTCCCCCTGGCAAAAATCGATCTGCACCACCAGGAGGTCTGCCGTCAACTGATCTTTGACGAACGCAAGTTTGAGGGAACTATCTGTGTTTATGATCCCCTGGCGGAACTGACGACCCTGTTTGAGGGGGCCACCACGAAGCGCGATCGTTCTCAAGATGATACGAAACCGCTGGAGGAACGCCTCAAACAACACATCATTGATGGGGAACGGATTGGTCTGGAAGAGGTGCTGCAAAAGGCACTCGAAAAATATCCTCCGTTGGAGATTATCAACGTCTACTTATTAGATGGGATGAAGGTTGTTGGGGAACTGTTCGGTTCGGGTCAGATGCAGTTACCCTTCGTGTTGCAATCCGCAGAGACGATGAAGGCGGCAGTGGCCTACCTGGAACCCTTTATGGAGAAGCAGGATGCGGGTCAGGCGAAGGGAACGATGGTGATCGCTACTGTAAAAGGGGATGTCCATGACATTGGTAAAAACCTGGTGGATATCATTCTGTCCAACAATGGTTATAAGGTGATTAACCTGGGGATCAAGCAGCCTGTCGATAACATTATTGATGCCTACCACACTCACCAGGCCGACTGTATTGCCATGAGTGGGCTGCTTGTGAAGTCTACGGCCTTTATGAAGGAGAACCTGGGGGTCTTTAACGAACGGGGAATTACGGTTCCTGTCATTCTGGGGGGTGCAGCCCTGACTTCCAAGTTTGTGCATGAAGACTGCCAGCAGGTCTATAAGGGTAAGGTGGTCTATGGGAAAGATGCTTTCTCGGACTTGCATTTTATGGACAAATTGATGCCTGCGAAAGCCCAGCATCAATGGGACGACTGCAAAGGGTTCCTGAATGAGCAGGGCGAATCTTTGGGGGAAACGAACGGGGCATCGGGAGAAGGGACGATCGCCGAAACGATAGAGCACTCCACCATTCCGGCAACGCCTGTTGAGGAAGATACGCGGCGATCGGAGGCGGTTGAGGTTGAGATCGATCGTCCCACCCCTCCTTTCTGGGGCACTCAAGTTCTTCAGCCGTCGGATATCCCACTGGAAGCACTATTTCCCTACCTGGATTTGCAAGCCTTGGTCGCGGGGCAATGGCAGTTTCGAAAGCCACGAGAGCAATCTCGCGAGGAGTACGATGCATTTCTGGCAGAGAAGGTCTATCCGCTCCTGGAACATTGGAAGCAACGGGTTGTGGACGAAAATCTGCTCCATCCCCAGGTTGTGTATGGTTATTTCCCCTGCCAGGCGGAGGGAAATTCTCTGCACCTCCATGATCCCGCCACTCCGACAACACCAAATCCCGTTGCTACCTTTAAGTTCCCTCGCCAACGGTCTTTGCGCCGTCTGTGTATTGCAGACTTCTTTGCAACCCAAGAATCCGGGGCGATCGATGTCTTTCCGATGCAAGCCGTCACGGTTGGGGAGATTGCGACTGAGTATGCCCAGAAGCTTTTCCAGGCGAATGAGTATACGGAATACCTGTACTTCCACGGTTTCGCGGTCCAGATGGCGGAGGCCCTGGCGGAATGGACCCATGCCCGGATTCGGCGGGAACTGGGTCTTATTCAGCAGGAACCAGACAATATTCGGGATATTCTCGCTCAACGGTATCAGGGATCGCGCTATAGCTTTGGGTATCCGGCATGTCCCAACATTCAGGATCAATACAAACTCCTGGATCTGTTAGGGTCCGATCGCATCAACCTCTCTATGGATGAGAGTGAGCAACTCTATCCCGAACAATCCACAACTGCTATCATCGCTTACCATCCGGCTGCCAAGTATTTCAGTGCCTAATGGGATACAGCGGTTAGAATGGCGCTAGGGATGTTCCTTGTAAACATCTCTCCTGAAATTGGGTCTTCCTTTTTGAACCCTTTGTATCCTGCTCCTGGCAAATGCTATGAAACTTCCCTTTCAACTTCCTGCTTCGGGTCGTTATCTTCGGGCAAAGTTACTGATTCTGCTGCGACCTGTGATTTGGGGACCTGCGGTTGGAATTGTGTTACTGGGATTGTTTACCTGGCCCTATTGGTCGCCCCTGGTTGGGATTAAACCCTCGGAGGAAAATGCCACAGTAGTACAGGAGGAGGATACAACCTCCCAACTCTCGTCAGAAGAGCAAGCGATCGGAGCCGATATTGATACCCTCTCCCTCCTGTTGAAAGAGACTGATCCCAACCAGGACGGCTCATTTGCCCCAGGTCTGGGGATTCTGGCGGGAGAAGAACCAGGGGAACAACAGGGGTTATTTGATTCAGTCTTCAATTCTGAATCTGCGAAGGAAGAGCAGTCTCCCACCCCACCCAATTCGGGTGCTGCCAAAGCGACAACGAGAACAAGCGCTCCAAAAACCTCTCAAGACTTTAATTTCTTGAATCCAAATCCTTTGACGACCCAACCCTCTACGGGAATTTCTACCCGTAGCCCTTTTCTACCGGGGATGGAGGGGGTAAACCCGCTATTGGCTCCCCGCAGTGGTAGTCGTTCTGGACGAGGAGGGGCTACGCTGACCAGTCCCTTACAAACGGCGATCGAGCAATCTCAAATGGGGCGATCTCAGACAGGCCAGCTTTCCCCGTCGGGAGTTCAGTCTGCTCCGGGGACCGGATCATTACCTGTCGGGTCTTCCCAACCTCCTTTATTTGGGGTGCCCAGTCAATCCGTTGTGACCCCCGCTCTCTCAACGAACACTTCAGGCCAGACTTCCACGTTAGCCCCTGGTTTTAACCAAGCCCTGCCTTCCAATGGAGCCTCGACGATCCCAGGCATTACTCCGGCAAATTCGATCGCCCCTCCTGTCACACCTCAAACGCTTCCGACTACTCCAGTGACAACCACGCCTCTGGGGCAGTCTAACTTTCAATCTGCTCCGGGTGGTTCTTCAGGAATGGGGTCCTCAACCTTCAATAATCGCCCACAACAATTAGCCCAGCCCAGCCCACCGCCCTTTTCCGTCCCTCGATCGATCGGTAACGGTGAGATTAATACCTTCTCCAATCCTTAGGGGAAACGAAGGAGATTTCTAGAAAAGCTTGTTGAGCGGAGCCGAAACCAGCACCCGTGCCCTGAGCGCAGCCGAAGGGCACCCATCAGTAACTTTTCAAGAAATCGCCTCGTGACGTAGGAGAGGCGCGAAACTTCGCGCCCCTCCTCAAGAAATGATGTAATGGTTTACCCAAAGTGGCGAATGATGGCTTCTGCAAACTCTGAACACTTGAGCGGTTCAACCGGAGGTTCCAGCAAGCGGGCCAGGTCATAGGTGACTTCTTGATGGGAGATCGCTTCCCCCAGTCCCTTCTTGATCAGGTCGGCAGCTTCTTGCCAGCCCATATACTCCAGCATCATCACCCCAGACAGAATCAGAGAACCGGGGTTCACGCGATCGAGTCCTGCGTGCTTGGGAGCCGTTCCGTGAGTTGCCTCGAAGATGGCACAGGTATCGCCAATGTTGGCTCCCGGTCCCATGCCTAATCCGCCGACGATCGCCGCCGCCGCATCGGATAGGTAATCTCCGTTCAGGTTCATTGTTGCTAAAATTGAATACTCATCGGGACGGGTCTGGATTTGCTGGAAGATACTATCGGCGATGCGATCGTTCACCATAATTTTTTTCTTCCACTGACCGTTGCCGTGAGTTTCCCAGATTGTTGACAAAACTGTTTCAACTTCCTGACAAATCTGAGCCTGTTTTTCAGAAGTCATCGCGTCATAACCTGGATCAATCTGGCGGGCATTGTCTTCAATGCTCAACTCAGACTTCCGCTCCTTGTTGCTCAGAATCCAGGATTCCCGCTCCGTGACGCATTCCTGCCGAAATTCGGTGGTTGCTAGCTCATAACCCCAATCTCGGAAGGCTCCCTCGGTGTATTTCATGATGTTACCCTTATGGACCAGAGTAACCATTTGTTTGTTAGGAGGTAGACGGAGGGCATGCTTCATTGCCCGTCGAACCAATCGTTGAGACCCTTTCTTACTGATTGGTTTGATCCCAATTCCTGAATCCAGGGGAATTTGCTTTTTCCCATGTTCGGGAGTCGCGGGGATTAACTCAGTATTCAACAACTTGATCAGTTGATCCCCAATTTCGCTTCCTTGTTTCCATTCGATTCCCAGATAAATGTCTTCCGTGTTTTCCCGGTAGATAATGACATCTAACTTTTCAGGATAACGATGGGGGGAAGGAGTTCCTGGATAGTAGCGGCAGGGACGGACACAGGCATAAAGGTCATGAATTTGGCGTAGCGCCACATTGAGAGACCGAATTCCTCCTCCAATGGGCGTTGTCAGGGGGCCTTTGATGGCAACCCCATACTCCCGAATGGCTGTTAAGGTGTCCTGGGGCAAATACTGGTAAGTCCCGTACTGTTCACAGGCTTCATCTCCCGCGTAGACTTTGAACCAGGAAATGTGCCGCTTCCCACCGTAGGCAGTTTGCACTGCGGCATCAATCACTCGTTGAGAGGCAGGCCACAAGTCAATTCCCGTCCCATCGCCCCGAATGAAGGGAATAATCGGGTTATCAGGAACGATCGGCTCACCATCCTGGAAAATAATTTTGTCTCCAATCGTTGGAGGAGTTAATTTCTCGTACATACAGCTTACCCTGGCAAAGGTTAGTGATCTGGGCAGTGTAACCCTGGCATGTCTGTAATGAATGCTCTGTTCCAGATACTCGTGTTCCAGATGCTCATACAGACACTTACGCTGGACAAAGGGGCAACACCAATAGGGATGGCAGACCCGTTTTGGGAAACAACATGCATAGGCATTTTAGCGGCTTATACCTCTGATGAAATGCAATGTCAGATGATATTGCTGGATATTGCCAAAGTTGAATGCCAGTTCCGTAGCCCCTGTATTCTTGCCACCTTTAACAATCGCAGATGTACGCAATTTCGATCCTTTAAAGACTCTAGATTTTTTTAAAATCCGTATTTGTCGTATCCACTGTTACAGGTACTAATAATAATATTCTCAGAGAAATTCTTTGTTGATTTGCTGTTAGTTAACGGATTGGCTAGGTTCGACACACACACAACGTACGCATCTACGTAAGGATTGTTATGAAAAAAATTTTGATAGTGGATGATGATGGTGACTTACGGGATGCCATAGCAGGTTATTTAGAACACCTGGGATATCTAGTTGAGTCCGTAGGAACGGGACTAGAGGGGCTGGCGTGTTTTGAGCAGGAGCAACCCGATGTGATTGTTTCCGATGTCATGATGCCTGAAATGGACGGCTTAGAATTTTGCCGTCGTTTACGAATGGGTCGAGCAGGTCAATTAGTTCCTTTTATTTTTCTTTCCAGTAAGGGGCAATTAGAAGATCGCCTGCGCGGGCACTCCATCGGCGCAGACGACTATCTCATCAAGCCTTTTGAACCCAGAGAACTGATTGCAAAAATTGAGGCTCAACTAGAACGATCTCGCCGCACCCATGCGGAATTGGTCCGTATGATCCAAACAACCGAATCGAGAGGAGGAACCCCGGAGAGACTCCCCCTCACGGCTGCTGAAGAAAAGGTGTTTTGGGAAGTGGTTCAAGGCTATACCAATAAACAAATTGGTGAACGGCTTTTCGTCAGTCCTCGAACGGTACAAACTCACTTGAGTAATATTCTGGGGAAACTTCAGCTTGAAAATCGTTCCCAACTCGTTCGTTACGCCTTTGAACGGGGACATAAGTTACCAGACGAGCTTCAAAAGATTGGCATTGGGTAGTGGGCCTGAGAATTGGGATAATCACTAGAATTGGGATAGGAAGTAGAGGAGCCTCTACATTTTCCTTCCCACTTTTTTCTGTTTAGGCGATCTTTGAAAAGAGTTTAGCAATGGGTGTCCTTTGACTGCACTCAGAGGGCAAACGCTGGTTGAGCGAAGTCGAAACCGGCGGAGAACTTGTTTTCTAGAAATCTCCTGAATTCTTTTCTGTTTATTTCATCCTTAGAGTGCAAACATCAAGAAGTTTTAATCAGAATTTTAATCCTGGGTATTATTGCGTCGGTAAGTAAGAGTGCTACACTAAAGAAGATGTAGGTGTCTGAGGTTGCATAGAGAACCTTGATTAATCTTTCTCTGATCGGATGCCCCTGGATGCCTCTGTGGTATCTGGAGATGAAATTAAAACGTAAGCGTCGGTGCGATCCTGCCCTCTCCTGGGCCGATCGTTGTGAAGCTCCCAGTATGGGCTGACCGGCCTGTAACTCTAGGTTCGTGATTGCTGGTAACTTTTGAGACGATTAGCTTGGTTGTGAGTTAATTTCATATCGCTAGCTCTAAAAATAGCTCTAAAAATTAGCTCTAAAAATAGCGATTAATCATTCTTACCCCTCAATTCCGAACTGGGTCGGTCAAACTCCTGGTAGAGGAGCATCTTGAAAAGTTTTAACCAGAGCAATTGAATCAATTTTATTCAGGTATCAGTTCTTGGATCAGTCGTAAGAATTACCAGAAGTTCTAAGCTCAGTAGGCTGACCTGCTGTTGTTTAATGGATCTCGCTTGGGAATTCTGAAATTCTAAGCCGAAAATTGATTCTTGCTCAGTCGTGAGATAAAGCTAGTTGGATAAAAGGTTGAGCGAAGCGTTGATTCCCCTTTTCTCTCCTGAATCCTCTGTTTAAGCGGTTGAACAGTATCAATTTTGCTAACGAATCAGCAAAATTAAGCCCCCGATCTGGGAGCTACGGTGCAGTCTGTAAATTTGGCGGTAAGACTTCTCCAGCAATGGCCTGGTCTACTGCCAAATAGATCTGTGCGTCCACATCACCCCCTCTTTTATGCTTTTCGTGCTTTTTGGAGTATATAAATGTCGAAACTGCTCAGCCACAAAATCGCACCCGCCCCCATGCCCGCTGAAATCAGTGTGGTAGACCTGATTGATGGGTATTTCACTGCTTATAACTCTGCTCGACTTCGAGAAATTTGCCATCTGTTGAGTCAAGAAATCATGAAGGAAGGGGTGACAGTCGGCCTCAGCCTTTCCGGTGCAATGACTCCAGCAGGGTTTGGGGTTTCCGTTTTGAGTCCCCTCATTCGCAGCGGCTTTGTGGATTGGATTATTAGCACAGGAGCCAACCTCTACCATGACCTGCACTACGGTCTGGGATTGGATCTCTATGCAAGCCAGCCTTTTCTAGATGATGTGAGATTACGTCAGGAAGGGCGGATTCTGATTTATGACATCGTATTTGATTACGATGTTTTGCTGGAAACGGACGCTTTCATTCGAGAAATTCTGCGATCGGCTCCGTTTCAAAAGCGGATGGGAACAGCTGAGTTCCATCACTTGCTGGGTAGATACATTAATGCGGTTGAGAAAGAACTGGGGGTTCAAAATCCCTGTTTGCTTTCTACTGCTTATGAATGTGGCGTTCCCATCTACACTTCATCTCCGGGCGACAGTTCCATTGGGATGAACGTTGCAGCATTAGCGCTGGAAGGTTCCCATTTAGTTCTCGATCCTTCACTGGATGTAAACGAAACGGCGGCGATCGTTTACGCAGCGCGGGAGTCGGGTATTCCTGATGTAGAAGGCAAGAGTGCCGCCCTGATTATTGGCGGTGGCAGCCCCAAAAACTTCTTGCTGCAAACCCAACCGCAACTGCATGAGGTGCTGGGACTGGAAGAACGGGGTCATGACTTCTTCATCCAAATTACCGATGCCCGTCCTGATACGGGAGGGTTATCTGGGGCTACTCCCACCGAAGCCGTTAGCTGGGGGAAGGTCGATCCGGAGGAACTACCCAATACAGTGGTTTGCTACACGGACAGCACGATCGCCCTGCCAATTTTGACGGCCTATGTGATCAATCAGGCTCCTGCCCGTCCTCTAAAGCGGTTGTACGATCGTCGAGGAGAAATGGTTGCCAAACTGAAGGCAGATTATGAAGCCGCCAAGCGGAATCAGGAGATTAGTCTGAAGATTCCAATGCTGGCAAATGCCATTAAAGTTGCACCGCAACCTGTGGCAACGTATCCCTGTGGCACCCCGATTCGCCGCTAACAACAGTTCAGGTCATAGCGCAAGCGCCGGACTTAAAAATCCGGCGCTTTTGTCGTATCTTCTTGAGATTTGCGATTTTTATGGTAGTCGAGGAGAAAGCCAGGACAGGTTGACAGGTTAAAACAACCGTTTCATGAGCATTTTCCTTCTGCCTTCTGCCCTTTTCCTTCTGCCTTTTGCCTCCTATTATCAAATCGCTACGATCGCCCTGCCCCTACAGGCATACCCAGGATGTCTTCAATGCGAGGCATCTGATCCAGGGGGATCACGCGGCCCTCATCTTCAAATCCAGCAATCTGGTCGAAATTGAGGTAGCGATAGAGATTGTCAGCAAAGGGATCAATTTTCTTCGCGACGATCGCCATGTATTCCTCAACCGTTGGGATGCGCCCCAGCAAAGAACAAGCAGCAGCTAACTCTGCCGAACCCAGATAGACCTGCGCTCCCTTCCCCATTCGGTTGTTGAAGTTGCGAGTGGAGGTCGAGAAAACAGTCGTGCTATCCGCAACTCGTGCCTGATTCCCCATACAGAGGGAGCAACCCGGAACTTCGGTACGGGCACCTGCCACCCCGAACGTGCTGTAAACCCCTTCCTCCTTGAGTTGGTGTTCATCCATGCGAGTGGGGGGCACAATCCAGAGACGCACCTTCACGGGGGCTTCCCCTTCCAACACCTTAGCAGTGGCTCGATAGTGACCAATATTGGTCATACACGATCCGATGAATACCTCGTCTACTTTGTCTCCCGCCACTTCCGACAACAGCTTTACGTTGTCGGGATCATTGGGAGCCGCGACGATCGGTTCCTTAATCTCGTTCAGGTCAATCTCAATGATTTCTGTGTACTCTGCATCGGGATCGGCTTCCAGCAAGACAGGATTTGCCAGCCACTCTTCCATCTTGGCAACCCGTCTCATAATGGTTCGGGCATCGGCATAACCACGCGCCACCATGTTTTTCAGCAGGGAAACGTTCGATCGCAGATACTCAGAAACCGTCTCTGGACTCAACTTAATGGTGCAACCCGCACAGGAGCGCTCTGCCGTCGCATCGGTCAACTCGAAGGCTTGCTCGACTTTCAAATCAGGCAGCCCTTCAATTTCCATAATTCGCCCGGAGAACACATTCTTTTTGTTTTCCTTCGCAACTGTGAGCAGCCCCTTTTGAATTGCGACATAAGGAATCGCATTCACAATATCCCGGAGGGTAATTCCGGGTTGCAATTCTCCCTTAAAGCGCACCAGAACGGATTCAGGCATATCCAGAGGCATCACACCCAGCGCCGCCGCAAATGCCACCAACCCTGATCCCGCTGGGAATGAGATCCCCAGCGGGAAGCGGGTGTGGGAGTCTCCACCCGTACCTACCGTGTCCGGCAACAGCATCCGGTTCAGCCAAGAATGGATAATTCCATCACCGGGACGCAGGGATACCCCACCCCGCGAAGCCATGAAATCGGGCAATTCCTTGTGAACCTTAATATCCGCAGGTTTGGGGTAGGCGGCAGTGTGGCAGAAGCTTTGCATCACCAAATCCGCACTGAACCCAAGACAGGCCAGTTCCTTCAATTCGTCACGGGTCATGGGTCCTGTAGTATCCTGCGATCCCACAGTGGTCATCAGAGGCTCACAGGAAGCACCCGGACGAACCCCAGGCAGACCGCAGGCTTTGCCCACCATTTTCTGAGCCAAGGTGTAGCCTTTGCCCGTGTCCTCCGGCATCCGGGGACGCACAAAGAGAGAATTGGGAGCTAAATTCAGGGTTGTGCGGGTTCTGTCCGTCAACGATCGCCCGATAATCAGCGGAATCCGCCCTCCGGCTCGTACCTCGTCCAGAATCGTGTCGGGTTGGAGGGTGAAGGTGGAAAGCACCGTCCCCGCCTCATCGGTAATCGTACCGTCATAGGGACGAATCGTAATCACCATCCCTGTTTCCAGCCTGGTGACATCACACTGGATCGGCAACGCGCCGGAATCTTCTGCGGTATTGAAGAAAATGGGAGCAATCACCCCTCCCAAAATAAAGCCAGCCGATCGCTTATTGGGCACAAAAGGAATATCCTGCCCGATGTGCCAGAGAACGGAGTTGATCGCAGACTTACGGGATGATCCCGTTCCCACCACATCCCCCACATACGCAAGAGGGTAGCCTTTTTGTTTGAGTTCGGCGATCGTCTGTAAACCTCCCGGCATTCGAGTTTCGAGCATTGCTTGAGCGTGGAGAGGAATATCCGGTCGCGTCGCTGCATGGGTGGCGGGAGAAAGATCATCCGTGTTGGTTTCCCCTGGAACCTTGAAGACCGTCACTTGAACCGCTTCCGGCAAGGTAGGCCGACTGGTAAACCACTCAGCCTCAGCCCACGCATCAATGACCTGACGAGCGTAGGTGTTCGTCGCTGTCAATTCAAACACATCATTGAACGCATCAAAGACCAGCAGGGTTCGACTGAGACCCTGAGCCGCAACACTGGCAATCTCAGAATCAGAATGGCTCAGGAGGTCAATCAGGGATTGCACGTTGTACCCCCCCATCATGGTCCCCAGCAGACGGGTCGCTTCCACCGGGGAAACCAGTGGGCTGGTCACTTCTGACTTAGCAACGGAGGTTAGGAAGGCTGCTTTAACGTAAGCAGCCTGGTCCACGCCTGGAGGAATCCGATCGCATAACAATTCCAGCAACGTCTCAGCCTCTCCATCCGGGGGATGCTTCAGCAGTTCGCAGAGTTCAGCCGTTTGTTGAGCAGTTAAAGGCAGTGGCGGAACACCCAGGGCCGCCCGTTCAGCAACATGTTGACGGTAAGATTCAAGCATTTAAGAGTCTCCAGACATCGGCAAAGTCTTCAGGGCTGGCGGGTTCAGTCGCAGCGATCGGTGTTCTCCCAGAGTCGGGATAAATAAAACACCATTCTGTAGACAGAGATACTTTTACCTTTATTGTGCCTCACGGTTCAAGGGATTAAGGGGCGGTAAGGGGTAGGGTTCAGTCAACAAACCTTGATAGAGCATCTGAAAGACGATTAGATTCTTACTTGAATTCAGTTTTTCCTTACAGAGGGTAGCAGGGCAGTCTTTGCTAAAGAAGCGGACGTTATGATGATACGTCCACAGGCAGCTTTACCGTGGTTTATGGTTTTGTCCTGCATTGGGTTACGATGATCAGCGTATCGACGGGAAAATGATGGACCGTCTACCTGAGGCAAGAGGTTCTGAAAAAAGATCCGCAAATCTCCCTATGACAGATCTCTACAAATCCGTCATAGTACCAACACATCTGACACAAAGAATCATCCGTCTCAAGATAGATTTTTTGTTGAGAGGCCATTGTTTAGCTCTCAGAGTCTATCTCTCAGAACCGTTTATTTCTCAGAACTCGCCATGTCCCACCCTGCATCTCGCCAACCCTTGATTGTTGATCTGCAAATGTCTGATCAGGAGTATTTAGAGCTACTAGCAGCAGGCCGAGATCCAGTGCGGGAACAGTGGTACGTGGCGGAATTGGTTCACTACAACATTCCTGTAGAAAAGGCTCGTTCCCTGGCTCCCCTATTCACCAAAACAGAACGCACCCTGGAGGAAAAAATTCAGGTGGGAAATGCGATTCATTTTATTTGGGAGCAATTAGCAAACGTCCCTTCTTATCAATACTTTCAACAGTAAAACCCTTGCTCTGCAATGGCTTAAGGGAAAATGTCATAAAAATAAAAGTTGATTCAGCACAAAGTTAGATCAACTCCCTATAATTCAAGTCATCCAGGAACGATGGGTCGGCAATCTTGAGGGGTTGGGAACGTCGATATGCTGAAAAACTACTGCCTGTTAAGTCTGATCGCTTTCGTGTCAGGGTTCTGCCTCAGTTTGCTGATCCAGCCCGGAATCGATCGCGCCCTCATTACCGGATTGCTGACCCTCCCTGCCACCCTGACCGGATTTCTGCTAACGGAACGGCAGCGGGTTCGTCAGGCGGGGATGCGCTTGACGAATACTTATCATCGGGTTCGAGCGCTAAGCCGCAAAGCAGCTCAACTTCACCAGGCGATCGAAACCATGACCGTGGAAAAGCAACAGTTGACGACTCGCTTGCATGGATTACAAAATCAGTTGAAACATCTACAAGACCAGGTATTTCAGCGATCGGAACAACTGGAAGACCTGGTGTGGAATCTGAACACGCTCCAAAGTCAGAAACGTCAACTTGAAGGAACGATAACCACCCTGCAAAGCGATCTGCAAGTCCTCAAGCGACGGCAAGGAGAATCCCAGGATTCTGGCCCATCCCCCCATCCCCTCCAACCTGCGATTACGCAACTCCAGGCCCAGGTAAACTCCTTAAGAGGGGAATTGGAACATCTGGAAGCGCAAATTTTGCAACAACGTCACCAAAAAGAACAACTCGATCGGGAATTATCCGGCCTGAGAAGTCAGCAACTCCAGATTGAGGAAACCTCGCGATCGATTCCCGTAAAATCCGGGTCAACTGTCTCTAAGCCACTCTCAACTCGCCTGAAGCTTCCCATTACCTCAACGATTCCGGTTCGGGCTAAGGTCGTTTCTCCCTCCCCAGACCCACTTCCATTGGAGTGGCGAGAGTTTGTGCAGAAGTTGCCCAATCATGAGTTTGAGGTTTTACAGGCGATCGTTGCCCAGATTAACCCAAATGGAGTCCTGAAACGGGTGGCAGAAGCTCACTTGACCATGCCAGAGGTGATCATCGATACGATTAATGAACGGGCAATTGAAACAATCGGGGATGTAATCGTTGAACCAGGTCTGGGATCGACCCCACCCACGATCATCGCAGAATATATAGAACAGACCAGGGGGGCGATCGGGTCTTACGAACCACTCGCACGACCGTAATCCTACCATAACTGCAAAGTAACCTCACAGTATTCTCACGGACGAACTTAAAGGTCTCAGCGTTTAAATTTGTAAAGCAGTTGATAAAACTGTTTTGGATTCCTGTTAGTTCCTTGAACAGATTGCAAACTTTAAGCAAATCGCTTGCCGCTGTACGGGTTCCAAAAAATAATGAGGATATCTCTTTAGAATTACGCCTTGGGAGACTCCCAACGTAAAGGTTGCATCTATGCCTGATCAATCTATGCCTGATCAAATTGTATTGGGTGGTCGATATGAACTTGCCCTACATTTGGGCGGGGGCGGATTCGGTCAGACATTTCTTGCGCGGGATTTGCATCTTCCCGGAAAGCCTTTTTGTGTGGTTAAGCAACTAAAGCCTAAAACAACCAATCCCGTTGCGTTACAAACCGCTCGATCGCTCTTCAACAAAGAAGCGGAAGTGTTGTATGCCCTGGGTAGCCACGATCGCATCCCCCGACTCTTTGCCCACTTCGAGGAAAATCGGGAGTTCTACTTAGTTCAGGAATTCGTTGAAGGGAAAACCTTGAGTAAGGAGCTAAAAAATAGTCAACCTGCTTCTGAGGAGAAGGTGATCGAATTTCTTGAGGATGTGCTGACCACCCTCAAGTTTGTTCACGAACAGCAGGTCATTCATCGAGACATCAAGCCCTCGAACTTAATGCGACGAAAAGCCGATGGCAAAATTGTCTTGATTGATTTTGGGGCCGTAAAACAAATTGGTGCGCCGACAGCTGAAGACTACGACCCAACAACCCTGACGATCGCGATCGGTTCACCGGGATATACGCCCAATGAGCAGATCGCAGGTAGACCCCGCTTCAGTAGCGATATTTATGCGCTGGGGGTACTGGCGATTTGTATGTTACTAGGCATTCGTGCCCAACAGATTAAGGAAGACCCCCGAACCAGTGAGATTCTCTGGCGAGATGAGGTACAGGTCAGCCCTCAACTGGCGACGGTGCTGGATAAGATGGTGCGTTACGACTATCGCCAGCGTTACCAGTCGGCAGTCGAAGCTTTGGAGTCCCTCCGTTATCTTGTCGAACCCATCACCCTTGCCATTTCTACGGGGCTTGCGTCCGCTGTTTTCTCTGCTTCTCAATCGGATCTGCATCTGGATTGGTTGGAACGGGGGGACGAACTGTTTCAGATAGAACGGTACTCGGAAGCCCTGAGTGCCTATGACAAAGTGATCAAGATGCGGCCTGATGAATATGTGGCCTGGTTCAAGCGGGGCATTGTACTGGAAACTCTCCAGCTTTATGAAGAAGCTCTAATGGCTTATGATCGCGTCATCGAACTTCGCCCTCAGGATTACCTGGCCTGGTTTAAGCGGGCGAAGATGCTTGAACAGTTGCAACAGTACGAGGAAGCCAGAGCAGCCTACGAACAAGTGGCTGATGTCCAACCCAACAATTATTGGGCCTGGTGCGATCGAGGTCGTATGTTGGAACAGATGGGGCATTATGAAGCTGCGGTGACTTCCTACGATCGCTCAATTCAGATCAAGCCCGATTTTCAACCTGCGATGGAAGGACGGAAACGGGCCTTAAGCCAACTGAACCAAATTGACGATCTCTACCACCTGGAACACTATGAGATGGTGCTGGAGGGATGCGATCGGCTATTGAAGACAAACCCAGAAAATTGTCATGCCTGGTTTATGCGAGGAATGGCCCTTGAGAAGTTGGAAAGGTTAGAAGAAGCACTGGATGCTTACTATCAAGTCATTCAGGTGCAACCGGAGGATCATCTGGCCTGGTTGAATCGGGCCAAGGTGTTAGAGAAGTTAGAACGTTATGGGGAAGCAGCGACTACCTATGCAGAGGTCGTTCGGCTCCAGGCGGGGCATTACTGGTCCTGGTACGATTGGGGCCGTGTGCTGGAGCGACTTCAACAGTTTGAAGAGGCGATTCTGGCCTACGACAAAGCGGTGATGCTCAAACCGGGGTTTCGTCCTGCCCTCGAAAACCGAAATCGGGTTCTGGCTTGCTTAAGTCGGGGAAGAACGACCCAAAACCGATCGGCCATCACGACAAACAAATCCCTTTCATCCCCCAAAGTCTTATCTCTCTCGGTTGCAGAAGAGGCGGTTGATTGGCTGAAGCGGGGCATTTTTTTGGAACAGAGCCATCGTTACCCGGAAGCGCTAGGAGCTTACGATCGGGCACTGGAAACTCACCAAACCAATCCTGACTTCTGGCAGCGACGGGGAAACGTTCTTTACAATCTAGATCGTTTGGATGAGGCCACTGTAGCTTACCAGGAAGCAGCCCGCTTAAATCCTCGTGAGCCGATGTTGTGGCATCACCTGGGCGGTGCGCTCGCCCGTCTACATCGCTATCAAGAAGCACTGGAAAGCTTTGATCGGGCGATCGAACTCAAGCCTGATTCTCCAGAACTCTGGTACTGGCGGGGGCGCGTGTTGTACGAATTGAAGGATTACAGGGCAGTTTTAGCTGCTTACGATCGGGCACTTGCCATTAAACCCGCCTACGAAGCAGCGTTGACGGCTCGAAATCGACTGCTCGGAAAACTGAAACTTGTTAGCCGCTAGAAGTTCCTTAGGAGATTTCCGAAAAACAATCTAACCGCTGGTTTCGGCTTCGCTCAACCAGCACCCGCGCCCTGAGCGGAGTCGAAGGGCACACCACAGGTAAACTCTTTTCTGGAAATCTCCTTAGAGAATTGGCTACTTCATAGCCAACCTGTTTGTTTGGTTAAGAACAGAGGAAATCCCAGATCTTGGCTACGATCTGAGTCACATACACAACACAATTTTTGAGTTTAGCTGGATGCAAAGGTGAGTGAAATTGCGATTGGGATTTCCTGACAAACCCTAAACGACGGGATTGTACTGGTATATCCAGCAACGATCAGTCCTACTAAACATCCTCCTCCTGGTAGATTACCGAATATAATGAACTTGGTAACAATAGTTGCATGCAAAAAACTGGTAGTTCCGTAGATTCCTCCTTTTGGAGGCTAGAGTCTGCCAGAGTTTGCAACCTTATCTCAGTTTCTTTACGGTAGTCTTTGCAATAGTCTTTGCAATGGCCTTTGCAATCGCTCACCTGATTGGGAATCGAATTCAATGATTAAACTCAATCCCTGGCTTTAATTCCTGAATTCAATCCCTGGAGACGCAGGTAACTGTAAAAATCCTTAATCAACGGGTTAACCAGGAAACATTACTTTTGCTTTGTCCGTCAGTTCCTACCTAGTATCTTTCACCTTTTTCGGCCTTTTAACACCCTATCAGATTGACTCTCAAACTTGGTTGCCTCGAGTTTGCATCAAGTTTTTTCCACCAGGTTATTTTCTGCACCAAGTTAAGGTTTTCTTCTAGAAGTTGTTTCTTCCGAAGCCTTCTATTCTTCCGAAGCCTTTATTTTAGTGTTGTTTATCCACTTTCCTCCCTATGTACTCCATCTCTTCTCCCTCAGAGTCTTTGGAATCTACCCGTGATTCGTCCCGGCCATTTCTAACCTGGCAACGGATTATTGATTGGGCGCAAGAGCATTATCGCTGTCGGACTTTCAGTAAAGATGAGAAAGTGCCAGCACGGGCAGGATTGCTTTATTTGGTACAGCGGGGTTCGGTGCGGTTAGTCGGAAGTGCCCAGGTGACTGCAACCAGCAGCAGTGCTAAAACCCCTAGAGTAGCGGCTGAGGAAGCATTTTTGGGGTTCGTGGGTGCAGGACAACCCTTTGAAATTATTGCCCAATCTCCCTTTACCCTCCAAAGCTACGCCCATGTGGATCAAACTTCGGTCATCTGGCTCTACTGGCACGACTTGGACAATTGGCCTCATTTCCGCCGAGAAGTCTTGGATGCCTTTCGTTACCAGCATCAGCGCAAACTTTTGTGGTTGAGCACTTTGGGGCAACGCCGCACAATCGACCAACTGTTAGGCTTTCTCACCCTGTTGATTGAAGAGTACGGGGAACCTTGTGAGAACGGCTATTGCCTACCCTGGTCCCTGACCCATGCTCAGATTGGGAGTGCGATCGGCTCTACACGGGTTACGGTGACACGGTTGATGGGTAAATTACGGCAGAAGGGCCTGATTCGGATTCAAGGAGATAACCAAATTTGCCTCCCTGCGAATGCCATTTCTTCCGATTCCTGAATATCGCATCGCTCCAACATTAATCTTCCTAAAACCTAGTGGTCAGTCAATCAATGATTGACGGGTAGCCAAAATCCAGGTAATTGATTGGGAGTTAAATTTTGCGGGTCGAAGACCCATCAAAATTTTTCCTGACGGAATACTAGCCCCACCTCCAGTTTTCCCATCAGACGGAAAATCGAGGTGGGGCTTAGTTTTAGGGGCGATCGGCTGGACCAAACCTTACTTCGGAACATGCAGCAAAATACCATCCCTGGGGATCGGGTTGAGCGCAGTCGAAACCCGCGAACAATTGAGGGCTGAGCGAAGCCGAAGCCCTATTAATTTCTAAATCCCTTGAGTTCTTAACAGCCACTCTTCACCCTCTAGAGCGTTCCATCTTTAGGGAGCTTATAAAGGGGTAGACACAAGGTAAACCGGGAGCCTTTGCCAAATTGGGAGATAACCTCAACGGTCCCCCCCTGTAGTTCTGCTAGCTTTCGAGTAATCACCAACCCTAAGCCAGTACCTTGATGCTGACGGGCCAGGGAGCTATCAATTTGGGAAAACGGGGAAAACAGAAGGCGTTGATCTTCCTCTAAAATACCAATGCCCGTATCCCACACAGCAAAGTGGATCATGGCTCCTGGGCTTCCATCCCCACGGCGGCTTGTTTGGTACACTTTCAGCCCAACTGTTCCTTGGGCTGTGAACTTGACGGCATTCGTTAGTAAATTGAGGAGCATTTGCCGCAATCGGCGGGGGTCTGCAACAACATACTCCAGACTCTCCTCAATCTCTAACTCAAACTGCAAGCCCTGCTGTTCAATCCGTTCGCGAATGAGAGAAGTCACGCTTTCACAAATATCTTCAATAAAGATCAGTTGCGGTTCTAATTCCAGGCGATCGGCTTCAATCCGAGATAGATCCAGAATGTCATTGATCAACTCCAATAAGTGTTGACCGCTGCTATGAATTCGCTCGATGTAGTCCCGTTGCTTACTTGTCAGTGTGCCAAAAAACTCCTGAAGCAGGACATTGGAGAACCCCAGAATAGCAGTCAGGGGAGTTCTTAACTCATGACTTGTCGTTGCAATAAACTCTTCTTTCAAGCGAGTGGTTTCTGCCAGTTCATGGTTTTGATGCTCCAGGGTTTGCCATTGCTGGCGAAATTCGCTGATATCTCGACCAATGCTAATGATTCGCTGTACCTTTCCGTCCGGGTCCAGAATGGGGGTATAAACCGTTTCAAACAGCCGATTGCCCGTCGGCAGGGGAACTTCGTGATCAACAAAAATGGGTTCGCGGATTGTGAGCGTCTGTCGAATCACCGATTCCATCGGCTCTGCTCCACTCCCCAGGAGTTCTCGATTGGTTTTACCAAGAATTTCTGAAATGGGAACATTTAGCACTTGGCTACCCGATGGATTAATCGAAATGTAGCGGAGTTCTGGATCATACTCCACGAATACATCCGTAGACTTTTCTAAAAACAAGCGAAAATACTCAGCACTGACCCGTTGCTGGTGTTCCTGACGGTAAAGACGGGCCTGACGGATCGCGATCGCACATTGATTTGCAACTTGCTCTACCAAATTAATTTCTAACGGATCGGGGAGTCGTGACGGGGCATACAGCGCAAATAAAACTCCCAAAATCCCCTGATTATCCAAAATCGGAATGATCAACTGAGTCATGTTGACCTGAGCAGGTGGAGTCTCTGGAATAGCCTGACCTTCACAAGTACAAATGACCACAGGTTGAGATGAAGAGAAGGGTGAATGAAAGTGTTGGATTACAATCTGGCCCGCTAACACCTGCTTACGGCATCGAGAACCCCATTGTTGGAAGTCAAGTAACTGGGGTATCCAATCTCGAACAACATGATCGGGATTGAGAAAGTATTCACAACACATTTGTAACTGATGCTGGCGATCGTCAAATAGGGCAGCATAACAGCCTTCCAGGTTCAAAGTTTGCACAATCCCTTGAACAGCAGCCTCTAACACCTGCTCTTCCTTTAAAGCCCTTAAGAGGGTCTCTGTTAGGGAACGAATGAGTTGTTCGAACCGTAAGGACTGTTCCAGGGATGCGGTACGCTGGCGGACCCGTTCTTCTAGTTCCTGTGCATATTTCTGTAGCTGTTGCAAGAGACTGGCCTGTTCGATCGCGATTGCCATTTGATTCGCAACCGCCTGAATCACCTGTTCTTCCTCCTGGGTCCATTGGCGAGGAGCGCGACAATGATGAACAACTAACAGCCCCCATAACTGACGATCGACCGGGTCGTGGTGCCCCTGCTCATCCGTTCGCATAATCGCAATTGCAATCATGCTACGCACCTGGATCTGATCTAGCATTTCGCGATGGCACGGGGCCAGGGAGTAGTCGCGAACGTCTGCAACGCTCCACAAGCGCCCCAGGCGATAGGCATCCAGGTAAGGCGGAGGAATACACTCAGCAGGATACCCCTGCCCCAAGAGCGTTGGGTACGCCGCATCCACCGTTTCCGCGACACAGACTCCACTGTCATCAGCCGCAATTTGGTAAGCGAGAACGCGATCGGTTGCCAATACTTCCTTTAACCGTTGGGTTACAGTTCGGAAAATGGTTTTCAAATCGAGGTTGATGCGAATCACTGCCGAAAGTTCGCTAAGGAGCGCTTCTCGGTTCCGCAATTGCTGGATTTCCTGTTCAACCTGTTGCTGATCCCCCAGATCCCTCACGTAACTCAGTAAATGACAGGTTTCATCCCCCAATTCTCCGACCCGCAAAATGGTTACTTCTGTTTGCCAGAAGGAGCCATCCCGCCGCAGAAAGCGTTTTTTTAGGGTTTGGGGTTGGAATGGAGTTTGAAAAAGAGATTGAACTAACTTCACTTCAATTGCAAAGTCTGTGGGGTGGGAAATCGTGCGGGTATCGAATCGCCGCAAATGGAATTCTTGATAGTCCATCTGCTGACAAAAAACCTGGTTTGCCGCCAGAATTCCCCCATCCAAAGCGCTGCAAACAATCCCCATTGGAGCCAATCGCAGCACTGGATCAAGCAAATCAGGTTGAGGAGCAGAGAGCGCTGGCTGGGAAGTCTGGGTAATGGGTGGAGGAATTGGGGCAGGCGGGTCTGCTACAAGATTGAGGAGTCTTAGCCAGAATTGCCGCAACAAATCCCGATCAGTTTGCAAGTCCGTTTCTTCTAACCCTGAATACTGGGCCAAGGAAACGGCTAATGCGTCATTTTGCAGAATGTTGACGATCGTGTGGGGGTCAAGATGGATCTTGACCTGATAAACCAGGGGTTCGGTTAAGCACGCTTCAAACTCAATCCACAGGTTCAGTCGGCTGCTTAAGATCAACAGCCCAGCCTCAATCTTCAGCCCATCTTCAAAGGAGCGTTTTAGGGGACGGGCACTTTCCCGAAAAGCCCAGACTTCTTGACTGGAATGACCTGGAGAGAGGGTTGCCCATAGCTGCTCTAACTTTTCGCAAAGGACCGAGTTTTGGCCCACTAAGAGTAATGTCTGTAACCTTCCACAACGGACCAATGTTTGCCTGAGGGTCTGCACCAGCAGGATTAAATTTTGGGCATCCAGGGACAGAACCACCTGCCCCGGCAAACTGGGGTGTTTCATTTAAAGATAAGAGTTGACCAAACAGTAATCGGAAATAAACCCACGCTCCCCCTATTCCTGAGTGTGCCCCACTCCCCAGGGGAAAAGAAAAAGCGAGGCAAAAATTTAATATGCTCTTACGAAAAATTGAGTAAAGGTAGAGGGTCTGCTGTTATTTCGGGTTTTGGCTCTTTATAAATAAGGTTTGTTAACGAATCCTAACAAAGCCTATTTGAGAGAGCAATTCCTGGCCCTGGTCTGTCAACAACAGATTGGCATACGCCTCTCCTGACTGCTGTTCTATTCCACCATTTTGTTTGATAACAACAAACAGATTCCGCGTGATTGGATATTGACCACTGCGAAAGACTTCTGAATTGAGTTGATTTCGTTGGGATGGGCACTGGGAGGGTGGAATTAGAGGGTTCTGATAGGGGGCAACCAGTTGGTTCGCCTGACGGCCAACGGGAAGGGGGCGAATTTTACATTGCCCAACCACTTCGGGGGCAGAGGCGTAATAAATAGCCCCTGAATTCGCATCAACCTGACGCAGGGCTTCAGTGGTCGTTCCCACAAACCGTACTGTTGGTCCAAAATTCTTACCTTCCAGAATGGTTTCTTGAAAGAATTCGATCGTGCCTCCGTCAGACACCCGCCGGGAAAGGGGCAGGATGGGTAGATTCGGGCCACCCAACGCCTTCCAGTTGCGAATTTTCCCCAGGTAGATGGCTTGAAGTTGGGCGATCGTCAGTCCCGGAACGGTCAACCGGGGATTGACAGCAACCGCAATCCCATCAATGGCTACCGGAATTTCCTTCAAGCTCAACCCCTGCTGTTGAGCCTGCTGGTACTCGCCCACACTCAGCGATCGGGACGATTGGGCAAAACTCAATTGATTGCGGAGCAACATGCGAATTCCCACAGTAGACCCCGGTGCCCCACTGGGCGGGTCCGTATAGCGTAACTGAAAGCCAGGGAAAGCCGTTTGAATTTTAGAATCCACATCTCGACGAATCGTTGCCCAGGTAGTACTTCCACCATAGTTGAATAACCCAGAAGGTACATTGGCAACATCTGTAAACTGGCGACCCTGACCCGTTGGATTCGGAGAAGGGGAGGATTGCCCCGACCCTCGATTGAACCATTGATTTAAATTCAACCCAGTGCGGCTCGTAAACCACCAAACCCCACCACCGATCACCCCAACGGTAATCAGTAGGGCCAGAATGAGGGCAGGCGTTTCATTTTTGGCAGCCATAGAAAAACTCGTTAGGGATTGATATGAACCCGTGAAGCGGTGCGAAGTTTCGCACCTTCAGGGGCCAGGAAACAGGAAATCACAAAATCCTGACCAGTAAATTGTAGATCAGCCGAAATAGGGCTGTTGCAGCAACGGCAAGACAAGCAGCTACCCCCGCCACCAGGATCGTTGTTTGAAAATTCACTAACTGCATCGCTGGAACAAAGAAGAGGATGATCAGGGTAATCCCTGCAAGCACAAGCAGATCAATTTTTTCAATAATGCGTTGAGACTGGGCAAATACCATCCCTCCCAGGAGCAGCAGGGCCAATCCACCACTGATAAGAGAGGGTTTGAGCAAACTCGTCAGGGCGATCGCAATTAAGGTTCCCTCAAATCCCGTAAACGCAGCTCCTGCCAAAATTTCCAGGATCGAAAAAGCGGGAATGGAGGAGGAGGAGCGAGTGATGGGAGTTGGGGCGGGAGTGGGTGCCGGAGTCGCGGGTGGTGGAGACGCGATCGGAGCCGGGGCTGGAGCGGGAACAATCGGTGGGGCGGTTTGGGCCGATCGCGTCTGGAGAAAGGGAGGAACAGTCGCAGGCGGAGCCTGGGCCTGAGTTGGGGCTGAGGGTTGATACCCCGTTGCAGAAGGGGGAGCCGGAGCGGGGCGAGGGGGCGGAGTCGCAGGTTTGCGGGGGGCCAGGGCCGCCAGCACTTCCTCAGCAGATTGGAACCGTTGATTCGGAGCCGGAAGCAGCATCCGGTCCAGAATGTCCGCCAACCGATCGCTGACTTGAGGGGCATGGGGCCGCCAGTTCCAGCGGTTGTTGTAGGCATCCAGGAGGCGATCGGGCGTTTGCCCCGTCAGCAGGGTGATACAGGTGACCGCCAGGGCATACAGATCGGAGGAGGGAAACACTGCACTACTCGCCATCTGTTCCGGAGGGGCATAACCCATCGAATAAATGCCTGTAGAAGCGTTGCCACCGACGGCCTTGGTTAATTGCTTCACCGCACCGAAGTCTAATAGATAAAAATGTCCATTGCGATGACGCATGATGTTGGAAGGTTTGATATCGCGATGGATGGAGTGGTTGTCGTGGACAAACTTCAAAACCTTCAAGATCTCAATCAGCATTTGGACAACTTCGGATTCCGGGAGCGGTCCCCGATCGATCATTTCATCTTCTAGATTTTGACCGTCAATAAATTCCTGGACCAGATAGAAGAAATCACTGCTCTTGCCCGATCGTGGGTCCGGGGCGGTCAATTGAAACGAAGCATAGAGATCGGGAATTTGGGGATGGGGGTTGCCGAGTTGCTCCAAAACTTCCGCTTCTCGTTCAAAGAGACTGCGGGCTAAGTTGAGTTGGGTTGGGTTGAGATCCCCCGCTGGCTGAAACTGCTTCACCACACACTGCCGTAACGCCGGACTGTAGCGATCGATCGCCAGAAAAGCCGTTCCAAAGCCTCCCTGTCCCAGTAATTTCGTAGGTAGGTAACGGCCCACCAGAATCAAGGGCATACCACAGGATGTGCAGTATTTCTGCTGCACCGTCTTCAAGGTCTGGGCATCGTCCAGATCTGGAAAGAAGTTCGTCGGTCGTGGGCAACCGGGACGGGTGCAGTAGGCATCCATAATTTACTCAATTTCACTCAATCTCAATATAGTCGGGTGCAGGGGCTTCAAAGGCGAGAATTTCAGTGGGTTCCAGTTTGAGGTGTTCCCCTTCGGGAACCTGGGTCGCAAACTTCGGCAAGATTTCAGAACTGAAGGCTTCCGCTGCCCGCGATCGATACCGATTGGGGTTAAAGATGGCAGAGAGGGTGCGCTTGATCACGACCCCTTCCATTCTGGCCCGGTGCAGCACTCCCATCTGTAATTCCTTCTCGATCGCTGTTGTTGAAACAAAAGCAGCCCCCAAACCCGATTGCACTGCATTTTTAATGGCTTCAATAGAATTTAGTTCCATTTCAATCTTTAAGCGCCGAGTTTCAATCCCACAGCGGGTTAAAACCTGATCAATCACCTTGCGAATCGTGGATTGGGAATCCAGGGTGATAAACTGCAACTTATAGAGGTCTTCTTTTTGGATTGTGCCGATACTGGCAAGGGGATGAAAGACAGGAAGAATCAGTGCGAGTTCATCCTCAGCATAGGGAATAATTTCTAAAGAGTCTTGCAATTCTGGAGGAACTTCGCCCCCGATAATTGCCAGGTCGATCTGTCCATTTGCGACACTCCAGGAGGTGCGTCGGGTTGAATGGACATGAAGCTGGACTGCGACATCCGGATATTGCTGCCGGAATAGCCCAATCATACGAGGGAGAAGATAGGTTCCTGTTGTCTGACTCGCTCCAATAATCAAGGTGCCGCCCTGCAAGTTTTGCAGATCTTCAATCGCCCGACAGGTTTCTTGGCATAATGTCAAAATCTTTTCACCATAACTGAGGAGGAGGTGCCCAGCTTCTGTCAACTGTGCCCGTCTCCCTCCTCGATCAAACAGAGGAACATCTAACTGCCGCTCCAGGTTTTGGACCTGAAGGCTGACCGCAGGTTGAGAGACGTAAAGGCTATCGGCTGCTCGCTTGAAGCTCCCTTCAGCAGCGATCGCCTTCAAAATTCTTAACTGGTCTAGAGTAAAGGGAAGGTCAGACATAACTGAGGGGGCCTTTCATGATAGAGAGCGGGGAGAATGCAATCAACCTGAGAGAAGTAGCCTGGAGAGATAACCTGAAAGAACAGTAGGGTTTTGAGAGAATTTGGGGTAGATATCCTGAGTGGATTCTAAAATGATGCAAATTAGTGATGGTACAGGAAATCATCTCCATTAACGTTTTGACATAACTTGTACCAATTCACTGCATTTAGATTAATAAACTTAGCGTTTAGAGCTTGTATGAAACGGGAGGTTGTTCGGGACTTTCTGAATTTACCAGGAATTGCGGGTGTTGCCCTGATGGATGGTCGATCGCGCCCCTATTTTTGTGGGGTGGACCAAAGCCTCAACTTCCAGCAAAAGGAAGCGTTGGTGCAGGGTATTACCCAGGTCGTTGAGACAACCCCTGAAGATTTTGAGTCCTTTGAGTTCCAATTTACGGGGCATCAGGTCTATATTTACAAACTAGACCGGGGAATGGTGTTGCTGGTTTTGGCCCGCAGCGAACTGGTCTATGCTGATTACCTGGATGCCGTTCAAAGTTTAACGACAGCCCTGCGGGAGGATTTGAGTAAGGCGATCGCCACATTTCGTCTGCTAGCGAGCGATATTACGATGACGGGGCAAAATTATTGGAAGGGCCGCTCTGCCCCAGCCAACCCCGCCGATGCGAATGGGGCCGTCTCTACCCCATCATCCGTCCCCACCAATCCGACGAACCCTTCTGGAACAACTTCTACTCCAGCAACGCCGACGGATACCGGGGGGAATAGTAAAAAACTTCCTCCCGAAGCCCTCGCTTCAACGGGGGCGAAGTCTGTCCCAACGGGGCCATCTACCCCGGTTCCCGCCAGCGCGTCTCCGGCGATCGTGGAACTCAAAGAAGTTTTGACAGCCTTGAATCAACTGAGTCAGTTCACAACCCAGTATCTAGGCACTGCTGTGATTACAAACTACTGGAAGTCTAGTCGTCCAGGTTATGAATGGTTACAGACCTTACAGATCGATCGCACTGCTAAATTCAGTTTGACCAATCCTGGCTCCCAGGCTTTGAATCAAGCCCTGGACCCCCAGCAGCAAGCCGCGATCCGGGAGTGGGTTGCTGCATTTGTGAAACGCTGTTCTCAGGTGATTCGAGATTTTCCGACCTTAGTGGATCAGAGTGCCCTGGACGATCGCCAAAAAACTTTACTGCTCTAATCTCTACCGACGGTGCAGTTTCCTTCCTTCCCCTTACCCCCCTTGATGAGTCAATCCTATGCCAAAGACTGTTAAGCTCGAACCCATTTCACAACAGACCGAAATTGAAACCAATGGCACACTGCTATCCGTACTTCTGAACAAAGACCTGGATGTTTTGAAAGAATGTGGTGGACGGGGAATGTGCGCCACCTGCCATATCTATGTCAAAGAAGGGATGGAGTTTCTTTCGCCCATGAGTCGGCGGGAGCAACGCACCCTGGAGGTGATTACCACCTGCAAAACAAACTCCCGGTTAGCTTGCCAATCGCGGGTACTTGCCAATGGGGTTGTTGTGGAACTGCCTCCTGGTATGTACGTGAACTCTCTCCAGGATATCGAAGCGCTGGTTGGGCGACGGGCTGAAGAAAATCTCCTACACCCCGTCACCGGACAAACCCTGGTAGAAGCCGGAAAACTGATTACCCGATCGACCCTCAAGCAACTGGAAAATACACCCAGCTTTAAGATTGGGGATTATTACAGTAATAGTAAGGATATTTAGAAGGCAAGAGGCAAAGAGCAGAGGGCAGAAGGTAAGACCCGATGGGTTCTGCCTTCTGCCCTCTGCCTTCTATAACGATCGCAACTGTCCTGCCTGAGAAAAAAACTGACGACACAAACCCTGGGTGACGAGAATCGTAGTTCCCATCGTTGTTAAAGCCAGCATGAACATGATCAGAATTTGATAGGCTGCGGCATCGATCGGGGTAACACCACTCAGCAGTTGTCCGGTGATGATGCCGGGTAACGTGACAATTCCAATCACCATCATGGAATTGATGGTTGGAATCATTCCCGCCCGGATGGCATCTTGGCGGTAGGAGCGAACCGCCTGTTGGGGAGTTGCCCCCAGACTGAGATGGGTTTCAATTTCCAACCGGCTGGAGGTGAGGGCACTAACCAACCGTTCCCCTGCGATCGTGGCTCCATTCATGGCATTGCCTAACACAATTCCTGACAGGGGTACAACGTATTGGGGGTCATACCAGATCTGGGGCTGAATAATGAGCAAATTGGTGTAGATCAGGGGCAGCACTGATCCAGCCAAAATCGATCCCCACACCAGCGGCAACAGACCCGGAATTTTTTTGCTGATGCGATTGCGGGCGACGATCGCAGAGATACTCAACATCACCAGCAGGACAGCCATCACCAGCCAGGGATTGCGGATTGCAAAGACTGCCGCCAGGATATATCCGACAACAATGAGTTGAACAATCGTGCGCCCCGCTGCCAGGGCAAGGCTTCCTTCCAGATCCAACCGTTGCCAGCGAGAGAGGGAGATCGCCATGACGACCATGCCCAGAGCAACGACCAGATCGAAAACATCCAATTTAATGTAACCGTCCATCAGTCAGAGGGGTAGGGTGACGATGCCTACTGTACTCCACAATAGGGAAGGGGATGATCTGCCCTCTGCCTTCTGTCAGTTCCCGATCGCCTGTTCACGCAGGGTATTGTGTAGTATTCATTAGAGTCTCTTAAATCTGTCGGATTCAAATCTTTGCCAATGAACATTTCTGTTTCTACCTTTTCGAAACCCCTTTTACTTGGCACCCTGGCCTTGGGAATCCTGGTTACTGGATGCGGGGGCGGGTCAACGGTTGGCAATTCTCCCACTCCAACCGCAAGCCCGACCCCTTCCCCCACTCCTTCCCCGACTGCAAGCCCCGCAAGCCCGACCCCTTCCCCCACCGCAAATCCTGCGGCTGAAGGAGAATTGAAAGTTGAAAGGGCTGTGTTAGCTCGAAGTGAAGGTACTCCTGGCCCAGATGGACAGCCGAAATTAAAGTTGGCTGAGAGTAACGTTTTCAAACGGGGTGAAAGTGTTTATCTCATATTAGTGAATGTTGGCAAGTTCAAAAAAGGAAGCGACGGTAAACACCAACTCGATATGGATGTCGAAGTATCTAATGCATCTGGCAAAATTCTTCTATCTCGAAAGAATCTGCTAAAAAATGGTGGGAGTATGGTTCTTCCGGATGATATTGCCAAGACCCCTTACGGGAATGTAGATACTAAAACAACCACCCAAGCGGGAACCTACGTAATGAATGTGACGATCTATGACAAGATCGGCAATGCTAAAGTAACTAGAAGTGCCGAGTTTAAATTGGAATAAATTATAAAAGTGAGTCAAGTCCCCCCTGTTGACCTGGCCCAGCAGTACCAGAATCTTCGTACCGAACTGGATACAGCCGTTCTTGAAGTCCTGGCTTCGGGTCGTTATATTGGTGGTTCCCCTGTTGAAGGGTTTGAACAGCAGTTTGCAAATTACTTACATATTCCTGAGTGTGTTGCCTGTAACTCTGGAACGGATGCCCTCTATCTAGCCTTACGTGCCCTGGAAATTGGTCCCGGTGATGAGGTGATTACGTCTCCGTTCACGTTTATTGCTACCACTGAGGTCATTAGTGCGATCGGAGCCGTCCCTATCTTTGTGGACATTGATATCCGGACCTTTAACCTGGATGTGGAACAGGTTGAGGCTGCAATCACCGAGAAGACGCGGGCAATTATTCCGGTTCACCTGTTTGGGCAGGCGGTAGACATGACTCGCCTGATGGAAATTGCCCAGGCTCACCATCTTGCTGTGATTGAGGACTGTGCCCAGGCAACAGGGGCAGAATGGGCCGGACAACCTGTGGGCACGATCGGTCATGTCGGATGCTTTAGTTTCTTTCCGACGAAAAACCTGGGGGCTTGCGGGGATGGAGGGGCGATCACGACCCGTGACCCGGCAATTGCCGATCGCGTCCGGATGTTGCGGGAACATGGGAGTCGCCAGCGATATTTACACGAAGAAATTGGGGTCAATAGCCGTCTAGATGCAGTTCAAGCCGTAATCCTTCAGGTAAAGCTGCGGCACTTGCCAGCCTGGAATGAACAGCGACGAACGATCGCCGAGCGCTACACCGAATTCCTGAGCCATATTCCTGGATTGATGGTTCCCTACGAACATCCAGAGGGGCGAAGTGTGTGGAATCAGTACACCATTCGCCTCCAGCCCAATGGGGCAGAGGGAGGGGCTGATCCGGCCTATCGCGATCGGGTCCGCTCGGACCTCCAGAAGCAAGGTGTGATTGCAATGGTCTACTATGCGCTTCCCCTCCATTTGCAACCTGTTTACCGCTCCCTGGGCTATGCAGCAGGGAGCTTTCCGGCGACGGAGGAAGCAGCCCATCAGGTTCTTTCCCTACCCATGTTCCCCGATCTGTCGATCGAGCAACAGGATCAGGTGATTGACAGCTTGAAAGACTGCCTCGTGCAAAATCAGTAGAAATTCTCATTGACAGGATCAAAGACGTTTGTAGTTTTGTATACTTTAGTTAATACATAACAACATTACTGACCTGTCCTTCATGACAGGTTGCAACCTGGCTTATCTGAGATTTCTACTAAAATTAGTCTTATAAGAGGCAGCGATAAACGTGGGTCAGCACTCCCTCCCTCGATTCCGGCGATATGATGCCGAGGTCATCGCCCAATACTACCGCTACCGTCCCTGGATGGCGATCTGGCGGGCACTGAAAATTGTCTGGTTCTTCCTGGGGTTTGTCCTGGGATTGAAATGGGATGACTGGTGGGGTGTTTCTGAAGCAAATAAGTTTCGGCGGGCTTCCCATCTCCGTCATGTCCTGACTGATTTGGGTCCGACCTTTATTAAGGTAGGACAGGCGCTTTCCACCCGTCCAGATCTCGTTCGTAAAGATTTTCTGGAAGAATTGGTCAAATTGCAGGACCAGTTGCCCCCCTTCCCGAACCCGATCGCCCTCAGAACGATTGAATCGGAACTGGATGCTTCCATCTCCGATATCTATGCCCAGATTTCCGAGATGCCCGTAGCGGCAGCGAGTTTGGGTCAGGTGTACCGGGCGCGGTTGCGGACGGGAGAGGCAGTAGCGGTGAAGGTTCAGCGTCCGAACTTGCTCCCGACCCTCACCCTGGATCTCTATCTCATGCGTTGGGCGGCAAGTTGGCTAGCACCCTGGCTCCCCCTCAATTTGGGCCATGACCTGACGCTGATTGTGGATGAATTTGGTGCCAAGCTCTTTGAGGAAATCGATTACCTGAATGAGGGGCGCAATGCCGAAAAGTTTGCCACAAACTTTCAGGGTGATCCTCAGGTTAAAGTTCCAGCAATTTACTGGCGTTATACCACCCATTGTGTTTTGACCCTGGAATGGATTGATGGGTTTAAGCTCACGGATACAACAAAGGTCCGGGACGCGGGCTTAGATACGGATGCTCTGATTGAGATCGGGGTGACATCTGGGTTGCAACAACTGTTAGAGCATGGGTTCTTCCATGCAGACCCCCACCCCGGTAATTTGTTTGCGATGTCGGATGGGCGCATGGCTTACATCGACTTCGGGATGATGGACCAGTTAGAAGAATTTACGAAGGAAACCTTAGTGGATTCGGTCGTTCATCTGATCAATAAAGATTATGTGGACCTGGCGAAAGACTTTGTGAAACTGGGTTTTCTGGCTCCCGATGCAGACATCTGGCCGATTATTCCGGCATTGGAAGCTGTGCTGGGGGACATCATGGGCGAAAGTGTGCGAGACTTCAACTTCAAGACGATTACCGATCGCTTCTCGGAGTTAATGTACGATTACCCCTTCCGAGTTCCCGCTAAATTTGCCCTGATCATCCGCTCCCTGGTCACTCAGGAAGGGTTAGCCCTGAGCCTGAATCCTAACTTTAAGATCGTAGATGTTGCCTATCCCTATGTGGCGCGTCGTCTCTTAACAGGGGAATCCGCGAACTTGCGGCGGCGCTTAATCGAGGTGTTGTTCAAAGATGGGAAGTTCCAGTGGGATCGTTTAGAGAATCTGATCAAGATTGCCCGAACCGACACCAACTTTGATTTGCTGCCCACTGCCCAGTTAGGGTTGAGCTTTCTGCTCTCAGACGAAGGGCGGTTCCTGCGGAACCAGGTGTTGCTGGCCTTGACGGAGGACGATCGCCTCCATACCCAGGAAGTACAACGGTTGTGGGATCTGGTAAAGGATGATCTGGAACCCAGACGAATCTTCAACGCCGCGTGGGGTGCCTTTTTAGGAGCTTCCCAGGCGAGTGCAGCGTCCTTTCTTCCTGGCGTGGCGGCTTTCAACTTCAAGCCAGAAGCTTAACTGAGTCAGTAATCTTTACATCTTGTACGGGAGCACAGTAATACCATGCTCCCGTTTTATTTTGGCGTTAATCTCGTCTTGAAAGCTTTAGGGAAAGGTTATAAAGCCCAGGATGCTGTAGCCTTGTGCGAACGCTTGAGGGAGAAACTGATAACCTAAAGAACCTCCTGGCTTCTAGCAACGGAGAGCCGTTAGGACCCTGTTGTCCAAGAGTAGAATATTGTTGTTATGACGTTTCAATGGGACCCAGACAAAGCGAGTAGCAATATCAAGAAGCATGGTGTGTCCTTTGAAGAAGCTGTCACAGTCTTCGGAGATCCCCTAGCTGTCACCATTTCTGACCCTGACCACTCGGTAGGCGAGTTTCGCTTTCTGACAACAGGGCAATCAAGGCTACAACGGCTTTTGGTTGTGTCCCATACGGAACGAGAAGGGGAGGTGCGTTTGATTAGCGCCCGTTTAGCCACTCGGCAGGAGAAGCGACACTATGAGTCAGGAACCTGAAGCAACAGTCAATGACGATGAAATGAGACCTGAATATGATTTTTCAGGTGGAGTTCGTGGTAAGTACTATGAAGCCTATACGCGATCGAGTAATGTTGTGGTTCTTGATCCAGATGTCGCAGAAGTCTTTCGAGACTCAGCTTCTGTGAATGAAGCGTTGCGACTAATTGCAAAGATTGCGAAGTCTGTCGCAATCTAACATAGGTGATGGAATACAATCCCCTCTTGGGAGGGGTGGCCGTAGGCCGGGGTGGGCCAGGGGACTCGGCTAAGCCTAGACAACCTAATCCCCTCCTGGGAGGGGTGGCCGCAGGCCGGGGTGGGTCAGGAGACTCGGCTAAGCCTAGACAACCTAATCCCCTCCTGGGAGGGGTGGCCGTAGGCCGGGGTGGGTCAGGGGTTGGGGCGATGTGCTGACTCTTTGAACACTGCTTTTGCGAAGGCTGAACCCACCCCTACCCCTCCCAGGAGGGGATTAGGAGATCTTCACGCAGATTTTCAGGCTCCGAAGTCCGATGTTCGAGTTCAGAAGTCAATTGTTGAGGCTCTGAACTCAATTGTTTGAGTT
>JANRKG010000193.1:0-5020 GCA_033763635.1 Leptolyngbyaceae cyanobacterium bins.59
GGGGGGGGGGGGGTTGGGGCAAGCGGGAACAGGAGCAGCTTTAGAAGCAGATGGAGAGGGGGGAGCAGGGGATGGAGAGGCAGGGGGAGGAGCAGCAGGGCTGGGCGCAAACGATTGGGGTGGGCTTGCTCGGCGGGAGTCTAGTTGGGCTGTTTCGGAGGGAACGTTTTGCAAAGCGGGGTCCGATTGTTCGCTCCAACGAATCGTTGCAGTTGTTACTCCGACTGCGATCACGATCGCTGCGGCTGCCCGAAGCCACGCAGGAGGAGTTTGCAACCAACTACCTCGATTCAAGTGGGGAATCGCGTCTGCTTCACTAGCGAATTCATCGAGGGCCGTTGCCAGGTCAGACAGTTGGAGGGTACTGAGACGAACTGTTGAAATGGAATCGCGAGCCAGTGATCCCAGGGTTAACTCATGGTTCAACAGCCCTTGTGGATGTAAGGAAATGCCTTGACTTGCTGAAAATGGAGGAACTTTTGAGTTCTCTTGAGTTTCGTGGGTTAGAAGGGTTTGTACATAATCTTCAACTGCTGCGTGCAGGGCTTCCAAATCGGCTCGATCGCCCCGGATCACGACATGATCTTTCGTATGCTGCTGGGGAGCATCAAAACTCAGTTGAAACCGGAGATGCTTGAGAACGGGACGACCGACCCATCGGGACAGGGCCGATTCCTGGGCAATCACCTCCAGGGTGCAGGTGGGCGGGGTGTATTGCCGGACAGCATAACGGGAACTCATGACTTCCTGACCTCAGGATTCGACTTGGCCCGGTCCAGTAGGGCCAGCCATAGACGACGAGTTCCCCCCGGACCACTATAGAACAATAGATCGATCAGGAGTTTGAGGGCCAGATGGGTCAAAATCTGCGGAGAGGTTTCGTCCCCCGCTTCCATCCGCTCCTGATACAGATTGTTGAACGCATCCAGATAATCGCCGAGTAGCGCCGCCTGATGGGGTTCCCGGTTTTGTTCCGTGAGTTGCTCCAACAGGGCGACCGCTCTTCGAATTAATTCCTGATGCTGCTTGGCTAGATGACAGCTTACCAGAACCAACGCCCTGGCTTCCTCCACATCCAGCTTTTTGCGGCCCCCCTGTCCCTTTCGCAATGGGCTAGATTGCCGCAATCGCCAGAGGGTGACTCGATCGCTCAACACAGGTTCCAGGTTCATCTGGGCTGCGGCCTGAAGCATTGCCTCTGAGCCGATCCCCACCAGTGCTTCTAGCGCAAGCAAAACCAGGTCCAACTGAGCTTTGATATCTGCCAATTGGGCCGGATCAGCGATCGCGAGAAAAGGTTCATCGCCGTGGCCCTGTTTAGCAGACTCAGGCTGGACCCTGGACACCATAGACATCGTTCCAGAATGGCGGATCAATGACAAACACACCCTCAGGTTACAGAACTTGAAACGAAACTTGAAACGAAGACGAAATTTATTGGGAACAGGTTTCGCCTGGGGAGACCGTATTCCTGTTCCCCACAACCGTATCCTTGATCTTTCCTATCTCCCTTCCGCTACCGGGATCTTTAAATTTGCAGAGTCCATTAAGGCTTTCCAGTCCTCGACCAGTTCACGGGCATTCGGTTTCTGGCGGCGCAGTTCCATCAAGCTAGAGATCGATTCATGCCAGATTCCAAAACTAGCATAGAGGGCTGGAACTTCTTCGGGAGCAGTTTGCGCCAATTGTTTACGAAGCTCTACGGTGGGGGCAATTCGCATCGTCCACCCTTCTACCTCTATCCGCTCCGTTTGATCGTTGGGGTTGCAGTCTACCCTTACAACCCAGTTGTAAACTCGATCGACCTCCATAGGATCGGCTGTTTTAGGCAAGTTCACACTGACAACCCCGCTGACATTCCCTGGCAGTTGAGTGGACCAATGGATTTTCTGATCGGGGCCATATAGGGTAAACCGGATGGGTTGGGTGGCTCCGGTTGGGCGTTGGCTGACGGGGGGAACATAAAAGGCGAAGCTAGGGCGATCGGAAACGGTTGTTCCGACCTCCACTTTAGAAATTTCATTCGCAGCGTTTTTAATTTGCGGAATCAAAGCGACAGGAGGTTGATCTCCCCGACACATGTTGCCCCGGACTGTTCCCGCAGCGGTGCGAGTGGGGGTTCCCCTGCCTCCGGGAATATAGCGTGGCTTAGAGCGGGCTTTTTTGGCAGGTGCTTTGGGCTTCGAGGCATTCGCAATGATCTCTGAGGTCAAAGAACGACCTTGCATTGTACGGTTTGAAGAAGAGGCGATCGAAGCAGGGCTATCCAGCCCTAAGAGCAGCAGGGTTACAAAAACAATCCAACGAAAGCTCAATTTCGAGTGAAGCATCGCAAATCTCCTGATGGGCAAGGTAAGGGGGGACTGTCAACGAAAAAAGGACTCAGGGGAAACCGCAGATTTGAGCCAACTTTCTGCTGATTCTCTCCCTTGTGTACAACACAAGTCCCTAGTTCTACGGACGATTCGGTGATGCATCTCCTAACTCAGGAAACGAAACCTGGCTCAAAGGTTCCGGAATTCTCGGTAAATTCCTTTACCTCTAGTTTAAATTTATGGAAAGAATTTTTATAAAGCCTGAGTAAATCTCTGCAAATTTACGGGAATTTTCTCCTTGTTGATGCCTGTCTCCCGACCTCATCCGTCCGCAACATCAGGAAAAGCCAGGAATCAAAGTTGTAAAAACTTAGTTCCCTCAGCCCACTGCGTTAAATTGATCCCATGAGGCTTTAGACTGGAGAGTGCCCCTATTACAATCCTATTTGACTGAGTAATCCGTGCGAAAAATTGTTATTGCTGGCAACTGGAAGATGTACAAAACCCAGGCTGAAGCGCTGGAGTTTTTACAGGGCGTAATGCCCCATCTGCAAGAAACCGAAGAAAACCGGGAAGCCATTGTCTGCGCTCCCTTTACGGTCCTCCCTTTGTTATCAAAGAGTTTACATGGGAGCCGTATTCGGTTAGGCGCACAAAACGTTCACTGGGAAGACGTGGGCGCTTACACAGGGGAAATTGCGGCCCCGATGTTGCAAGAACTGGGAGTCCGCTATGTGATTGTGGGCCATAGTGAGCGGCGGCAATACTTTGGTGAAACGGATGAAACCGTGAATCGGCGATTAAAAGCAGCCCAACGGCACGGTCTCACCCCCATTCTGTGTGTGGGTGAAACCAAGCAACAACGGGATGCGGGAGAAACGGAAGCGGTTATTCTGAATCAGCTTGCCCAAGATTTGATTGAAGTTGATCAAGAGAATTTGATTATCGCCTACGAACCGATTTGGGCGATCGGAACCGGGGATACCTGCGAAGCGATGGAAGCCAATCGGGTGATTGGTCTCATTCGGCAGCAGCTTAAGAATGCCGATGTGCCGATTCAGTACGGGGGATCGGTCAAGCCCGATAATATTGATGAGATCATGGCCCAGCCAGAAATTGATGGGGCGCTAGTCGGGGGGGCGAGTTTGCAACCCGCCAGTTTTGCCCGCATTGTGAATTACCAATAAATTGTGAATTAGCAATAAATTGCTAAGAACTTGCTAAGAACTTGCCAGTAAATTACCCGTAAGCCATCTGTGAATCCCTCAACCCTCGACCCCTGGAAACTGCGGGGGCAATTGTTCGAATGGGGCACTCGCACCTACCTGATGGGTGTGTTGAATGTGACTCCTGACAGCTTTAGTGACGGAGGGCAGTTCAATACGCTGGAGAATGCTCTACATCAAGCCCGTTACCTGATCGAATCGGGGGCGGATATTTTGGACATTGGGGGCCAGTCTACCCGTCCCCAGGCAATGGATGTCACGGTGGAAGAGGAGTTGCGGCGGGTTCTGCCCATCATCCAGGCCATTCGTCAGGAATCCCAAATTCCTATTTCCATCGATACCACCCGATCGCTTGTTGCTAAAGTAGCCATTGAGGCAGGGGCCGATCTGGTCAATGACATTTCTGGGGCCACCTTTGATTCTGAAATGCTGGCCACCGTTGCCGCCATGCATGTTCCGATCATCTTGATGCACATCCGGGGCACTCCCCAGACCATGCAGCAGTTGACGGACTATCGGGATTTGATTGGGGAAATTGGGCAATTTCTGGAGGAACGGATTCATGCCGCCAGTACAGCGGGGATCGATCGCTCCCAAATCATGATCGATCCCGGCATTGGGTTTGCCAAGACCTGGGAACAAAACCTGGAGATTCTACGCCAGTTGTCCCGATTCCAATCCTTGGGCTGTCCCGTACTGGTTGGAGCTTCCCGTAAGAGTTTCATTGGGCATCTCCTCAACCAACCCGATCCCAAAGAACGGGTATGGGGAACGGCAGCGGCCTGTTGTGCGGCAATTGCCAATGGAGCTGATATCGTCCGGGTCCATGATGTGCGCGAGATGGGGGATGTGTGTCGTGTTGCCGATGCAATCTATCGTTTTCCATCTCCAAACAAATAGAGACGCGAATTTCGCGCCTCTACAGGATTACAAGTTAGGAGATTTCTAGAAAAATTTTTCCCTCTGGTTTCGGCTTCGCTCAACCAGCGTTCGTACCCTGAGCGGAGTCGAAGGGCAACCCATCGGTAAATTCTTTTCAGGAAATCGCCTTAGGGACAGGATTTAACCCATCCCAGGAAAGGTTATGAGGCCCACAGGATTAACCGGGGTTCATAGGGATTGCTGAGGAATTCGTGTTTGGGTAACACCCGCAGGGATAGCCCTTGTAACCCACTATTGTGATATTCAACATCCGCTGTATAGATATGGGGGGTTTGAGATCCGTCTTCCAGACAAGTCATCACAACAGGCACCCCATCCGCGATCTCACCTTCGATACTCACTGCCCCCTGGTAAAGCTCTACCTGCACATCCCTGGGCGTTAAGGCTCCCAGATTCAGCCGCACCTTCACGGCGATCGTCTGATTCACCCCAATCTCAGTCGGGATTGTCTGGGATTGGTTAGGAACGCTGATCCCAGAGATATCCACATCCTCAATCCGGATGTTGTACCAGTTCTCAAACAGATGGGTTTGCCAG
>JANRKG010000194.1:0-11432 GCA_033763635.1 Leptolyngbyaceae cyanobacterium bins.59
ATTTTTCTGGGATGAGTTGCAGCATTTAATTCAGGAAGCTCAACTCAATGCCCATCTCGCTGAACCTTCTAGAGAAGCGAATGCTCTGGGGCAATTCATCTATGGGCAGGTTCAAGTCCTCTCAGCCCGATAAGTATCCTACTGTCTCACTCTATTGAATCGAGAAGATATCTATGGCACCCACTGCAAAAAAAACAAGCAGTAAAACTGTCACTTTTACTCAGGATGAGGCCGACCAGGCATTACTTGCCGCGATCGAGGAAGAATTGGCAGAGGAGCAATATGCCAGTTTTGGTGAACTCTGTAAGGAAGCTCTCCATGCCTTCTTTGCTGGCGAGGACGAAGAGAAGGGAAACCTGGAAGGAGGAAGTTATCCTGATTTAGAAACTCTCAAAGACCAGTTGACCCGTTTAGAACAGCAAATTGGGCAGATTAGTGAGCGATCGGATCAAGGACTGAGTGATCTCCAACAACAAATGACAGGATTAGAGCGCACCTTTTCTAAACAGGAACCGGATGATTTGGAAGGGCAACTCACTCGTGTGACGCAACGAATTACCCAACAGATCACCCAGTTACAGCGTCGATTTGATGACTTTGAGCCAGGAGGAGATGGAGATTCCACGCAACTTCACCATCTCACTCAGCAACTCGCCTATCTCACTCAACAAATTGAACAGGTAGATGCCAGTACTAGCCAAGTTTTAACCCAATTGCAGGAACAGATGGCAGGGGGCAGCACTTGCAAGGGTCGTCAAGATCAAGTGGATGAGGAATTCAGTCACTGGGAAAGCCAGATTTTCTCACTCACTCAACAACTAGAACAACTGGAAGATCGCAGCCAGGAAATCCTTAACCAATTGCAGCAGCCATCGGGGGAGATGTCTGCCTCCGTGCAGCAAACCTCTCCCTTCCTAGCACAGTTAGAAACCTTGTTTGCTCAGCTAACTGAGCAAGTGACGGAGATTGGCAGCAGAGGAGAAGAGCGCTTTACCCAGCTACAGCAGCAGTTCGCTGAACTGGAGCGATCGGTTGTGAACACTCGCAATGCTGTTTCTGTAGGAGAGGGGCAAAGAAGAGGAGTAGAGTCTTTCGCTCAAGGAATCGCTTCGCTCCCTCTAATGAGCTTAGGAATCGAAGCGGAAGAGCTATCTCCCCTCCCTCCGGAAACAGATCCCTTATTGCGGCGATTGGGGCCGCTCCTGGATGGGTTTTAAAGTTTTTCAATCTGTTCCTGGGCGACAGGACCATAGGGGACACAAAATCCTGTTTCTTGTGTCCAGTCTCCCAGGAGTAGGTAAGATTTTTCCTTCGTGACTTCAATGACCTGGGCCGTTCTTCCTCGAAGCCAACTCTGAATAAAACGAACCTGATCCCCTACTTTAATCTCTCCCTTAAAGTCTCGGTTCAATGATTTATTCGATGGTTTTTCGAATGGCTGTATTGTGTTTGTCGTCATTGACGTTCCACCCTGTTTCTCTGTGATTTCTCGCATGACACTAATACAACATGTAAGCTAGTGCTTCCTGTCTTTTTGATATAGCAGTTTTTTAAGTGAGTAAACCACGCTTGACAAAACTAGCTGACTCTGAGTTGATAACTTGCTACTTTCAGTAGATGCGATTTTAGCAGATGCGATTGTAGTTTTGCTTGAGCCTTTCAGGGCCTTTTGCCGCTGATCCGGATGATGTAGGGGTGATAGCGTGTCCGACCATGAGATCCAATCCAGACTTGATAGGTGCCTGCTAGCCACTGCCCAGCAATGCCAGGGTTTTTGCCCTTGTAATCGTCATTGCACCAACTTCCTCCAGGCCCCCGAATAATCAGGGTTGTATCTTCTGGACTTTGAATTTGCAAGCTCAAATAGTCGAAGAAGTCAGTTAACACTAATGTATGGTTCGGCTTCTCATTGACAAAGCCTTCGCAAAGACCATTCGTTGTTTCCCGTCGTTCTGCCACCTCAGAAGCTGGGACGGTTCCTCCGCTTAACCCCCGCAACTCCACTGGGTCGGGAGAAAAGCGAGAACCGATCGTCACTGTGACACTTTCAGAAACGGATGGCGGCTGTTGTGCCTGTACCAGACTGCCAATGACACACCCTCCCAGGGCAATGACCAGCATTCTTAAGGGTATTTTACCCATCTTCTCTGTCTCCTGTCGAAGGGGTCTCTCATTCCAAAAATGCCTGAAGGGGGCGTGTAACCCACTTAGCCATTCTGAATGGCATGCTACAGTTTGCTAGACGATGCCAGAGATAGGAGAGTTCCCTGGCCGCCCATCTCCCTATTTCGGTGAAAAGCTCTTTAAAGCTAATACAAGAACCCCCGGTTTTCACTGAATTGTAGAAAAAACCGGGGACCCTTGTGAAGGGAAAGTGAAGGGAAAATTATTTACGCTGCATCCCAAAGCTGGCGTACGGTACCTGGTAAGAATTCGGCAACTTCCTGAATGCGATCCTGGGACAGTTCATCTTTCGTTGCGGAAAAAACTGCCTGAACCACAGTTTCTGGTGAAACGCTTGTTTCTAATCCTGCTTCCTGGCGCACTCTAAACAGGAACGTTTCATCTCGAATAATCAGGGGCGGACGTGCCCGACTCAGGAAGCGGACTAAAGGATTCGTATCCTTCCACAGGTCTGCAACTTCATTCTGCAATGCTTTTTCGTCCGTAGGCAGCATTTCGTCATGAAGTTCTTCCGTGACATGATCCACTGCTTCGTTGGTCATCATATCTCTCATGGTTCGGAACACAACTTCTGTGATGTCCCGTGCATCATACAGATCGCCCAGTCCGGCCTTAATCTTCACTTTTTCCAGGAAGGGGGTGTGTTCGTCGGCGATCGGGACCGTAGGGCCTTTCTGCATCGACTTGGGTGGAGTCGCTTCCATCTCCTCCAGCATCTTGCGCCCCTTCTCTGTGAGTTCTGCTTTCTTAAATTGAATCAGGTGGGGCAGAGGACCATCAGAAGCACCAAAGCTGTTGGCAATTCGAAGATCAAATTCTTTGGGATTCACTGCATCAGGTACATCTTCCTGGTTGGCGTAAGCGTTCCCCGAAAACTCAGCATTAATGTATTGTTTTTGGTTTAAATAATCCAGGTGGCCCAAAAATGATGCGGGCGTGAGGTCAATGCCTACAAAGTCCGTTTCACTGAATTGCACTTCATCGGGTCCAGGCACTCGATCGCATTCATTAATTTTTTTCAGCATGATGTAGACAACATCATCTCTTATGTCAATTGTCATAATAATTTCCTCAAGCTTTTATGAGGACTGCAAGTTGACATCAGAACCCTTCCAGCACCTTGTAGCCTGGAGAGACCTTATTTCTCTGAAGCAAATTTGCAATCGCTGATACAAAACTTAGGAAAAATAAAAAGGTTCTACATCTGTCAGTGGAGGCATTTGTAGAACCTTCAAAAAATTGTTGTTGGGAATGACCTAAATATCGAGATCGATCAGGTTTAGTTTAGAACCATAGGTTTCAATGAATTCCCGTCGGGGTGCAACTCGATCGCCCATGAGCACTGTAAAGACGCGATCGGCCTCTGCGGCATCTTCAATTTCCACCTGCTTAAAGGTGCGGGTTTCAGGATTCATCGTGGTATCCCACAACTGTTGGGGCATCATTTCCCCTAACCCTTTAAACCGCTGAATCTCGTACTTGGCATTCTCTGGAAAGCTTGCAAGAATCGAGTCTCGCTCCCGTTGGTTGTAGCAGTAGTAGTGATTGCGGCCCCGTTCAATTTTATAGAGGGGTGGACAGGCAATATAAATGAAACCCTGTTCGACGAGTGCCCGTTGATAGCGGTAAAAGAAGGTAAGGAGGAGGGTGCGAATGTGCGCTCCGTCTACGTCTGCATCTGTCATGACGACAATTCGGTGATAGCGCAACTGAGATGAATCAAATTCCTCACCCTTAATCCCCAATCCCAACGCGGTAATCAGGGCTTGAATTTCCGTGTTTTTGTAGATCTTGGCATCGTCAGTCTTTTCGATGTTCAGGATTTTGCCGCGCAGGGGCAGAATCGCTTGAAACCGACGATCGCGACCTTGTTTTGCACTCCCGCCTGCACTATCGCCTTCTACGATAAAGATTTCTGACTCTCGCGGATCACGAGAGCTACAGTCGGCTAATTTTCCAGGCAGAGTCGAAGATTCCAGGACCGACTTACGGCGAACCAGTTCACGGGCACGGCGGGCAGCTTCAGCGGCATTGAAGGCTTGAATGGCTTTCTCCAGGATGGAATCAGCGATCCCCGGCCGGAACTCCAGATACTCCGTCAGCGCTTCACCCACCAGAGAATCGACAATTCCCCGAACTTCCGTATTGCCAAGCTTGGTTTTGGTTTGACCCTCAAACTCTGGATTCGGAACCTTCGCCGAAATGACGCTAGTTAACCCTTCCCGGATATTTTCCCCTGCCAGGTTTGCATCATTTTCCTTGAGTTTGTTGCGTTTTCGGGCGATTGAGTTCAAGGTACGGGTCAGAACTGTTTTCAACCCTTCCAGGTGAGTTCCCCCATCTACAGTACGAATATTGTTCGCAAACCCCAGCATGCTATCTGAATAGGCATCAACGCACCACTGAAGCGCGACCTCCACCTGGACCCCGTTGCGTTCCCCCTGGACATAGATGATTTCCTCGTGGAGCGGTTGTTTATCGCGATTCATGTATTCGATGTATTCGCGAATGCCCCCTTCATAGTGATAGGTTTCGATGCGAGGTTCATCACTTTTCAGGAGTTCCAGACGGCGATCGATAAAAGTGATATTGACCCCCGCATTCAGGTAAGCCAACTCCCGTAACCGACCCGAAAGGGTTGTGTAGTCGAATTCTATGCCTGTCGTAAAGATTTGGGTATCGGGTTTAAAGGTGACTGAGGTACCCCGTTGATCCTTCGCACCCGCTTCAGAGATCAGGTCTGTCACAGGCACACCCCGTTCAAACCGCTGCCGATGAACCTTCCCTTCCCGCCAGACCGTCACCGTCACCCACTCCGAGAGAGCATTCACAACCGAAATCCCGACCCCGTGCAACCCACCGGAAACCTTATAGCCGCCATCTCCAAATTTGCCGCCCGCATGTAAGATGGTCATGACCGTCTCAACACCGGACTTTCCAGTGCGAGGGTGAACGCCTGTCGGAATCCCGCGTCCATCGTCCGTAACCTGGACTGAACCATCGGGATGGAGTTCTACCAAAATTTGAGTACAATACCCAGCCAGGGCTTCATCTACCGAATTGTCAACGACCTCATAAACTAGATGGTGCAACCCTCGTGGCCCGGTGCTCCCAATATACATTCCAGGGCGCATGCGAACCGCTTCCAGGCCCTCAAGAACTCTAATCTGTTCAGTTCCGTACTCATTCGTCATTCTGAAGCTCCTGTACCCAATTCCTAAGCTCTTTGAGCCTGTTTTCCGGCAACTTAAGATGGAATATCAAAATATATCAAAATTCTAGCATAAAAGGCTTCCAAGCCGTTTGAGAGCCATTCTACGCTCTATTTTTAAATGGGGTCCATCTTTTAATTGTAGAATGTTTGTACTGAGTTTACTTAGGGCATTATTTGGAGAATTCTTTGCAGCCTTGTAAAGCCCGGCTGTTTGCTCGCTATTTCTAGATGGCAGGTTGCTTGAGGAACGATGGGATCTTCCGAATCCTCTCCCCAATTCCGGCCCCGGCCGATGCCTTAGGAGATTTCTGAAAAACAATATACCCGCTGGTTTCGGCTGCGCTCAACCAGCACTCGTGCCCTGAGCGCAGCCGAAGAGTAACCAACAGGTAAACTCTTTCCTGGAAATCTCCTTAAAGAGTAGGCATCGGGTAACATACCGTTTCTGGCTTTATTTCTTGTCTTCACTCCCTTCCTTACATTTAATTGAGCATGAAACCGGGATTGATTGTGATTTGCGGTCCGACGGCGACGGGAAAGTCAGGTCTGGCGATCGATCTGGCGAAAGCACTGGGGACGGTGATCCTGAGTGCTGATTCCCGAGCTTGCTACCGAACGTTTGATATTGGTACCGCAAAACCGACCCTGGCAGACCGTCAACAGGTGCCCCACTATTTGATAGATATCTGTGAACCGACCGCTCATTTTACAGTTGCAGAGTACCAGGAGCAAGCCCAGAGATTGATCAAGCGATTCCACTTCGCTGATCCCACTTTGCCAATCTGTCAGGCTCCACCGCTGTTGGTAGGGGGGACTGGACTCTATATTAAGGCGATCGTGCGAGGGTTAAAAATTCCCCGTGTGCCGCCCTGTGCCGCCCTCCGCTCCCAGTTAGCTTCGTTGGGACAGTCCCAACTTTACCAATTTCTACAACAGGTTGATCCCCTCTCGGCCCAACGAATACAACCGAAGGATCAGGTGCGGACGCTTCGAGCCTTGGAAGTTTACTATACGACGGGTGTTCCTTTATCCCAGCAACAGGGCGAAGCTCCCCCAACTTATCCGATTCTGCAACTGGGGATCGACTGTAAAACACCGGATGCCCTGGAGCGTCGAATTGCCAAACGCACCGAGGCGATGCTGGCTCAGGGATTTGTGGCAGAAGTCAAGGGCATTGTGAACACCTATGGTTGGGATCTGCCCTTATTAGAAACGTTAGGCTACCAGGAGATGAAGAGCCATTTGCAGCAGTTGATTTCCCTATCGGGAGCAGAGGCTCAGATCATTCTGCATACTCGCCAATTTGCAAAACGGCAGCGCACTTGGTTTCGGGCCGATCGCACCATTCGCTGGTTTGATGCGGACGATCCCCACTTACGATCGCAAGTCTGGCAGTGTGTACAGGAGTTTCTCCAAGGACTGTAAGATCAGAAAGACTCAGAAGAAACGATCGATACATAACCTATGGTAATCACAGGGCAGACCTACGACTGGAAAACCATTGCCACAGAACTGGAGGCGGTGGTGGGCAAGAATGGAGTGGTTCGGAAGCGAGAGGAACTCCTGGTCTATGAATGTGATGGGTTAACGAGCTATCGGCAACGCCCGACCCTGGTGGTGTTACCCCGAACGACGGAAGAAGTGGCGAGAGCCATCAAAGTCTGCGGGAAACACAAAGTTCCCTTCGTACCCAGGGGCGCGGGAACGGGGCTATCGGGTGGTGCCCTTCCTTTGGAAAATAGTGTGTTGATCGTCACGGCCCTGATGCGTAAAATCCTATCGGTAGACCTGGAAAATCAACGGGTGGTCGTGCAACCGGGCGTGATTAATAACTGGGTCACTCAAGCGGTCAGTGGGGCAGGGTTCTATTACGCCCCCGATCCGTCCAGTCAAATTATTTGTTCGATCGGTGGCAATGTTGCTGAAAACTCCGGTGGAGTTCACTGCCTCAAATATGGAGTCACGACGAATCATGTGTTGGGGCTAAAGGTTGTGCTTCCGGATGGATCGATCGCCGATCTGGGCGGCCCGGTTCCGGAAATGCCGGGGTATGACCTGACGGGGGTATTCGTCGGATCGGAAGGCACCCTGGGGATTGCCACCGAAATTACCCTGCGAATTTTGAAAGCACCGGAAGCGGTGCGGGTGCTACTGGCAGACTTCACAAGCATTGAAGCCGCAGGCGCAACCGTTTCTGACATTATCGGGGCCGGAATTATCCCTGGCGGTATGGAAATCATGGATAACCTGAGTATTAATGCAGTAGAGGATGTGGTGGCAACCGGGTGTTATCCACGAGATGCGACCGCAATTCTTTTAATTGAACTGGATGGTCTGGAAGTTGAGGTGGTCAACACTAGCGAACAGGTCGAAGCGATCTGTTACCGCAATGGGGCACGCACCGTGACCAGTGCCAGCGATCCTGATCAACGCTTGAAACTCTGGAAAGGCCGCAAAGCCGCCTTCGCTGCTGCCGGAAAATTGAGTCCTGATTATTATGTGCAGGATGGGGTGATTCCTCGCACCCAACTGGCGGAGGTGCTTCAGGAGATTGAAGCCCTGAGCCAGCGGTTTGGTTATCGCATCGCGAACGTGTTCCATGCAGGAGATGGAAATCTTCATCCCCTGATTTTGTTTGATAAATCCTTACCGGGGGCTTTAGAGGAAGTGGAAGAATTGGGCGGCGAGATTCTCAAGCTCTGTGTCCGGGTGGGAGGAAGTATCTCTGGCGAACACGGTATCGGGTCAGACAAACGGATCTATATGCCCGATATGTTCACAGAAACGGACCTGGAAAGTATGCAGTGGGTGCGATCGGTTTTTAATCCCGATGGTCTTGCCAATCCTGAAAAACTTTTCCCTACCCCCCGCACCTGTGGAGAAGCGAGCCGAGCTGCGTTAGAGATGCCAGGAGTTGAGCGATTTTAGGTGGGGAGGATGACGGTGAAACAACTCCCTATCCCCACCTGACTCTCTACAGAAATGTTTCCCCCGTGGGTTTCTACACATTGTTTGACGATCGATAACCCCAGGCCATTTCCCGGTGTTGCTTTGACATTACTGGCTCGATAAAAGGACGTGAATAATTGTTCCCGATCCCCTTCTGGAATCCCAATCCCCTGATCCTGCACCTGAAACATCACGGTTCGATCCTGTATTACCAGGGACACACGAATTTCTGTGTCTGGGGGGGAATACTTCACTGCGTTTGAAAGAAGATTGACCAGAATGTGGCGGAGGAGTTGTTCATCAATCTGAACCCAAGACTGAGTGCGATCGTCTCTACTTGTTCTAGAGTGCAAACGGAGATCCTGCCAGGACCATTCAATCCGATGGCCTTGATGGTCATTCACTCGTACCTCTTCTATCAGTTCCTCACAGAACTCTACAAGATTGACGGGTAAAGGTGAAAATTGTAGTTTCCCTGCATCGACCTGTTCTAGGATCAAAACGTCATTGAGTAGGCGACTCATGCGCTGGATAGACACCTGAATTCTTTGCAAGTGAGTTTGTCGTTTTTCCGCTGAAAGTTTCTCTGGATAGCGTTGCAGCATATCTGTTGAGAACTGAATTGTGCTTAGGGGATTGCGAAATTCATGGGACACGATCGAGATGAATCGCGACTTCAAATCACTAAATTCCCTTTCCTTTTGCAGTGCCTTGAGCGCCGCTACTTCTGCCTGGTGTCGCTTCAGGGCAATTTCGATCGCCGTAATCAATTGATGATCCTCAAAAGGCTTTAATACGTAGCCAAAAGGCGCTATCGTCCTCGCCCGGATTAAGGTGTTCTCATCTGCATGGGCTGTCAGAAAGACGATCGGAACATTGCAGGTATTCTGAATCTGTTGAGCTGCATCGATGCCATCCAACTCGCCCTGTAACCGGATGTCCATGAGCACCAGATCCGGCTGATAACGCATCACTTGTGCTAGAGCCTCTGACCCAGAACTGGCGATCGCAGGTACTCCATACCCGGCTTGCATCACGCTGTTCTGGATGTCTAGAGCAATGATGGTTTCATCTTCAACGATCAAGATTTTGGCCTGGGTCATAGCGGTTTAGCCGGAGGCTTCTGAAGATGACCTTCGCTTGTATATTCCAGTATTCCCTGAAGGAGGGATAAAGTATCACCCCCCCGAACCCCCTGCAAACCACGATACACTACACAATTGAACCCTTCCCCGCTGACCCATGAGCGATTCAACGGCCCCTGCCTCTTTCACCTCTCTTCACAAAAACTCCCTGTCTGCTCCCACCAGCCCCATGGCGGATCTGCTCACCCTGGTTGAGTCGGAACGGGTGACTCCCTGGACAGATTTAGCACCTCAGTGGCAAAGCACTTTCACCCAGGCCACTCTTCCCGGAAAGCACCCGATCGCCCTGGTTTCTCCCCAAAATTTACAGGAGATGGGGCAGGTGATCCAGTGGGCGAATCGTCATCATACGTCCTTGCTTCCCTGTGGGCAAGGTAGCAAGTTGCATTGGGGGGGATTAGTGGAAGGGCCGTCGATCGCCCTCAGTACCCGTTATCTGAGCAGTCTCGTCGATCATGCGGTTGGGGATATGACCGTCACTGTAGAGGCCGGGATGCCCTTTGCCCAACTGCAACAGACCCTTGCTCAAACTGGACAGTGGCTTCCGCTGGACCCAGCTTATGCCGATCGGGCCACGATCGGGGGACTAATCGCAACGGCCTCAGCGGGGTCTCTCCGGCAACGGTATGGGGGTGTTCGAGACTTACTGATTGGGGTCTCGTTTCTCCGAGCCGATGGGCAGCTTGCCAAGGCCGGGGGGCGCGTGGTTAAGAACGTGGCGGGTTATGACTTGATGAAGCTTTTGACGGGTTCCTATGGCACACTAGGCATTATTACTCAGGCAACTTTTCGCGCCTACCCCCTGCCAGATCTCTCTGAGACGGTGATGGTATTGGGGGACGCGGGGACGATCGCCCCCCTAACCCGGACCCTCTTAGCAGGTAACTTAACCCCGGTGGTTGTGGATTTACTGTCTGAAGCGCTTACAGAACGACTGGTCGGGCAGCGATCGTTGGCTCTGCTGGTGCGCTTTCAGGGTTTGGCTGCCAGTGTCCAAGAGCAGTTAAAACGGTTGGAAGAACTGGTGCAGCAAGTGAATGGGACTCAGCAGCGCTGGAGTGGGGCGGATGAGACGGATTTATGGCAACGATTGCGGACCCTCATGGAGCCACCCTGCCAGGAGACCCTGATTACCTGCAAAATAGGAGTTAGGGCTTCTGAGGTTGAGGCGGTGCTGGCGGAACTCGATCGCCAGGTGCCGGGGCAGTTTACCCAGATCCATGCCGGAAGTGGATTAGGGGTTCTCCAACTGCCGGAAACCGATGGGCTGGCCAGACTCCTCACGGATTTGAGAACCCTTTGCCGATCCTATGATGGATTTCTCACCCTGTTACAAGGCTCTGTTGCTCTGAAGCAAGTCTTTGAACCCTGGGGCTATGGAGGAAATGCCCTGGATTTGATGATGCGGGTGAAGCAGCAATTTGACCCCAAGCGGATTCTCAGTCCCCATCGTTTTGTCGGTGGTCTTTAGAGATCTTGTCAGGAGATTTCTGAAAAACAATCTACCTGCTGGTTTCGACTTCGCTCAACCAGCATCCGTGCCCTGAGCGCAGTCGAAGGGCAACCCACAGGTAAGCTCTTTTCTGGAAATCTCCTAAACCCTTTTCACCCGATTCCTACCCTACCAAGAACATGCAACTTTCCGACCAGCCGAACGCCTCCTCTCTTGAGAATCTTGCGTCTGCCCCCTCCTCGGATGTTGGGTTTGACCCTCACTATCCCCCAGACCCTAAACTGATTGATGCCTGTGTGCATTGTGGGTTCTGTCTGTCTACCTGCCCCAGCTACCGGGTGATGGGAACGGAAACAGATTCCCCACGAGGTCGTATCTATTTAATGGATGCGATTAACGAAGGACGGGCCACCCTTTCGGATGCAACGGTGCAACATTTTGACTCGTGCCTGGGGTGTCTTGCCTGTACCACGACCTGTCCTTCCGG
>JANRKG010000195.1:0-5058 GCA_033763635.1 Leptolyngbyaceae cyanobacterium bins.59
ACTACTCATCCGCCCTATCTTCCCCTGATTCGTGATCCACCGCTCCCCGTTGGTCGAAGACGAAGCATTGCCCTTCCCAAAGGCTTTCAGAGGCAGGCACCGTTTGAAGGTACTTCAGAATGCCTCCCCGCAGATGATAAACCTCCTCAAAGCCCTGAGCTAGCATAAAGGAAGAAGCTTTCTCGCACCGAATTCCCCCCGTACAGAACAGAGCAACTTTTTTTTGCTGACCTGGATTGAGGTAGTTGCGGACATAGTTGGGAAACTGCCGGAACGATCGCGTCTGGGGATCATGCGCGCCCTTAAAGGTTCCGAGTTCCACTTCATAATGATTACGGGTATCAATTAAGACCACATCCGGGTCGGAGATCAGACGATTCCAGTCTTCTGGTTCGACGTAGGTGCCTACCTGGCAGGTGGGATCAATCGAGGGAGTTCCCATTGTGATGATTTCTCGCTTGAGGCGCACCTTCATTCGTTCGAATGGGATCACGTCCGCTTCCGATTCCTTATGTTCCAGGTCTGATAGACGGGGATCGCTTCGTAGATAGGCTAGAACCGACTCTATCCCTGAGCGGGTTCCGGCGATCGTACTATTGATCCCCTCCTCTGCCAGCAGGATCGTCCCGCGAATTTCCTGAGTAAGGCAATGCTCCAAAAGGGGAGCGCGCAAATCTCGGTAATCAGAAAGGTGAATAAACTTGTAGAATGAAGCAACGATGATTGAAGGCGTGGCCTGAGCAACAGTTTCCGTCAGAGATAGTTCTATTGGGGATATTTCTATCGGGGACATAAGGAAAGACAAGAAAATTTCCAAAAGGGATTGCAAAAAGTCTACGAATTTGTATATTATCTTGATTGTGTCAAATTCGGGGGTTTAGCTCAGTTGGTAGAGCGCCTGCTTTGCAAGCAGGATGTCAGCGGTTCGAGTCCGCTAACCTCCATAAAGATTTTGTCGATATCTAGTGTCTATATCTAAGTGCATCTAAGTGCTAGATCGTAGTAGGTTCAATAACCAGCAATCACAGGAGCGATCGAAAAACCGATCGCTCCTGTGGTTTCCTTTGGCTTTGCTAGCGATCGGGATAGCAGCTTTTGGACTGCGTTTCTGGGGGTTGAGTCGTTTTAACATGTTGGTGTTTGATGAGGTGTACTTCGCCAAGTTTGCGGATAACTACCTCACCCAAACGCCTTTTTTTGATGGACATCCCCCCCTCAGCAAGTATCTGATTGCTCTGGGAATGTGGTTAGGCCAGTATTTTCCCTTTGCCCAGGAACCCCAAAACGAGTTAACGGGTTCTTTGCGGTCCACCTTCAGCTACCGCTGGATGAATGCGCTGGTCGGTTCCCTCATCCCGTTGGTTATGGCGGGGGTTGCTTATGAAGTTGGTCGGCGGCGCAGTTTTGCTTTGCTAGCAGGCGCCTTTACCGCCTTGGATGGGTTGTTGCTGGTGGAGTCCCGCTATGCCTTCACGAATGTCTACCTGCTGCTATTTGGGCTGGCAGGGCAGTGGATGGTACTCCGTGCCCTACGAACCCCTTCCACGCCCAGAAAAGGCACCAGACAGTGGGTACTGGCAGGGTTCTTTTTTGGAGCGGCAGCCTGCGTGAAATGGAATGGACTCTGGTTCTTGCTGGGCATCTATGCGGTCTGGGGGTGGGCCAAAATCGATCGCTTCTTGACCCGTCAGCAAAGCGCTTCATCCCCATCTGGGAACCCAGAAGCTCCGCGGGGAGGGGTATTACAACAGGTTGCACAGATTCCTGTCTGGAAGATCGCCCTTTACCTGGGTTTTCTCCCATTATTGGTCTACAGCCTGATCTGGATTCCCCACTTACAACTAGATACCAGTTTTAACTTTTGGGAAACTCAACAGCAAATCCTGGCCTATCACCAGCGAGTCGGCGGAAATGAACCCTCTGTTCATCCTTACTGTTCCCCCTGGTACACCTGGCCCTGGCTGATTCGGCCTGTCTTGTATGTCTATGAGACTGCCCGTAACTTGACGGATGCCATTCCCATAGAACCTGATATTCCAACCGCCCAGGCAAAGGTGATTTATGATGTCCATGCAATAGGGAATCCGCTGCTCTGGTGGTTTTCCACTGCAACCATCTTGACCCTTATCCTGGTCTTCAGTCAGCACACGATTGGGCAGTTACAACGCCCTCGTCGGCAAAACTCAGAGAGCGCTCTGCTGCCCTCCCAAGAGTTATGGGTCATTGGATACCTTGTGATTAACTATGGAGCCAATCTCCTTCCCTGGGTGCCCGTTCAACGGTGTACATTTCTGTATCACTACCTGGGAGCATACCTCTTTGCCCTGCTAGGGCTAGCCTGGTTAGTCGATCGCTGGTGGCACAGCCAACAATCGGGACAGAGAATTCTAGCTCTCTCAATTGGTCTGGGAGGATTGCTGGCCTTTCTCTTCTGGCTACCCCTTTACCTAGGTCTTCCCCTGTCTTTAGACGCGCTGCAACTTCGCCGCTGGCTCGTCACCTGGTAGCCCGAACGGTGGTCTTCTGCACAGGAATTTCAATGATGAAGGCTGTTCCCTTTGCGGGCGCGGAAGTGCAGGAGAGAAGCCCCCCGTGACGATCGACTACAATTTGATAGCTAATTGCCATTCCTAATCCCGTCCCTTTCCCAACCGGTTTAGTCGTAAAGAAAGGATCAAAGAGCCGCTGTCGGACTGATTCAGGCATTCCAGGCCCGTTGTCTATCATCTCAATTCGAACCCGATCCATTGAAACAACCTGAGTACGGAGGGTAATGCAGGGGGCAGGGAGAGAAGCGCCATCCTGGACTGCTGCCCCCAACTCCTCCAGGGCATCGATCGCATTCGTGAGAATGTTCATGAATACCTGATTGAGTTGACCGGGGTAACACCAAATGGGCGGGATGACTCCGTACTCTTTCATCACATCGATTTTTGGGAAATCTGCCTTGGCTTCTAACCGATGGTGCAGGAGCAACAGGGTATTGTCTAACCCTTCGTGCAAGTCCACCTGTTTCATCTCTGCTTCATCGAGACGAGAGAAATTTCGCAGGGACAGCACAATTTGCCGAACGCGATCGGCCCCCAGTTTCATGGAATCGAGAATTCGCGGAAAGTCTTCCTGAATGAAGTCGAGATCAATAGCCTCCGCTTGCTCTGCCAGTTCATGGGTTAGCTCCGGATGCCGTTTCTGGTACTTCTGAATCAGATCAAGCAGATCCCTCGTGTATTGAACTGCATAAGTGACATTGCCATAGATGAAATTAATGGGATTGTTAATTTCATGGGCGACTCCTGCCACCAATTGCCCCAGACTGGACATCTTCTCCGTTTGCACCAACTGGGATTGGGTACGCTGGAGATCCGTTAAAGCTTGTTCTAACTGTTCCGTTTGTTGTCTCAGGACTTGGGATGTTTGCCGCAGTTCCTCATTCGCACGACGCATCGCTTCCTGGGCCTGCTCCCGTTCAATCCGAGAGCCAATAATCCGGCAAGCTGCCAGTAATAAATCCTGTTGGGCGATCTCCTGGATACGTCCCAGATTTCGGGATTCCAACGTGATCACCCCAAGAATGGACCCATCCAGAGCGGGAATCGGAAAAATTGCAACTTTATTAATGCCGGGATGCCGAAAAGCAGGTACAGCATTGGGATGGTTACAGTAATCTTCGATAAAGATGGGCCGTCCCGTCTCCACAACCTCCCAAAGCAACCCCTGACCGTAAGGCTGCCCTTTTTGCAGGGCCGCCTCCATTTCTTGTGCAATGGGTTCTCCGTAGGTTGCGACAAATTCCCCCGAAATGTAATTGTTGAGGGGCGTTGCCTGGTATTTACCATCAAAACCGCTGATGATTTTGACATCTCCAAAGGCACAATGCGTAGACTGTACCAGGTAATTCAGAGCAAATTGAGACGCTTCATAGAGGTTCGTTGAGGTCTGTAACCGTTCCGTTAGCTCCAGCAGAAAGGAGAGACGCTCGACTTCCGCGTTTAACTGCCGCTGACTGGTGACATCGACTAATAGCCCATTCCATAAGATTGAGTCATCGAGTTGTTGAATGGGATGGCAATCACACTGCACCCACTTGGTTTCCCCAGAAGGCAAATTAAACCGTCCTTCCCACCGCCAAACAGTTAACGCTTGCACCGCATCCTGTAAGGACTGTTGAAACAAGGACCGATCGTCCAGATGAATCAGGGAAAGGAGGCAATTAAAATCAGCCTGAATGCTATCCGCATCTACTTCCAAAAACCTCTGACTGCTGGGGCTGATGGAGGAACATGTCAAGGTTCCATCACGATGCCAGAGCAGTTGTAGGGTAATCCCTGGAATCCGGGAAGAAAAGGCGTGAAGTCTCGCCTCACTTGCTCGCAGTAGGGCATCGGCAGCCCTTGAACCCACATCCTGAGATGCTGGTTCCCAAGACGAAGGCATCTCAGGAACCTGGGGCATTGAAGAATTACCTGTGAACTGAGAATGGGTCATGAAAGAGCAAACAGCGGGGGTGAACGTTACGAAATTTACCTGGCAGTTGCAACCGATCTACGGAGTGGCCCGGAGACTTGTATCTCAGCACCCATCATGCCATCACTCGATCACCCAACCTTTAAAGAACAGGGATCATTCTGGATGCGTTAACTCATTACGAGAACAGATACAAACAGATTTTAACGATTCAGTCTTAGGGAATTGGGCAATTATTAAGTATTTTTCGTTAAGTATTTCTATAAGATTTAGCAAGGATTTAATGGGCCAAAATCAACCCTCAGGCTGTAACGTATTCCTATTTAGCTCTGTAGGATTCAAGATTTTTAAATATCATCTTCTTTAGTTCCACTTCTCTAATTTTACTTCTCTGCTATGAAGCTCACACCACCTGCTTACGCGAGGTGGTGGTGTCAGTGCTAATCTGAGAATTGCGAGTCCACAGATCGCACAAACAGGCCCAGCTTCTAGGCGAGTGCCGGGAACTTTTGCCCGTCCACTCCTCACTGTCATTTCTGCGAGTGAGTTTAAGAATCCCTCTGGCAGCAATATTCTGAGAGCCATTCAGGTCAC
>JANRKG010000196.1:0-17777 GCA_033763635.1 Leptolyngbyaceae cyanobacterium bins.59
GTTCATTACTTTCGACCCCCTCCGCTGTGATGTAGATGCCCAAAGTATGGGCCAATGTCACGATCGTCTTCACGATCGCCAAATTCTCTTCGTCCACATGCATTTTGCTGATGAATGATCGGTCAATTTTGAGGGTGTTGATGGGAAATCGGCGCAGGTGGCTGAGGGAAGAATAGCCTGTACCAAAGTCGTCAATGCATAATTGGATGTTGTGCGATCGGAGTTGTTCCAGCAACACCGTCGCGGCCTCCGTATTGTGCATGATCATGCTTTCCGTAATTTCGAGCTTGAGGCTGTTTGGCTCCAACTGAGTTTCTTCCAGCACACGGGTAATCTGATCGATGAGATCGGGTTGAGCGAGTTGTTTGCTAGACAGGTTCACGCCGATCGCCAGGGGGGGGTAAATGGGAAATCTTCGTTGCCAGACCCGCATCTGACGGCATGCCTGTTGCAGAACCCAGTGCCCCAGGCGATTGATTAACCCTGTTTCTTCTGCCGTGGCGATAAATTCTTCGGGAAGGACTTGCCCCCGTCGTGGATGTTGCCAGCGCACTAAAGCCTCAAATCCTGAAACGCGCCCTGTATCCAGGGAAATGATCGGTTGGTAGAGCAAGCAAAATTCCTGACGTTCTACAGCCCGTCGCAAGCTGTTTTCTAATTCCAGTTGCTCAACAACCCGCACATGCATCGCGATATCAAAGACTTGATGCCCTGCTCGGCCCATTGATTTGGACTGATACATCGCCAGATCCGCATTGCGAAGTAAGTCCTCGGAGGATTCGTAGGGCTGGCCTGTGGTATTATCCCGCCCTAAAGCAATCCCAATACTCACGCTGGTAAAGACTTCATGCCCATCCAGGTTAAAGGGTTTAGCAAGTTCCCGGTGAATGCGCTCTGCAATCGTCGTTGCGTCTGCGACATCTACAATGTCATCTACCAGAATTGTGAACTCATCCCCACCCATCCGAGCCACGATATCGGTGGGACGAAGGCAACTTTCCAGACGACGGGCGATCGTAATCAGCAGTTGATCCCCAGCCAGATGGCCCAGACTATCATTGATGACCTTAAAGCGATCCAAATCCAGGAAAAGGACGGCAAACCAGTAATGGGGATCTTGGCGGGCACGGACGATCGCACTCTCCAGACGCTCCATAAACAGGGGACGATTTGGCAACCCTGTTAGAGCATCGATATGAACAACTTTTTCTTGAGAGGGATGGGTGGGCTGATCCTCTCGGTTTCGTAGATGAGACGGATTGACTCGTATCAGAATGGCCATGAGTTCTCCCCGTTGGTTAAACAGAGGAGCTTCCTGAACCTGAACGGTGAACGAATGGTTGCCCTCTCGGGCAGAGCGACCCAGGGTTGCCTCATAAAACTCACAGACATCCAGCCGAGAATAGCCCATTCCGGGGCGGCGATCGGGCCACCCCTGAGCAGACGGCAGGACGCGATGCAGTGGACGGCCCAGGACTTCAGATGCGGAGACTCCCAGAATATCGATCATCACTGGGTTCAGGTAGAGAACCAGAGATTGAAGGTCTGCAACCAGAACCCCTTCAGCCAAATTCTCGACGATGGCCTGAAATAATTCACCAAAGCTTTCGAGCGCTCCCATTCGAGAATGCTCATTAACAACCTCAGCCCAATTTGAGGTATTGGTTGACCTGGCGTTTCGTCCGTTCAGCGTCATTCCCTTCTCGGAAGGCCCATTATTGAAAGAGCAAGAGCATTACAGCGAGGAGTCGGCAATCATCCTGCTGAACTTGACCAACAGATAACTTTACCGTTCTTCTCAATAGAAATCCGGTTCTCTGTTGAATTTGTTAAAAAACAATCTGGATTCGCCCCCTCTGATTCTACGTAAAAGTCCCCCTTAAAAGACAAGGGGCAGAAGCCCCTTGCTAGGGGAAACTTCATACAGATCTCCAATCAGATAAACTTCTTTCTCAATTGAAATGAAATCTATCTCAGGGTAATTGCTCTGGTTGTGAAACCTCCCCACTCACTTTTTCCCAAAATACCTTTACTGAAAAAATTGTTTGAGAGTTTGTACCATCGTATCTACGATGCCTTCAGAACGGTTGGATGCTTCCCCCATCTCCGATTCCACCCGATTTATTACCTCCGTTGGTAACTGCAACAATTGCACCAGCTTCTGATAAGCGGCTTCTTCGTCTGTGTTGACTACGGGTTCATCGGGTGTACGGCGGCTAGAGCAGATCACTTCATACCCCAATCGCAACACCAGTTCTCGTTCTTCCGGAGTCTCTAGCCGACTAATCAGTTGCTCCAGCGGAAGATTTTGCATCAGGTATTCCCGTAAGTCTTGCTGAAGGCTTCGCTGCTGTTCTGCTTCATTTGAGAACAGATGGCTGAAGCGATCGAGCATCAAATCCACTTCTTCCGAAGCCAGATGCCCATCAGACCAGGCCATTGCAGACACAATTCGTAGAAGATTCATCTGACGGGGCGAGATGGAGGGGGGGGGTTGCAGAGCCATAAAACCATTCTCCTAAACACTTTTTCTTTGATTCTCGGTGCCCTAGTCGAAAATGGCTCATCCCGTTACACTTTTTAGCGATCCCAACGGTTTAGCGATCTCCACAGGGCGGAGATCCCCCGTACTGATCAACAGCTTCCGTCCCATCTCAAAGGATAGAATAGGAACGGATTGGAGGGTGGTAAGCGAATGGCAGGTAAATTACAGCGGCCTGTACTGACAGTTGGGTTGGGCTTAACGGGAGCGTTCTGGTTGATTGATTCCCTTCAGAGTTCTGTGTCTGAATGGGGTGGAGTTGCAGCGTTCGGCACTGTAGCGGCTCTAATCGGTGCCCGCTTCCTGCTCCCCAAATCTCCCAAATTTTTGCCCGAAAAGGGACTCCCGGTGGGATTCGATCGCAAAACCGTTGAAACTGAACTGGTTGCTGTACAACAGCGCTTGCAGCACCTCCAGGCAGAAGCAGGGGCTACTGTCGATTGGCAACCCATTCAGGCAAACTTTGAGCGCCGACGCACTGAACTCATTGCAGCCCTGGAGGATTCGGCCCGTCAAATCGCCATAATGGGTGGACAGTCTACGGGGAAAACAACCCTCCTTCAGGCGCTTCAATGCTTGCCGATCGCCCCAACCCTTTCTTTTCAAGACCTTCCTGCCCTCTTTACTGCTGCTGACCCTAAACCTGCTGCCGATTCTCTGCCTAATGTTGATTTAGTCCTGTTCCTAACCACGGGCGATCTCACTGATCCCGAATTTCAGACCCTCTCTCAACTCGCTCAGAACGGGCAGCGGACGTTGCTGATCTTGAATAAACAGGATCAGTATCTTCCGGGCGATCGTGCCCTGGTGCTTCAGAAGATACGGGAACGGGTCCGAGAATGGCTTGCAGCGGCAGATGTGGTCTCCATTACAACCCAACCTACCCCTATCAAAGTTCGTCAATTTCAAGCGGATGGGTCTGTGCAGGAGCGGATGGATTGTCCCAAATCTGATCTGGTAGCTCTGACCGATCGCCTGCCCCAACTGCTCAGGGAAGAGGGGCAAAGCCTGGTGTGGGCGCGGGTGTGGCGATCGGCCCGGACCCTCAAAGCCGAGGTACAGATGGCGATCAACCGCCTTCGGCGCGATCGGGCCATGCCTGTGATTGAGCAGTACCAGTGGATTGCCGCCGCCGCAGCCTTCGCCAATCCTTTACCGGGATTAGATTTGCTGGCGAACACTGCCATTAATGCCCAAATGGTGATTGATTTGGGATCGGTTTATCAGCAACAATTTTCTGTGGATCAGGCCCGTCTGTTAGCGGGAACTCTGGCAAAACAGCTTCTTCAGTTAGGGTTGGTGGAAATCTCGACTCAAATGATCACCAGTTTCCTTAAGGGCAATCTCGTAACCTACCTGGCCGGAGGAGCCTTGCAGGGAGTCAGTGCTGCCTATCTCACACGAGTGGCAGGATTGAGCTTAATCGAGTTTTTTCAAGAACAAAGTCTTGCGAATGAAGTTGGGAGCCAGAATTTTACCTGGGATCAGATCCCGACTAAGATGCAGGAGCGCTTAGGGGAAATTTTGAAATCTGTTTTCCAGCGACAACGGGCCAACTCCCTCCCCAATTTTGTCCATCAGGCCATCCCCCATCTCTCCCCTGAGCCAATTCCCCTGCAACTTCCGGCTTCTACCACAGAACCTCTGCCCCTGTTACTTTCGGAGCCGGAACGCCGCGAATTCGAACCTCTCCAGCCTCCAGCCCCTGCCCAATCCCTTGAATCCTCTGCCCTACCCCTGCCGTGAATCAGCCCTCTTCTAAATCCCGTCCCAGTTTGCAGGAAATTCATTTCAGTCGGGCCAAGTCAGGTCTACGTGAGACGATCGCCCGCCATGTCCATCGGTTACGATCGCCCGGAACTCCCATTCTGGATACTCGTCTGCAAGCCGCCCTTCAGCAGGAGTTGGGGGCACTCTCGGAGATGCAGAGCAAACTGGATCAGAGTTTGATCCGCATTGCCGCTTTTGGATTGGTGAGTCGGGGTAAATCGGCGGTTCTGAATGCTTTGATGGGGCAGCGGGTTTTGCAAACCGGGCCTTTGAATGGGGTCACGCAATGGCCGCGATCAATCCGTTGGACTCCCTCGGCTTCCTCCAAGGTTCAGATTGAACTGATTGATACTCCTGGTTTGGATGAGGTGGATGGACAGGCTCGTGCTGCAATGGCAAAGGAAATTGCCCAGCAAGCCGATCTCATCCTGTTTATTGTGGCGGGAGACATTACCCGTACTGAATACGATGCGCTCTGCGAACTGCGGGATGCTCAAAAACCTCTAATCCTGGTGTTTAACAAAATCGACCTGTATCCTGACCAGGATCGTCAAGCCATTTACAGCCGTCTGCGGGAGTTAGGGTCCATCAGCCGTCAGGGAAATCGTCTTCAGCAATTGCTTTCAACCGAAGAAATCGTGATGGTGGCAGCGGAACCTGCCCCTCTTCAGGTGCGGAACGAGTGGCCGGATGGACGAGTTACCCACGATTGGGAATCGCCACCCCCGCAAATTGACGAACTTAAGCTGAAGCTGCTGCAAATCCTGAACCGGGAAGGCCGATCGCTCCTGGCCCTGAACGCCCTCCGGCAAGCCCGCGAAGTGGAAACCTCGATCGCTCAGAAAACGATCGCCCTTTGCGAAACAGAAGCCGAAGCCCTGATCTGGCGGTTTACCCGCTATAAAGCCCTCGCTATTGGTCTCAACCCAGTTCCCGTTGTGGATGTTCTGGGAGGCATTGTTGCCGACCTGGCGATGATTCGGGCACTGGCAAAACTCTATGGGTTACCCATTACACGCTTTGAAGCGATCACGGTCTGGAAGTCGATCGCAGTGAGTTCGGGAACCTTACTGTTGGGGGAACTTGCCAGTAGTTTGTTATTGGGGTTTGGGAAAACTACTGCTGCCGTTGCCTCGGCGGGAGAGACTTCTCTGGGATTGGCAGCCTATGGAGGAACGGCGATCGTTCAGGCTGGAGTCGCGGGCTACGGAGCTTACATTGTGGGTCGGGCGACTCAGGTTTATCTGGAACGGGGCTGTACCTGGGGACCGCAAGGAGCAAACACCCTGATTCAAGAGATTCTGAGTCAGGTGGAACCCAATACGATCCTGTATCGATTGCGTCAGGAGTTGCAGGAGTATTGGGGATAGCGAGCGGATTAAAAAATGATGGAATCGTGGGGATTAACTCTGCCGCAGGGGAATCTCGATGATAAACGTAGCTCCCTCGTGCGGTGAAGATTCGCAGCGCAAGCGTCCTCGGTGTTTCTCCACCACAATTTGATAACTGATGGACATGCCCATTCCCGTTCCTTTGCCAACGGGTTTGGTTGTAAAGAAGGGATCAAAGATGCGTTGCTGGACTGGCTCCGGAATTCCGGGTCCGTTATCCATAATGCGAATCTGGGCATAGTCTCCCTGAATACCTGTGCGGATGGTAATGGTGGGTGTGGTATTCAGAGGAGAATCGGTCGCCGAAGTAAAGCGATCGCCCATCGTCCAATGTCCTTTGTTCATCAGTTCTTCGAGGGCATCGATCGCATTCACTAAAATATTCATGAATACCTGGTTCAACTGTCCGGCGTAGCACTCGATCGCGGGTAGATTCCCATACTCCCGGACAATCTCAATACCGACATGATCAGACTTCGCTTTCAAACGATTCTGCAAAATCATCAAGGTACTATCTAATCCCTCATGAATATTGACAGGCCGGAATTCTGTTTCGTCCCGGTGGGAAAAGATGCGTAGGGAAGCCACAATTTTTTGAATCCGTTCGGCCCCGACTTTCATAGAAGAAAGCAATTTGGGCAAGTCCTCGTAGAGAAATTCCAGGTCGATATCTTCAGCCTCTTCTTGGATTTCTGGAACGGGATCGGGGTAGTGTTTCTGGTACAAGTCCACCAGGCCCAGCAAATTTTCAGCATACTCGTTGGCGTGAGACAGGTTGCCGTAGATAAAATTCACGGGATTATTGATCTCATGGGCAACCCCGGCCAGCAGTTGCCCCAGACTAGACATTTTCTCGCTCTGGATCAGTTGGGCCTGGGCCTGTTGGAGGTCGTGGAGGGCCTCCTCCAGTTGCGCCTTCTGGGTGCGTAACTCACCTTCAGATTGTTGTAAGACTTGCTCCGCCTGTTTGCGATCGGTAATATCCCTGGCTGTGGAGTAGATCAATCCCTCCTGAGGATAGGGAACTGAACTCCAGGCCAACCATCGATAGGTGCCGTCCTTGCAACGGTAACGATTCTCAAACGTTGTGAGCGATTCTCCAGTTGCCAATTGGCTCACAGCACCGATCGTAGCCTCCCGATCGTCTGGATGGACAAACTCTAAAAAGGGTTGGGACAGCAGTTCTGACGGGGCATATCCCAGGATTTTCTCAAACATGGGGTTAACCTTCTTGAGGAAGCCATCAAAACTGGCAATGCAGATCAAATCCAAGGATAGGCAGAACAACCGATCGCGCTCAAGCTCTGCCTGTTTTTGGGCTGTAATGTCTAATAGCAGAGCGTTCCAGTAAACGTCTCCCTCAAGTTTTTGTTCGGAATGGGCAATAAAACGAATCCACTGGAGGTTCTCGGAGTTAGTGAGTAAGCGCCCATTCCATTGCCAGGAGGTTAAGGGGTTAACTGCGTTCTGAAGGGTGTGTTCTAAGGCTAGGCGATCGTCAGGATGAAGACGGGAAAGGAACAGAGAAGCATCTCGCTGAAGGGCTTCAGGGTCCATTGCACAGAGGGCATAGCATCCCGTACTGACATAGGGAAAGTGCAAAGAACCATCGGCCCGGAAGCAAATCTGGCAAAGCATTCCAGGTAAGTTAGCAGTTAACCGATCCCACCCAAACCGCTCATTTTCTTCGATACTGCCCTTCACCTTATCTGCTGCCTCATAAACCTCTGCCATCGCATCCGGTTCCCTTACCCGATCGTGGTTCTCGGAAAAGTATCTTGGACCTCCCAACCCGACAACCTGACTACAGATGAACTGTCAGGATGGGTTGGACTTCCACCTAAAATGGGTCTATCCAAATGGATTATTACTTAGATTTCCCAGAGTTCGCTGAAAGATCCAGGAATTCATTGACTAATTCGGTCGTCAATCAGTTGGCTTCTACTCAAAATACAACTGTTGTGTAATTTTATAGCGAAAGGTAAAAGGCAGAGATTAGATTAGCCCTGGTCAGGGTTCTTTGAGATGATATAAAACTTGAGAGATAAAAAGAGGACGCAATTGTTATACACTGCGTCCCGTCTTTAATGCATCTAACCTTTAAAAAAGTAAGCGAATCGCTCCTATCTCCTATTCAGGAACAACCTGAATAGTGACGATCGCTAAAACTTCAGGATGAAGTTTGATCTCAGCCCGATAGGTTCCCAGCTTTTTAATTTCAGGAAGGGTAATCTCGCGGCGATCGACTTCCATCCCGATCACGGCTTGGATAACAGTCGCGACTTCCCGATCGGTCACGGTCCCAAAGATTGCTTCGTTTTCCCCAACTTGCTTTGCAACCGTAAACGAACCAGCCTTTTCCAAAGCTACTCTTTGTGTTTCCGCCTGTCCCTTCAATTCAATGAGTCGCTGCCGTTCTTGCTCACGACGACGCTCAACCTGCTTGAGAAGACCCGGAGTGGCTTGCATTGCCAAGCCCTGGGGCAGCAGATAATTGCGGGCATAGCCAGGGGCGACTTCTACTAAATCACCGACTCTGCCCAGTTTGCTGACATCCTTACTCAGAACTAACTGAATCCGTTTCGCCATAACCTTTGCCGTAATCCTCTATGTACCAATTCTCGTGTACTAATTCTTTGGGTAAAGCAGTCTTGGCGTAACACCAGGTGCTGTACCGGATCTCGTAACGCTGCTTTTCCTAACCCTGCTCATGCTAACCCCACTCGTACATCGTTCTTTTTAAGAACCCGTCTTTTTAAGAACCCGTCTTTTAAGGACAAGTTTTTTTGAGAACCATCTACTAAAATCCCTTCACTGTTTAGTGACACTTTATCTGTGACACTTTATCTGTGAATTCCGGACTTCATCTCCGAACTCATGAATCTTACAGCAGCCTTCCCGATTGTTATCTTCCCCTACGTCTCTAAAAGATCCGCCATAAAGCCATCGCAGGGATTCACTTATGGGGTTTCATTCCTGAATTAGGTAGGGTAGAGCTAGACAGAAAAAACTGACGCAGTTACCAATCATAGCGAGATTAGTTCACTGAGCGCAATCTTTTAAGGCCAATTTTTATGAACATGAGGATGCAACGTTCTCCCCTTTCTCTCTTTTGTACCGGATGCATCAGCCTGTCATTCGGGGGTCTCCTGAGTGGCTGTTTTGGGGTTTCTAGTACCTCCGGTCCCATCCCCTCCCCCAGTCCTACGGTCAGTGCAGGTTCGCCTTCCCTCCCGCCCTCCCTTCAGGCAACTGCTCCCACCGCTACACCCCCCGCCAAAATTGTAGAAATCTTTCAGCAACCTGTTTTCGTGAAGCGGTCACAGGCAAGCCAGGAAGTGGCAGGTAAAACAGGAATGGGTTTACAGGTGGGTGAAACGGTGCGTACCAAGGGGCAAGCTCTGGCTCAAATTAATCTAAAAAATGGTCTGGGGTTTCGCATTGGGCGGAATGCGTCTTTGACTATCCAGCCTGACAATAAACTCAACTTCACCTCTGGTGAAATGATCACCTGGGTAGAACCGGGCAAGAAGGTGCCTGCTCAGATTGTGACTCCTACCGCCGTCGCTGGCATTCGAGGCACCACAGTCTTCGTCAAGGTGCCAGAGGATGTCAATGGTGAAACGACCTTTTTTGCCTGGGAAGGCACTGTTTCTGTCAGGCTTCCCAATAATCCAACGGAGATAATTCTCAATACGGGGGAGGAAGTCCAAATCCGGCGAGGGGAACGGGATATTGCCCAAGTTCGGCGGCGAATTCGGCGGTTTCGGCGGCAAGAAATGATTTTGCGTCGTCGAGACTCCCTATTATTTCGAAACTTTCAACAGCCCTTACCTACTCATCAAATCATCGAACAGGCGATTCGGCAGCGACGACAGTAGGCAAAGCTTTCTTGAGAAAGCAAGAAATACTTTAGCGTAAAGATTCTTACTAAAGAGGAAAGACTAGAACAGATGAGAGAGTTTCGTTTATTCTCTTAGTTTCCAATCACAACAGACTTGGCACAGAATAGTGAAAGATTAAAGTCTTCTGTCCCCCCAAAAGCTATGCCTCTTGTTGATGCCTCTTCCCCGGATTCGATTCGCTACTCTATGAAAACATGGGAGCGAGCAGAACGAGCTGTCCGATGTTCTCCTTTTCAAACTCGTTTGTTTCTGGTGATGTGGGATGCCAGCATTCCCCTACGAGTGATCGCAGGTAAAACGGGGGTCCAAAACCGTTACTTGCAGCAACCGATCGGTGAGGTTGCCACGGAAGGGGAGTTACTCTGGCTGATTCAAGTTGGTGTGTTGCGGCGAGAAGTGGATGGTCAGGGATTGACGGACAGTTTCCGCCTGACCCCTTTAGGTCGTCAACTGGTAGAGAAATGGCGGAATCAAGGAGGAAACTGGTTGCCCCCGTCCTGGCGCGATCGGCTGCAAAATTTTTTTAGTCGATGGATCAGAATACCGTTATGACCGATTAATAGTTTTTCATGCTTCTATCACCTGATTAAAGTGATAGAAAGGGTTTTACGATCGCCAGTCCGTATCAATAAAGGACTTTTCTTCTGCCCCCTTCATTTGTCACTTCTATGAAAGCTGTCATGGTAGTGGGAACCACATCCCACGCTGGAAAATCTCTACTGGTTACTGCTCTGTGCCGGATTTTAAGCCGTCGGGGATGGCGGGTCGCTCCTTTCAAGGGGCAAAATATGGCCCTCAACTCCTACGTCACAGCAAGCAGTGGTGAAATTAGCCATGCTCAAGCAGTCCAGGCATGGGCCGCAGGGGTCGTGCCCCGAGTGGAGATGAATCCCATCCTCCTGAAGCCTCAGGGGGACATGACCTCTCAGGTTATTATGAAAGGGCGTGTCGTGGGCAAAGTGGGGGCAGCGGATTACTACCAACAGTTCTTTGAGCCAGGTTGGCAAGCCATTACCGAATCCCTCAATCGCCTTGGGGATGAATTTGACCTGCTGGTGTGTGAAGGGGCCGGAAGCCCCGCCGAAATTAACCTGAAGCACAAAGACCTGACGAATATGCGGGTCGCTAAGCATTTGAACGCGGCAACGATCCTGGTGGCTGATATTGAGCGGGGAGGAGTCTTTGCCCATATCGTCGGTACGCTGGAACTGTTAGAGCCAGAAGAACGTGCCCTGATCAAAGGGATTGTGATTAATAAATTCCGGGGGCAGTTAGAGATTCTACAACCGGGGATCGATTGGCTCCAGGAACGCACTGGGATTCCTGTGATTGGAGTCATTCCCTGGTTAGAGCATGTTTTTCCCGCAGAAGATTCCCTGGATCTTTTAGATCGACGGAACAATCAGCCGAATCGAGATTTAACGATCGCTGTTGTCCGTCTACCTCGTATCTCCAACTTCACAGACTTTGATCCCCTGGAGTCGGAACCCACCGTCAACCTCAAATACATCAGCCCGAAAGAATCTCTGGGATATCCAGATGCAGTCATCCTTCCGGGTTCTAAGACGACGATCGCCGACCTGATTATCCTGCAACGGGCCGGGATGGCAGAGGAAATCCAGAGCTATGCAGCGGCTGGGGGAACGGTATTGGGTATTTGCGGAGGCTTCCAGATGTTAGGCCGCATGCTGGCAGACCCAGAGGGCATCGAAGGTCAGGAAGGGCGCTTCAAAGGGTTGGGACTGTTGCCCCTCAAGACGGTCATCACTGGGCAGAAGATTGCCCGTCAACGACAGGTGAGTTCGAACTTTCCCCAAACTGGATTGCCCGTGACGGGTTACGAGATCCACCAGGGCCGGACGAGCCTGATCGATCCCGAAAAAGGCAATGAGGGGTCTGGATTGAACTTGCTGTTTGACGACCCTAACCTGGGGGTCGTCGATACGAGTCAATCCATTTGGGGGACATACCTGCATGGCTTGTTCGATAACGGTCCCTGGCGACGGGCCTGGTTAAATCGACTCCGGCAGCAACGGGGGTTGAAGGCCCTGCCGACGGGCATTTCTAACTATCGAGAACAGCGGGAAGCCTTGTTAGATACCCTGGCAACGACGATCGAAAAGCACATCAATCTTGACCTGATTCTCGATCAGCCCAATTCCTAACCCATCGTAGGCCACCGTTGCATGAGCGTCCAAATTCGTTTCCTGCCCGACGATGTTTTCGTCACCGCCGAACCCGGAGAACCCCTATTGACCGTTGCCCAGCGCGCCGGAATTTCCATTCCGACCGGGTGTCTCATGGGGTCTTGCTATGCCTGTGAAGTGGACATTGAAGAGATCGGCGAAGTTCGCTCCTGCATTACTTCTGTCCCCCCTGGCTATGAGCAACTCACGGTCAACCTGTTTAGTGACCCGACCTGGTAAACAACCCCCTTGTCTTCAGAGTAAACGATGACAGGCTTTGACTTGCTCATTCTGGCGGTTTACGCGATCTGCGTCACGCTTGTCTTTACCAAGGTGATCGAGTCCTTCGACGATAAATACACGATCGCCGAAGATAAAGGAGATCTCGGACAGCAACTGGAGAGGAAGGAATTACAGGGGATGATCGCGATCAAATTTGGGTTTGATAAGCGCTACAAACTGGATGACCTGAAGAAATTTGCCGTCATTGTGGACAACAAAACCCAGGAACAAACCGTTTACCTGGATTGGGATATGTGTTCTCTAACCGATCTGGGCGGACAATCGCGGCGGGTGATCCGGATTCCACCCCAGTTGACGGCTGACGTATTTCAGGCCCAAATTTCGAGTACGATCGCCCCTGGTCGGACCCTCAAACAGGACATCACTGCCGAAGACGTTTTGAAAGTCAAAGATGGCGGGGTGCCCAGTATTGACAGTCCCCTCATCAGCATCACAAAGCTGAATGATAAGAAAAGCTCTGATAAAGACAAAGAAAAGTACGCCAAGTTTATGAGCGGCAAAGCATCTCTAGAGTTTGTGGTGCGATTGGCCTTTCAAGTGACGGACGATCGAGGGATGCTCAGTTACCCTACCTACGTAAGCTGCAAAATTCTCCTGAAAAAACTCCCCTGGACCGATGCCTTTCCCTGGAATCAGAAGAAATAAGGCAAAGGGCAGAGGGTAGAAAAATCAAGTCTTTCCTACTTGTCGTCCCCTTTCAACCTTCTCTGCCCTTTGCCCTCTGCCTTATTCTGCCTTTTCCCTTGTTACACTGAAGTCGGGAAAGAGTTGGTGAGGTGGTTGCGGGTTGACTGGGCAGGAAACTGCTTGGCTTCAACCTGAGGAAAGTCCGGACTCCCGAAAGACCAGACTTGCTGGGTAACGCCCAGTGCGGGCGACCGTGAGGAGAGTGCCACAGAAACATACCGCCAGGGGCTACGGCCTTCGGTAAGGGTGCAAAGGTGCGGTAAGAGCGCACCAGCAGCGTCGAGAGGCGCTGGCTCGGTAAACCCCGGTCGGGAGCAAGGTGGAGGAACAAGGGTTGGTCTTTTTCCCGTTCCGCTTTAGGAACCGCTTGAGGCATCTGGTAACAGGTGTCCCAGATAGATAACCGCCCTTCGGGCAATGCCCGGAGAACAGAACCCGGCTTACTTTCAACTCTTTCTCATTTGCAATAGGAAATGGGGAACCGTAATAACGCATTCATTCGCTCTATTACCCATTCCCTATTCCCCATCATCTGTTGCCCATTACCGCAAATTCCGTACCTGATTTGGAAAGAGGCAAGCACCTCCACCAATTTGAGAGAGGTTGACAAATACTTGGCCCCGCTCGCATTCGCGGCGATCGAATAAGACAGAAGCAGTTCTTATGCCTCCACCATTGCTGGACTGCTGGAAGACCGCAGCGGGCACGGTGACACGACCTGTGCGAGTGACAACAGTACCAGGGGGAAGTTGGAAGGAAAAGAACTGAGATCCCGCTGGATTGTTAGTCCCTGCATTAGTGCTGCCCGCAACGCCTGCACCTCCTGCATTACCCACGACCCCGGCTCTACCAAACTGACTGGTCGGTACGGAAACCAGTCCATTAGGAGAGATAACACTCCCAGGAGGCAGTTGAAATACAACGTTTTGCTGAGGATTGCCACCAGAGAATCTAACCTGACCGACTCCATTCGCCTGTCCGCTATTTTGTAGCGTGAAGGAAACCGTTTGACTGGTACTCCCAGAACCATTACCGGGTAAAGTCGGGAAGGTCAAACTCTGGGGAGCGCCAACCGTTCCTGTGCCTGGAACTCCCTGAACGCCTGTTCCACCTGGCGTAGCGGTGCCATTTAATCCAGTCCCATTCACTCCATTGTTGACTCCATTTTGGACACCAACGCCAGTCGTGCCGTTCACTCCAGTGCCGTTCGCTCCATTTTGGGTGCCGACTCCGGTGGTGCCGTTCCCTCTCTGGGGGCCAGGGGTTCCGGGTACAAATCCGCCTGTGGTGCCTCCGGGGACTGTACCAGGAAGAACAGTTCCGGCCGCACCGGGGGCTGGGGCGATCGTGCTTCCCGGAGCCGCGCCAGGGTTGCCAGTTCCAGTAAAACTACCCGGTGCTGTGGTGCCAGGAATCGTTCCAGTCGTTCCTGTGGCCCCTGTTCCTCCGACGGGCACTGTTCCGGGTTGTACAAAATTACCATTTATGCCACCATTCACGGCACCAGCGGGTGCTGCCCCTGGAGTTGTTGTGCCAGCGGGAGCGGTTCCGGGGATAGTCGTTCCGGGAGTCCCAATTCCAGTCCCCGCAGGAACCGCGATGGGGGCGGGGGCGGGTGGAGCAATGCCCGGAGTAACAGGAGCAGTTGGGCTAACGACTCCACCAGCGGGACCGGGTGTTGCAGTTCCAGCGGGGACGGTGCCTGAAGTGGGGGCTGCGGTTCCAGCAGGGGCAGTGCCTGAAGCGGGGGCAGAAGAACCGGAGGTTGAAGTTTGGGAGAGAACAGGTAGCCCAAATAAGAGTGCTGTTCCTGCAAGGCTTAAGGAGCCAAGCAGCCATTTCGTCATATGAGGATGTGCCATCTTTCTTAAACCCTTACTGCTCTTCCACAGTAGGTGGTTTATTATAGGGCTTCCACTGTCGGCGGTAGGAACCAGGGAGTACCGTTGGGGGGAGAGGGATGGGGGTACTTGGAGTCAGGAGGAAGGGATGGCAAAATTTTGGTTCCTCGTTCTGAATCCCTCACTCCTAACCCCCGCTTCCCAGTAAGATATGAAAATATGTGAAGAATCTGAGCGGGAAACAAAGCATGCGGGTTGCGATCGTAGGTGCGGGACTGGCTGGCATGGCTGCCGGAGTTGAACTGGCAGATGCAGGATACGAGATCGAGATCTTTGAGTCTCGCCCGTTTGTGGGGGGCAAGGTCGGCAGTTGGGTTGATCCCGATGGCAACCATATTGAGATGGGGTTGCATGTATTCTTCGGCTGTTACTACAACCTGTTTGACCTGATGCGAAAGGTTGGGATGGGGGATGCCTTGCGCCTGAAGGAGCATACCCATACCTTTGTGAATCGAGGAGGGCAAACGGGAGCCTTAGATTTTCGGTTCATTACAGGTGCGCCTTTCAATGGCTTGAAAGCTTTCTTCACTACGTCGCAGCTTTCCGTCCAGGACAAAGTTCAGAATGCGATCGCCCTGGGCACCAGTCCCCTCGTGCGTGGATTGGTGGACTTCGATGGAGCGATGAAAACGATTCGCACCCTGGACCGAATTAGCTTCGCGGATTGGTTCCGGAGTCATGGCGGGTCTGATGGCAGTTTGAAGCGCATGTGGAACCCGATCGCCTATGCGCTGGGATTCATCGACACGGAAAATATCTCGGCCCGTTGTATGCTCACGATTTTTCAGTTCTTTGCCGCTCGGACAGAAGCCTCTGTACTGCGAATGTTAGAAGGTTCGCCCCATGAATACCTCCATAAGCCGATTCTGAACTACCTGGAAGCACGGGGCGGAAAGGTGCATATCCGTCGCGGGGTGCGGCGGGTCTTGTATGAAGGGACGGGGACCGAAACGCAGGTAACGGGCCTGGTGGTTGCGAATGGGGAAACGGAAGAAACCATTACTGCTGATGCCTACCTCTGTGCCTGTGATGTCCCTGGAACCCAACGGTTGTTGCCGGAAGCATGGCGACAATGGTCAGAATTCGACAATCTCTACAAGCTAGATACGGTGCCTGTCGCCACAGTGCAACTCCGGTTTGATGGTTGGGTAACGGAACTGCACGATCGCGCCGCCCAAAAGCAACTGGATCACGCGGTAGGGATGGATAACCTGCTGTACACCCCCGATGCTGACTTCTCCTGCTTTGCGGATTTGGCCCTGACCAGTCCGGCAGACTACTATCGGGAAGGGCAGGGTTCGCTATTGCAGTTGGTTTTGACTCCAGGTGATCCGTTTATCAAGCAGAGCAATGAGGCGATCGTTCAGCATGTAATCAAGCAGGTCCAGGACCTCTTCCCCTCTTCCCGTGATTTGAATGTCACCTGGTCCAGTGTGGTGAAGCTGGCCCAATCCCTCTACCGCGAAGCGCCGGGGATGGACCCCTACCGTCCGCCTCAAAAAACGCCGATCGCGAATTTCTTCCTGGCGGGTAGCTATACGCAACAAGATTACATCGATAGTATGGAAGGCGCGACGATTTCAGGGCGGCAGGCAGCCCAGGCAATACTGGAGAAGTTTGGAAATGGGTGATTGGTTAGAACATAGTGTACAGGTTGAGGTTGAAGCTCCCATCGAACTGGTATGGGAACTCTGGTCTGACCTGGAGCAAATGCCCCGCTGGATGAAATGGATTGAGTCGGTGAAGGTGCTGGAGGACAATCCCGAACTGTCCCGTTGGAAACTGGCAACTGGAACGCTGGAGTTTAGCTGGCTCTCCCGTATTCTCAAACAGGAGTTGCACCAGATCATCCAGTGGGAGTCCGTAGATGGCTTACCCAATCGGGGAGCCATTCGCTTCTACGATCGCCATCAGGGTCGCAGCATTGTCAAGTTGAGTGTGGGTTATCGGATTCCCGGTTTTCTAGGGCAGTTAATGGATTCCCTATTTTTGGGGAAAGCAGTGGAATCGACGATCGCCGCCGACATGGAACGGTTTCGTGAGTACGCGATGCAGACGAAGCAGACGAGAGCGATGTGAATGCTGGGTTAGGTAGGGCGATCGGGCAAAACGGGTTTAGGATTCTTGTTCGGGCTGCCTATTTTGAACAGCTTATTGTGCAGAAATAATCTACCGAAGCACTCAATTTCAAATGATGTGCTGAATCGTTCTGCCTATCCACCTCAAATTGGGATCTTAGACGGAAGGTTTCAGCATACTAATGTATCGGAGTGATGAAAAACATCAAAGCAAATGTAGTATTCTCAACCTTTGCTCGTGCCTTAAAAACAGGCGAACTTTACATTGTAGAAACTCTAGAGGATCACTTGCTGAACAGTAATGTTCCTAATAGAAATCAGGGTAAAAGATCTAGGGGAACATTACCATCATTTCTTAATAACTATGCTCCTCAAATTCTACGAGGTATTTTCAAGCCAAGAAACAAAGTTTTTGGTTTTGAGGTGCATGAGGATCACTTAGAAAATATGATTCGCATAATGACTTCTGACTGCCAAATGAACCATGCTGGGCATGAAATACCATTCTTGCTCAATCGTATTGACGAGGAGGTTCGTAGAAACTTTAATTCAAGAATTCTGCAAGACCGCATAGCATTGCGAATGGCAACTCAAAGCGAAGAGTTGTTTTTTGAGGAAATGAATGAACGGGCTTTTCGATAGATGCTGATTTTATGGAGGTTTCTTCAAATGTCAAAGCTACTTGAACGAATTACAGTAAATCCCAGGCAATGTGGTGGTCGTCCCTGTATTCGTGGGATGAGAATTCGAGTATCTGATGTTTTAGATTTGTTCGCAGCAGGTTTAAGTGCTGAAGAGATTTTAGAATACTTTCCAGATTTAGAAATGGATGATATAATAGCCTCTCTAACATATGAAGCACGTAAATTGAACCATCCTATATTGGTGGCATGACAACCATTTGGATCGATGCACATTTGTCTCCGGCGATAGCAACCTGGATCACAGATACCTTTGGGATTACAGCGTTGGCGTTACGGGATCTTGGTCTACGAGATGCAGAAGACCCTGAAA
>JANRKG010000197.1:0-8936 GCA_033763635.1 Leptolyngbyaceae cyanobacterium bins.59
TATCCTTGCTGGAAGGACTCCAGGTAACGGTGCCTGTCGGGTTCGATCGCAGCCACATTCCTGAAATTCTGCATCAAAAACGGAATTGGATTGAGCGCACCAGCCAGCGTCTGGAAGCTCAGAGGCACCGGATGGGAGCGGATGCATCCGATCGGCTTCCCCATCAGATTGAGTTGCGGGCGATCGGCGAAACCTGGGATCTGGAGTATCGATCAACCCCTGGGTCTTCCCTCAAGGCGATCGAGCAGATTAGGGACCGACTATTGCTGAAGGGGGCGATCGACCCGCCGGATTTGTGCCGCAGCGCTCTGAAGCAGTGGTTGATCCACAAAGCCCAAAAATCCCTGGTTCCCTGGCTGCACCAACTCAGTTGGGATCATCAACTTCCCTTTCAACGGGCCTGTATTCGAGGGCAAAAAACCCGCTGGGGCAGTTGCTCCCGCACCCACACCATTAATCTCAATTACCGCCTTTTATTTCTTCCTCCCCCCCTGGTCCGGTACGTACTCATTCATGAACTGTGCCACACGGTACATCTGAACCACTCCTCCCAATTCTGGTCCCTTGTGGCGAAGAAGGAACCAGGGTACGCTCAGTCGGATGCGGAGCTACGGGATGCGGCTCAGTATGTGCCCTTATGGTTGGAAGTAGATGATTCCTGATCCCTCTCATCCTTACCGATAAGAGGTCGAAGAAACGAAGGGAGTCTTTTCTGAAAATCCAATTTGACTCGATCGCAAGACGGTTAACTCTGCCATTAACTCCCCAACAACGGCTCGCAATTCCACGACTTCTGCATCCAGGCGGTCTAGTTCTGCTCTCAAAATGCTGATTTCTCTATTTTCCCTAGTCATAATATATATTTTTGTATCGCTTTATTTAATGCTAAAAAAAGATTGCCAAACTCCTATGAGTCTGAAGGAAGAACCTACCTCTGTCACTAAAGCAACATTCGATCGGGTAAGAATACGAAATGCTGGGGGTTAAGTCCTTAAAATTAATTTCAATTACAGATTCAGCGAATTGCTACGAGATGCAACGCTTCCATCCGTCAGGCTCTACCGTTTTTTCCAATCTAGAACAATGACAAATCCGTCCCCCGAAGTCACGGCCTACGTTGACCAAGCTGCAATTCTCATGGATCTTTCGCTTCATCCTGAACACCGTCCGGGAGTGATTACCAACTTTGAGCGCATTCAAACGATCGCCGCTCTGGTCAATGACTTCCCTCTGCCCGATGACCTCGAACCTGCTCCCGTGTTTGAACCATGAACCTACCCTTTCCCGATGCAACCTGTGTGGCGGATTCCGTGCGGGGGCAGGAAGTAACTGCCAAAGCAGTGACAGCGGCAGCCCTGGCCCGAATCGCCAATGGAAATCCAGTCCTCAACTGCTTTACCTCCGTCACTACCGATCGCGCTCTGGCAGAAGCGGAAGCCCTGGACCAGGCAATTGCCGAGGGCAAAGACCCTGGCCCCCTGGCGGGTGTTCCCTTTGCGGTTAAAGACTTATTTGATATTGCCGGATTACCGACGCTGGCAGGGTCCAAGATTAATGCCGAACGACCTCCCGCCCGTCAGGATGCCTGTGCAGTCTCGCGCCTAAAAGCGGCAGGGGCGGTTCTGGTCGGCGGGTTAACAATGGACGAGTACGCCTACGGGTTTACCACGGAGAATGCTCACTATGGCCCCACCTACAATCCCCATGATCTGCAACGGGTGGCGGGAGGTTCCTCTGGTGGGTCGGGGGCGGCAGTGGCAGGAGGCTTAGTTCCCATTTCCCTGGGGACGGACACGAACGGATCGATCCGCGTTCCTTCTTCTTTTTGCGGAATTTTTGGCCTCAAACCCACCTACGGTCGCCTCTCCCGCGCCGGAGCCTTTCCCTTCGTGGCAAGCCTGGACCATATCGGTCCCTTTGCCCGATCGGTGCGGGATTTGGCCCTTGTCTTTGACCTGCTCCAGGGACCAGACCCGGAAGACCCGGCCTGTACCGATCGTCCCCCCGAACCCTGTTTGCCTCAATTAGGGAGAGGGCTGGATGGGCTGCGAATTGCCGTTGCCGATGACTACTTTGCCCGCAGTGCCGAACCCATTGCCCTGGAAGCCGTCGCCACGATTGCCCATGCCCTGGAAGCCACCCGCCGCATCACGATCCCAGAGGCGCAACGGGCGCGATCGGCGGCATTCGTGATCACGGCCTCTGAAGGGGGAACTCTCCATCTGTCTAATCTGAAAAAACGGCCCCAGGATTTCGATCCTGCGACCCGCGATCGGCTCTTGGCAGGGGCGATGATTCCCACAAGCTGGTACTTACAGGCTCAACGGTTCCGTCGCTGGTATCGCGATCGGGTCCGTGAGTTGTTTCAGGAAGTGGACATTGTTTTGGCCCCCGCGACTCCCTGCCCTGCCCCCCTAGTCGGGCAGAAAACCATGATCCTGGACGGGGTAGAAATGCTGGTGCGGCCCAATCTGGGGCTGTTCACCCAACCCCTCTCGTTTATTGGGTTGCCGATCGTCGTCGTGCCCGTCCAGCGTCCCGGACAGTTACCGATCGGAGTTCAGATCATTGCCGCGCCGTACCAAGAAGCTTTAGCTTTGCGCGTGGCAGCAGTGCTGGAAGCTGCTGGCACCGTCTCTGCTCCAGTTCCCTCCATACAACATCCATGAAAACTTACGATTGGCTGATCATTGGCGGCGGGATTACCGGGGCCGCCCTTGCCTATGAACTGGCAAAGCGGGGACTTTCCGTTCTCATTCTGGAACAACATGCCCATTTACAGGGCGCAACCCGATTTGGCTATGGCGGGATCGCTTACTGGTCAGGGACAAATGCCCTGACCCGCCAACTCTGTCAGGAGGGATACGATCGCTACCAGGCCCTACCCACGGAACTGGATGCAGACTTCCAGTTTCGGGAACTGGATCTGTTGCTGACGATCGCCCCCGACCAAGATCCCCAACAAGTTGCTGCTTCTTACCAAATTTTTGCAACGCCCCCCAAACTGCTGGAGGTTGACCAGGCGTGCGAACTCGAACCCCTGTTAAATCCCAACGGTATCAGCGGCGCGTTAACAGTGAAGCATGGGCACATTTCCAATCAAGCCCTGGCAGAGGCTTATATTGCGGCATTTCTGAGGCTGGGGGGCGAACGGGAATTGGCGACTGTCGAGGGGGTGGTCCGATCGGGCGATCGGGTGACTGGGGTTCGCACTTCTCAGACAACCTACTCTGGTGCAAATGTCGTGGTCTGTGTGGGAGGCTGGAGTCGCCAGTTTCTCAAACAGGCTGGGATTTCTACCCGCGTCTATTTCACCCACGCCGAACTGATCGAAGTGCCTCCCATCGATCTACGGCTGCAAACTTTTATCATGCCTGCGGACACTCAACGCTTTGCAATGGAAGCCACTGCTGGGGAGAAGGATGTCGCCTGGGATCAACCGGGGCAAGAGGTGGTTCCGCCGATTCTGGATGTGGGAGTCATTCAGTTTCAAGATGGCAGTCTGCGGATCGGGCAGATCAGCCGAGCGCTCACCGATCCCCATGCCAAAGTTGATCCTGCCACGAGCGCAGCCGATCTCCGTAACGGGATCGGGCAGATTTTGCCGACGCTCAAGAATCTTTCTGGCACCTGGCATCACTGTTTGGTAGCGTTCAGTTGCGATCGGCTCCCCCTGATCGGGCCCCTTCCGGGAGTCGAGGGCTTGTTCCTGTTCTCTGGGTTCAGCAATCCTCTGACGTTCGTGCCTCCCCTGGCAGTGCATTTTGCCACACAAGCAACCGGAGAACGGGAAGCACTGCTCGATCAGATGGCTCCCGATCGCTTCCATTAATAAACCGCTTGCAAAAACGCCGCACATTCCACATGGGCCGTTTGGGGAAAGAAATCAGCGGGTTGTGCCCGAACAAACCGATACTGCCCCCCCTGGCACAGAATCTTGAGATCCCTCGCCAGCGTTGCGGGTTTACAACTGACATACACGATGCGATCGGGCCGAATTGCCAGCAGAGTTTCGAGAACCGATCGTTCACAGCCCTTGCGCGGCGGGTCCAGTAGCACAATTTCCGGCGAGAAATCGAGTTTGGGCAACAAGCGTTCGACGGCCCCCACCAGAAATCGAGCATTGTCAATCTGGTTCAATCGGGCATTTTTCTGGGCCTGCCGGATGGATTCGGCTTGCAATTCTAACCCGACCGCTTGCCGCACTCGACGGGCCAGGGGCAGGGTCATCGTCCCGATCCCACAGTAAGCATCCAGTAAGGTTTCATCACCCTGCAACTGAAGTTCTTTTTCAATTTCCTGAAGCAGGGCTTCCGCCTGTTCGGTATTCACCTGGAAAAAGGTATCAGACTGAATTTGAAAGGTTAACCCAGCAAATTCCTCCCGAATATAATCCCGGCCTACCAGACAGCGGGTTTCCTTCCCAAAAATGACATTCGTGCGATCGGGATTGTGATTGATGCACACTCCTACCAGATCGGGATAGCGTTTCATCCACTCTTGCGCCTGAGCTTCTAAGCCAGGGAGGCGATCGTCTCGCAGCACCAGGGTCAGCAGAATCTCCCCCGTTCGCCGCCCAATTCGAAGGGAGAGATGGCGCACCTCCCCCTGGTGGCGATCCTCGTGATAGACCTGCCAACCCTGTTCCTGAATATCCTGCTTGATCTCCGCCAGAAACGGATTAAATCGGGCATCCTGAATCGGGCACTGATTTAAATTGATCAGGCGGTGGCTACCCCGCTGATAGTATCCAGCCTGAACTTGCCCCCGATGGGAGCGTCCGATCGGGTAGCTGGCCTTATTGCGGTAGTCCAAAAAATTTCTGGTGGAAAGGGTGGGTTCAACCGATGGATGCGCGAAACCACCAATTTTACTAAGCGCCTGAACCACCTGCTGCCGCTTCGTTTCAAGCTGAAACTCCTCTGAAATGTGCTGCCACTGACAACCCCCACACTTGTCCGCCACAATACAGCGGGGGCGGATGCGATGGGGCGAGGGTTCCAGCACCTCTAGCACCTTGGCGTGGGCAAGCTTTGACTTCACTTCGGTTAATTTTGCCCGGACGCGATCGCCTGGAGCCGTATCCGGGACAAACACCACCCGCTGCCCAACGCGCCCGACCCCATCTCCATCGTCGGTCAGATCAAAAATTTCTGTTTCAATTTCATCCCCCTGCTGCCATTCGGCAAGGGTGAGTCCCTCGGAATTAACTTTAGAATTCGTCAAATCTGATAAATCCTGTTAAGAAATATTGAATTTAAAGCGTCTTTACTAATAAATGTAAAGTTCGGTAAAACCCTGGAAATCGTCACCACTCTTTCATTTTATTGAACCTGAAAGTGAAGTGGAATCTTCATTGATCCCACTTTTCGTAAAACTTCCAACTTCTTTTGCTTAAGCTCCCCAGAGTCGGTAAACTACTGTATTGATACCCTGAGAGATCCCGATAATTATGAGTGTAGTTAGTCAAGTTATTCTCAAAGCGGATGATGAGCTTCGGTATCCAACTCGCGGCGAACTCGAAGCAATTAGTGAATTTTTGAAAACCGGAGAGCAGCGCACTCGCATCGCGAATACGCTGGCTGAAAATGAAAAAAAGATTGTTCAAGAAGCAAGTAAGCAACTGTGGCAGAAGCGTCCTGACTTCATCGCTCCCGGTGGGAACGCCTATGGCGATCGTCAACGGGCCCTCTGTCTGCGGGATTATGGCTGGTATCTGCGGCTGATCACCTACGGCATTCTGTCCGGAGACAAGGAGCCGATCGAAAAGATTGGCTTGATTGGGGTTCGTGAGATGTATAACTCTTTGGGCGTGCCCGTTCCCGGCATGGCAGAATCCATTCGGTGTCTGAAGCGGGCTTCTCTGGGTCTGCTTACCGATGAAGATGCAGCGGCAGCGGCTCCCTATTTCGACTTCATTATCCAGGCCATGTCCTGATCTGGACTAAAAATTCTTTGAAGTGGCGCGATCGGGCTACGGTTCGTGGTAAGCCACTAAGCTCTTTTCAGTTCCCCGTTCTTGAAACCCCTGGTCGATGTTGTATCGGGTCGGTCGCAAGGACGGGGATCGCTTTTGGGGAAATCCGGGTGGATAGGAGATCTGGCTGGGAGTGAAGACTCAAGCTAGAGGGTTCCCAATCCCGTTGCAAACCCCGAAATGCAGAACGATAATGTGACGGGTTCAATGCCTGGAGCCACCATTCGCTTCCATGTTAGGTCAGTTTCTTGAGCGACATCTGAGATTACTGCCGGGGCAGGGACGGAGAATTGCGCCGTTCCTTTTGCTGGCTGGTATTCTTATGGCTTCGACCATTCTGGCCTATACCACCGTTGCTTCCCTACTCCTGGCCCAGGTAGGGCCGGAGTCCCTGCCCATGTCCTACATTTTGATTGGGTTGTGCTCAATTCCCGTTTCCGCAGGGTTCTCCCAGATTATCGATCACTGGCCCCGGTTGCGGCTTTTTCAGGGTCTTTTATGGGTTGCTGCTGGATTGGCGATCGGACTACGGGTTCTGATATTTTTCGATTGGGCGGGAGCCTATTACGCAGCCTACATCAGTTACAACCTGCTGGAATTGCTGCTGTACATTATTCTGTGGACCCTGCTTTCCGACTACTTCACGTCCCTGGAACTCAAGCGATACACCATCTTCCTGTCAATGGCAACCACGATCGGGGGGTTGCTAGGGGGATTGCTTGCCCGATTGCTGTCCGACATTCTGGCGACCCAAAATTGTCTGCTCGTCTTGCCCGTCTTATACCTGGGAGCGATCGTTCAATTGCTGGCGATCGGGCGGGCAACGAAGGCATTGCAGTTTGATGGAACACAAGAGGAAATTCAAACTTTTGGGGCCAGCCTTCGCAGTTTTCCCCGATTGTTGAAGCGCTATCCGATCGTGCCCCTCCTGGCGATCAATATGTTGTTGGCAGTCCTGGTCTGGCAGATCAGTGAATTGCAGTTTCTCGGTATCTATTCCGCGACCTTTCCCGATCAGGAGGATTTGGCAGGGTTTCTGGGGTTACTCAGTGCTTGTTTGGGGATGGCAGAATTGGGGATCACTTATTACATTACCCAACCCCTCATTCAACACTGGGGAGTGAGCCGCATGAACCTGGCCTATCCCCTGACCAGCCTGGTGAGTTTCGTTGGGCTACTGTTCAGCTTTCAATTATCCAGTGCGATCGTCTTGAATCTGAACTACGATACCCTGAGCAACAGTCTGGCCCAACCCATCCAAAATTTGACCTACAATGCCATTCCCCACCGCTTTATTGGACGGGTCCGAGTCATTATTGATGGCTTAATCTATCCGGCCTGTCAGGCGATCGTTGGCGTTCTGCTCTTGCTTCAGCAGGGCATTCTCTCCCCCCAACAACTGACCCTGGCGGGAATTGCCGTTAGCCTTCTCTTTTTGGGAAGTGGCTATCTAACCGGACGAGGCTACCTGGGATCATTGTTGGGACTATTACGGGCAGGGTCGATTAATTTTGGGGATGTCGATGAAGGGCTGGTGCGGCTGCCTGAACAATACGCACGAGAAGTGACAGACCTGCTTCATAGTGCTGATCCCGGTGCCCAATTACTTGGACTGGAACTAGCGGCCCGATTAGATAATCCCAGCCAATTTCTGCCCGATGTCCAGCATCTTCTTACCCAAACTGATGGGCTGGTGCGACAGGCGATCGTGCAATTTCTAAACACCCGCAACCACCCCCAGTTGAGTCGCTATCTACGCACTCAATTGACCTCCGACAATCGTGTCATTCGGGCAGCAGTTCTGGAAGCCTTGATCACCAGCCAACAACCCCTCTCTAGCGTGCAACTGCTCTATTTTCTAGAAGATCCAGATCCAGAAATTCGCGCCCTGGCCTATGTTGCCACCGAGCGAATGGAGAGCAAGAACCCGGAGGTACAACGGGCCAGTCAGCAAGCCCGCCCCAGCCTCACCCTACCAACCGCACGAGAGGCGATCGTGCGCGTGATCAGTACCCTGCGCGATCGATCCCTGATTCCCTTACTCAGCCACATCCTCCCTGGTGCCTCCGCCACGATTAAACGGGAAGCCCTGGAAGTTCTCACCCAAATCGCCCCTGTTGGGGATGAGATCGCGCTGGAACTGGCTTTGGAAGAACTGACCCACCCCAACCCAACGGTGCGGGCCGCCGCAATTCATCTGTTAGGAGTGATCCAGGCTCCCCGTACCCTGGCTTTAGTCGTAAAAGCCCTGGAAGACCCGGAACCGTTGGTCCGCCGACAGGCAGCAGGGGCGGCCTCTGCATACGGTGAAAATTGCCTGCCCCTAATTCGGAGTTATCTAGTCTCGACCCGATCGGATTGGGTGGAAGCCGCGATCTCCGCGATCGGGCAGGTACGCACCCGACGGGCTGAAGACCTGCTCTTTCAAGCTCTACAAAGTGACTATTATCAGGTCGCAGTTACTTTGAATTGGCAGCAACAAGTGCCCCAGGAACCGTCCTGGAACTGGCTAGCGATTGCCCTACAGGATTATCACGATCGCGTTCTGCACCGGATGTTTGCGGTCCTCTCGGCATTGGGGTCGGAGCGCACGATTCTAGAGATTCGCAACCTACTCAATTCAGGCAGTGTACATTCCAGAGCCAATGCGATCGAAACACTGATTTCTTTGAAATATCGACGGTTTGTGCAGCCCATCTTGCCTCTCCTGGAGTATTTGGCCCTAGCGGACCCTTCGGTTCCTCCGCCCCCTCCCCTCGAATTTGCTCTGGAAATTTTGTCTTTTCTGGGCGAGGATTCGTCCAAAGGGGAAGATCACCCCTGGCAAATTCCATTGAAACGCGCTCGATCTCGGTGGGTACGAGTCGGTGCAATCATGGCCCTCCCTGGCGATCGCATCCCCACCCGCCTGTCCCAAGACCCGGACCCTGTTATCCAGGCTCTTGCCGCCCATTCCCTT
>JANRKG010000198.1:0-4371 GCA_033763635.1 Leptolyngbyaceae cyanobacterium bins.59
TATGCTCTGAGCACCAAAAGCTCAGCAATATGACGTTATTAAATGTTGAGCAGGTAGCACGGTTTGAACATCCATTGCGGCCTGCGAGAGCTTCAATGCGATCGGTTAGGGTCATAGATTTAATCGAGGTAAACGTCATGAATTCAGTGCGATCGCAGGAGTACCTGTTCTGGCTGCTTTGCTGAATGAACTTGTTTTAGGTTTCCCCGATTGGAGCACATAGCGCAGTCAAGCAAATTTGTAAAACTTCCTCGCAACTGCGTGGCATTTTTTCAGGGAACAGCGGTGGTTTTCTTGTCTTCCTCGACGAACTGGATGCTGCTTGTACTAATCAGGCCAGCGTTGTCGCACCTAATCTGAACATTGCAAATGGGAGAATATGGGAGCGTTGCATTCGCTTTAACGCTCCCTATTGGGGCATTTGTGGAAAACGGTATGATCGAGATAGTGCCTTTTAGGGTGACGGGTCATGCTCTCGCCTCGAATTCGGATCAGGGATATCAGTAAAACAGTAAAGGAGTTTTACCAGGAACCTCCTGAACCACCGACTCCAGCAGAGGAGCTTCGCAATGAACTCAAAAGTTTTGCTCAAATCTATCACAACTTTATATTTCTTCAGAAGCGAACTCTAAGCGAATTGTTTACGCTTTCTAGAAGCAACAAATCCAAGGGCTGCTAAAGTACCAATACCCAATAAGGTGCTTGCCTCTGGAACCGCCTCTGGAGTTGGAGGTTGGGGGGGATTCGTTGTAGGCGCAGGAGGCGTAGGATACGTTGCAATCCACTGACTAGACACGTTCTCCGTATAAGACTGTAAATATCGGAAATAACCCACGAATCCAATTCCATAGACAGGTCGATAACCTACAATAACGTTGGAGCAAGTCTGAAATATGAAACCGCTACACTGCCGCTGATAGATAGGTTCCTGTCCTATCACTACTGGCCCGAACTGCGGTATGGATTGTAATATTATGTAGTTTAGCTTCCCACTGATAGTGGTTGGATTTGTCTGAGGATTCAGGATATTAAAGTCAGTTATTTGGAGATTTAATTTACTCTCTCCAGTACCATTAAATCCAACATAATATGAATCAAACTGCAAGTTGCTGGATGTCAATGAGGAGATGAAAGAGGTAAACCTGTTGTATGGGTTTGAATTTCCAACAACCGTAAAATTCCAGTCTGTAATTTGATTAGTGGTGGTATCAGCCGTCAACGAGCCTCGAATTCCGCCAGTAATGCCGTAAGTAATAGTGGCAGCACGCGCTGGCAAAATACCTGAACACAGGACTACCGTGGCTATTCCTAGTTTCAGTGAGATTAGATTTAATTGCATGTCTCTAGTTTCTCGTAATCAGCTAAATTTACTATCGCAGAATAATAAACTAACTATATCTATGTAAAAACCGTAGTAAGAGTTTCTTAATCTGAGGTTACAATCATCACCACTACCCACAAGATCTTCAGACTGACAGTAATTTCACTGTCTTGATCATGGGTTTCTGAGCAGTTTTTAACTGAAGTGTCCCCGACCCTGACACAACCAACTCGAAAACTCATGCCGTGGGTCGAGCTAGACGAAGACCAGCTTGAGGTGTTTGCTGCCTATGTGGAAGAACTGCGATCGATTGGCGTGATTCTGGAAGACGAACGGTTCCAAGAAGCCCTCAATGGCAATCCTCAGAACATGGAAGCTGCCATCCAAGCGGTGTTGGAGTATGGCGATCGGTTGCGGGAGAAACACGAGGCGTTCGAGGACCAGTACCATGCAACCCATTGCTTGACCAAGGCACTGCATGAAGGGTGGAAGCCGAATCACTCAAATTAATTGCTTGGTCAGTGGCTTGAATCGCTTGGACCTATCACAGCTTATGCTGCCCAATCTTTACACAGGGTTTCGGCTTGCTGGATGACTGTTAGGGTTGCCTTCTCTTGCTTGTCGGGGGGATAACCATGTTTCCGCAAGAGCCGCTTTACGATCGTCCTCAGTTTGGCTTTGACGGTATCGCGCTCTGTCCAGTCAATGCTGACATTGCGGCGGACGGCTTCGACCAGTTCACGGGCAATCAGCTTCAGCTTCTCATCGCCCAATACCTGCACCGCACTGTCATTGACCTCCAGCGCATCGTAGAAGGCAAGCTCATCTTCCGTGAGTCCCAATGATTCACCCCGTTGAGCGGCCTCTCGCATCTCCCTGGCAAGTTCGATGAGTTCCTGGATCACCTGGGCAGATTCGATGGTGCGGCTCTGGTAGCGACGGATGGAGTTCTCCAGCATCTCGGAGAAGGTCCGAGATTGCACCACATTACGGTGGGAGCGGGTCCGAATCTCGTCATTGAGCAGCTTTCGCAGCACTTCGAGGGCCAGGTTCTTCTGGGGCATGTCACGGACTTCTTCCAAGAACTCATCGGAGAGGATGGAAATCTCTGGCTTATCCATGCCAACGGTGGCGAAGATGTCGATGACCTGATCCGAGGCAACAGCACGGGTCACAATCTGACGCACGGCAGCATCGAGATCTGCTTTGCTCTTGCTGCCTTCAACCGTGTTCTTCGACAGGGTGGCTTTGATGGCCTGGAAGAACCCAACTTCCTCCCTGACCGCGATCGCTTCGTCTTCGGTGGCACAGAGGGCAAAGGCTTTAGACAGTTCTGTAACAACCTGGATGTACCGTTGGGTGCCGTTGTTTTCCTGGGATTCAGGGCGAAGAATCCAATCCGTGGCTCCACAGAGAACACTGAGCCGTTCTGGAGGAGTGCCTGTGAAGAACCCGGAGTAGTCAAAGCCATGAAGCATGGCAGCCACCACTTCGTACTTCTCCTGCATCAGAGCGACCGCTTCTTCAAGGGGGATGCCCGTTTCTCCTCGATCGCCTTCGGTGTAGGTCATCAGGGCTGCTTTCAAGTCCTGGGCAATGCCGAGGTAATCGACCACCAGCCCGCCCGGTTTCTTACCGAACACCCGATTCACACGGGCGATCGCCTGCATCAGGTTGTGCCCCTTCATGGGTTTGTCGATGTACATGGTATGCAGACAGGGAGCATCAAAGCCCGTGAGCCACATATCCCGCACAATGACCAGCTTCAGGGGATCGTTCGGGTCGCGCAGCCGATTTGCGATCGCATCCCGTCCCTTCTTGGTGCGAATGTGGGGTTGGAGGTCCGCGCTGTCAGCCGCACTTCCTGTCATCACGACTTTGATTTGGCCCTCACTGTCCTGGTCGGAGTGCCATTCGGGGCGAAGCTGGACAATCTGCTTGTAGAGTTCAGCGCAAATGCGGCGGCTCATGCAGACAATCATTCCTTTCCCCGATAGGGCAGCAAGGCGATCGTCAAAGTGCTGGAGGATGTCCTGGGCCACAAGCGCTTGGCGTGTTTCAGTGCCAACCATCGCCTCAAGCTGTGCCCACTTGCTCTTGAGCTTCTCTTTCGTGGTCTGCTCTTCCCCCTCTGTGACCTCTTCAAAGTCAGGGTCAATCTTGGGTTTCTCGCTTTCATCGAGGGCAATTTTGGCAAGACGGGCTTCATAGTAGATCCGAACGGTGGCCCCATCTTCAACCGCCCGCTGGATGTCGTAGATGTCAATGTAGTCACCAAAGATGGCTCTGGTACTGGCATCGGCTTTATCGATCGGGGTTCCGGTAAAACCAATGAAGGAGGCATTGGGCAGGGCATCTCGCAGGTATTTTGCAAAGCCATAGGTCGTGTAGGCTCCTTCTTCTCCGGTTTCTTTGTCCCTGGTCGTGACGACCCGCGCTTTCAAGCCGTACTGGGAGCGGTGGGCCTCGTCTGCAATGAACACGATGTTGCGACGATCGCTGAGGGTTTCATACTCCTCACCCCGTTCTTCGGGTGCGAATTTCTGAATGGTGGTGAAGATCACGCCACCGGATGCAACTTGTAGTTTGGCTTTAAGGTCCGTCCGGTCTTCTGCTTGAACGGGTTGCTGACGGAGCAATTCCTGGCATTTGGAGAAGGTGGTGAGGAGTTGGTCATCCAGGTCATTGCGATCGGTCAGCACGACCAGGGTAGGGTTTGCCATTGCCGGATGCTGGATGATCTTGCCCGCATAGAACGCCATTGACAGGCTCTTGCCCGATCCCTGCGTGTGCCAGATTACCCCCACACGCCTGTCCCCTTCTGGAGCGATCGCTTTGACGGTTTCGGCAACGGCTTTGTTGACGGCATGGTACTGGTGGTAGCCCGCCATCTTCTTGGTAATGGTTTCGCCGTCTATCTCGAACACGACGAAGAACCGGATCAAGTCGAGGAATCGGGTTTTCTCGAAGACTCCCCGAATGACGACTTCCAGTTCGGGTGTGCCTTGGGGTGCAAGGTCGCTCCCCTCGATCGTGCGCCAGGGCATGAA
>JANRKG010000199.1:0-7573 GCA_033763635.1 Leptolyngbyaceae cyanobacterium bins.59
TATTACCAGGCCATTAGAAAACTTGAACCCATCGTTCAGGCATTTCCTCGAACGTCCCCTACAGACCTGCAACAACAATCCTTCAACCGCTTGAAATTTTTGGTTCAGCAACGAATTGTTTCTGCTGAACAATCTATCGTGCTATTTCGCAAAAATCCAAACCTGCAATTACAAGTTCCAATTACAGAACGGGGCAAAGTCATTCAGGACGAAATTCGAGCATTGGTTGCAGAACTGATTCGAGCGGAGGAACAAACGCTCCGATCGCTGGAAAGGGATGTGCAGCAGCAGACTCAGAAAACAACTTTAGTTTTTCTGGGTGGTTTTAGCCTCAGTCTGGCGATTTTTGTCTTTTTTTATTCAAAACTGGAACGTCAGATTGCTCAACAGGAGAGAACAGAGCATCAATTAAAACGGATGAACCGTTCCCTCCGCACCCTGAGCAGTTGTAACCAAACTTTGATTCGGGCGACAGAAGAAACGCCTTTCTTACAGGAAATTTGCCAAAACATCATTGAAATTGGTGGCTATCGGATGGCCTGGGTTGGTTTTATAGAACCGGATGAGGCGAAGACCATTCGTCCGGTGGCCTGGGCAGGGTATGAATCCGGCTACCTGGAATCGGTACAGTTGACCTGGGCTGATCGCGAACGGGGGCGAGGTCCGGGAGGAACGGCAATCCGTACCCGGAAGACGACGATCGTACAAAACATCCTCGACGATCCTAATTTTGCACCCTGGCAAGCGGAAGCGAATCGTCACGGCTATGCCGCTGTTATTTCAATTCCCCTCCAGGTAGACACTCAACTCTATGGAATCTTGACTATCTATGCCTCCCAGCCCAATGCTTTTAACTTATTAGAAATCGAGTTATTGGAGGAATTAGCCGCTGATACAGCCTACGGGATTTTTACGTTACGGAGTCGCCAACTGTATGAGCAAACCCAGGTCATGCTCCATCGGCGGGAAGAGGAACTACGGATGGCAACCCAGGCGGCTCAGATTGGCACCTGGAATTGGAACCTGCTAACGGGTGAGATCAACTGGTCCCAGAGTCACGCAGACCTGTTTGGAATCTCCCTTGATGAGTTTGACGGACGGTATGAAACTTTTGCAACTCGTATCCATCCTGCCGATCTGGAGACTTTGAACCAGAAAGTTAGTCAGGCAATTCAGAGTCGAGAGAGCTACCGCTACGAATACCGGGTGATGTGGCCGGATGGAAGTCTGCATTGGGTAGAGGGCCGGGGGCATGCTTTTTACGATGAGTCAGGCCAACCTGTACGAATGACGGGGACGATTTTAGGAATTGACGATCGCAAGCAAGCAGAATTAGCACTCCAGCAAGCCAAAGCCACATTAGAAGTGCGGGTTCAGGAAAGAACTGCCGAGCTACAGACTGCCAATGCTCAACTTCAGCAGGAACTTTTAGAACGGCAGCGCACGGAACGGGCATTGCGGGACAGTGAAGAACAATTCCGCAGTACCTTCGAGAATGCTCCCATTGGCATGGCGATCGTGGATCTGGAGGGTCGCTTTCTGCGCGTCAATGATGCCCTTTGTCGAATTGTGGGCTACTCCAAGTTAGAGTTACTGGAACGGGGGGTTCCTGATATTACGCACCCAGAGGATCGGGCTGCTGATCTGGAACGAGCGGAACAGTTCATACGGGGAGATGTTGATTCTTGTGAGTTCCGATATCGTTATCTCCATAAGCAAGGCCATATTGTTTGGGTTTCGGTCAGCAGTTGTCTGGTGCGAGACCATGCCGGACAGCCCCTCCACTTTTTAGGCCAAATCTCCGACGTTACAGAACAACAGGCGATCGAGCAGATGAAGAACGAATTCATCTCGGTCGTCAGCCATGAACTCCGGACCCCTTTAACCTCGATTCGGGGTTCCATCAGTCTGCTGGCCGCTGGAGTGTTGGCAAATCAACCCGCAAAAGCCCAGCGCATGCTTGAGATTGCGGCGATCGACACGGAACGGTTAGTGCGGTTAGTGAATGACATTCTGGACCTGGAACGCCTGGAAGCAGGTCAGGCTTTCCTCCTGCTGGAACGCTGTGAAGTTCTCTCTTTGCTCCGTGCTGCTATCACTGGACTACAAGCCATTGCCGATCGGTCTGAAGTGACGCTCGTACTTGAGGAACCTCCTGACCCCCTATTTGTAAGGGCGGCAAGCGATCGAATTCTGCAAACCCTGACCAACCTGATTGGGAATGCTATCAAGTTTTCTCCTCCCCACAGCACCGTCACTCTGACGGCCAGAGCCTTCGAGGATGCCTGTGTCCTGTTCAGTGTCCACGATCGGGGACGAGGCATTCCGGCGGATAAATTGGAGGCGATCTTTGGGCGGTTTCAACAAGTCGATGCTTCCGATTCCCGCCAGAAGGGAGGGACAGGGCTAGGGCTTGCGATCTGCCGCAATATTATCCAGCAGCATGGAGGCCGCATCTGGGCTGAGAGTACCCTGGAGGAGGGCAGTACGTTTTATTTCACGTTGCCGATCGCCCAGGAATGAGAAAGCCTTTAGGGTGCGTCCCAACTTTGTAAGTTTACCCTCAGATCCCCACCCCTCCTGGGAGGGGTGGCCATAGGCCGGGGTGGGTTAGGGGATTGGGCGATTTGCAGACCCTTTGCAAACTCCTTTTGCGAAGTCTAAACCCACCCTTCCCCCTTCCAGGAGGGGATTAAGGAGGAGTTGGGGAGGATTACAAAGGTGGGGATGCTCCCAAGCCTTTAGGCTCCTTGCAATCTCTTCAGGCTCCCTGTAATGTCAAAAACTTCTCTAAGGCACTGGTGACAGAGGGGGGCCACCGCCGGACCTCTTTCACCCAGTCAATCTTTTTGTACCGCGTATCCAATCCGACTACCGAAACCCACTGGCTTTCGGCCTCTCCCCGTTTCCCGTCCATCCACAGGGCAGCGGTGAGGGCCGCACGGGCATCCGCGAAGGTGGGATACTTACGAACCACATTCCGCAGCCTCCGAGTCGCTTCTTTCGTTTTGCCCACTTGATAGAGGGCCAGAGCGTAATTGGTGTAGGCCAAAACGGAACTGGGGGCCAGTTCCATCGCCTTTTCGTAGTCGGTGATCGCCTGCTCCCATTGGCCCAGTCCCGCTTCCGCATTCCCCCGGTTGTTGTAGGCAGCGGCATCATCGGGGGCCAACTCCAACACTCGGTTGTAATCGGCAATTGCAGCGTCCCATCGGCCTAACCCCTCCAGGGCAGCCCCCCGGTTCAGGTAAGGATCGGGGGCATCTGGGAAAAGTTCCATCGCTTTTTCGTAGTCGGCGATCGCAGCCTCTAGCTGGTTCTGACTGACCTTCGCATTGCCCCGGTTACTCCAGGCCGCCGCATTATCGGGAAACCGCTCAATCAGTTCTGTCCAGATTTTTTCTGCGGTTACAAAATCTCCCTGATTGGTGGCGATAAAAGCTTGCTGAAAAAGGGATTGCACCTCTTGAATCAAATCGGTTGGTGCCGCTTGGGCTGCTTCTTCGGTCTGCGCCCACCCTGCCGCCGGAAATCCAATCCAGCCCGTTACGCTGACTAGCAAGACACACACTATCGTCAGAATAAATCGCATCATAGGGTTATCTTTTGTTCTGTTTTAGTTGTGGCATTGAAAGGGGATTTTTGCCTAGTCTACAGCAGAGTCACGAGAGGACGTTGCTATGTTAGAAATATCTCTAGGGGAGGAATATCTTCTGGTAACAGATTGGTGAGTAACTCATCCGTCAAGGTAGCGATCTTCACCAAGCGGTTCGCTTGCCGCTCCAGAGTCTTTTCAAAGAGGTTTCTCGCAAGACGACCATTGCCAAAAGTTTTGTCGCGATTTTCGTATAAATGGCGAAAAATTTCTGTGAGTTTGGTGTCTGCTTCTAGGGTGGTTTTAAAGTTACTTTCCCGGCAAAGTTTGTGAAAAATTGCCAGTAATTCTTCTGGGGGATAATCGTGAAAGGTGAGGTAACGGTTAAAGCGAGATTTTAACCCCGGATTGGACTCGATAAACTCTGCCATATTGTCGGTATATCCGGCCACAATTACCACGAGTCGATCGCGATTATCTTCCATTCTTTTGAGAAGGGTATCGATCGCCTCCTGCCCAAAATCATTCGCAGCATTTTTGGGTAGTAAAGAATAGGCTTCATCAATAAATAACACTCCATCCAAAGACGCTTTTACGAGATCATCTACTTTTTTGGAGGTTTGACCGATATAACCTGCAACCATTCCGGCGCGATCGGTTTCAATTAAGTGGCCTTTCTTTAAGAATCCCAAATGTTTATAGATACGCCCCACCATTCGGGCAACGGTGGTTTTTCCGGTCCCTGGTGAGCCAGAAAAGACAGCATGTAAGGATAAGTTTGTCTTAGCAAGTCCTCGTTCAATTCTGACTTTTTGTACCTTTAAAAAATTTGTCAGGGTATTAATTTCATCTTTAATATTTTGCATCCCAATCAGACTATTAAGTTCTGCTAAAACCTTTTCCAAACTATCTTCTTCTGTGGGATAAACGGCCTCAACTTCGATCGCTTTTCCGGCCTGTCCCTGTTCCGTTTGATGTAGCAGGGTTTGAATCTCCTCTAGCACTTTTTTCTCAATGTCCGATTCCTGCCCATCGGCCCGAATCACAATTTGAGCAAAGCGATAGATTGCACTGGTAATTGGGGTGAATAAATTTGTGCCGTTCTTGGTATCTAATTCCTTCAAAACAGCAGGGAGATAAAAATATTTTTCTGCCAGTTCGTTACGTTTTCTGGCCTGTTGATAATCATCAAAGAGTTGAATAATGGCAAATTCTGAATTTTGCCTTGCGCTCTCTGACAGTTCCCACTCATTTAACAGGCTTGCCAACAGTTTCTTTTCTTGTTTTACCAGGGCATAAACCATGCCGTAGGCCAAAATTTCATTTGAACTGAAGCGCTGATCGATCATGGCGGTCAGCCGCACAATTTCTGCCAGATCCGTTAGAAACAGCGTTTGGTAGGACGCTCCTAACTGTAAAAAGGGCACGATCGCCTTGTATAAAAGATTGGCTTCGCGTTTGATTTCTTGGGTATTCATTCAGGCTGATGGCGTGTGAATAGGGAACTGTGCCATTATTACTCTGATTTATAGCAGTCCCCGTTCAGCTTAGGCCAGCTTGACAGGGAAAAATGACCCTGTTGGGAGCATTTTCCTTCTGCCGCCTGCCCCCTGCCTTCTGCCTCTTGCTATGTCTCTAACTTTGTGAGCAAAGGCATCCACTCCAGTCGTAACTTGTCGATCGCCTGTTCCTTTAACTTCGCTTCGATCTCAATCCAGGCCACATCGCGGTAAGCATCGGGCATTAGGGTAATCAGATCGCTGTGGCGGGGATCGCTAAAAGATTCGGAGCCGTTGGAGATGTGAACCAGTTGCCATTCGGGAACAGGCCAGGTAGTCCGAGCCGCTGCTACCATTTCCGCAACACTGGGATGGTTGTAGCTCTCAACCTTTTCGTGAATCACATGATGGTGGGCATCAAACACCATTGCGATACCCGCCGCCCGACAAATCTCTACAATTTCAGCCGCGCTGTAGGTGTACTCGTCATTTTCCAGGGTCAGGCGCGTGCGAATATTGTCTGGTAACTCTCGAATGGTCTGGATCAGTCGCTCTGCCCGATCGCCCTTCCCCCCATGAATGTTCATCACCGTCCAGGCAGATTGGGGCTGCTCCAGCAGGTCGAGAATCCAGGCGAGGGTTTTCAGAATCTTGATACTGTTCTGAATGACTTCTGGATTATCGGAGTTCAAGACTACAAACTGATCGGGATGAATCACCAACCGAATTCCCAGTTCAAGAGCTTGTCTGCCCACCGCTTGTACTTGGGGTTGCAGGACTGCCAGTACTTCTTCTCCAACGGAGTCATCGGCAAAGGGAAACAGGGCTGAGGTAATGCGATAGAGGCGAATGCCCTGCTCGGCACAAAAGTCGATCGCCCCCGCCAACCGCTTCAAGTTCTCACGGTAGAGATCCCCTAAAACCCGCTGTTGTTCCGCAGAGTTCAACTGCAACAGCCGCTTTCGGGTGATCGTCTTAAACCGCACCCGATTGGATGCGGTAATGCAAACTAATCCTAGTTGGGGTAACACGGTCAGGAAAACTTGAGCTATCAGTTTTAATGATACTTCAGGTGGTTTTTGAGGGAATTCTTTCGAGGGGATGAGATCGAGGGAGCGTTTGGACAGAGATTAGGCGACCGCGATCCCTGTTGCCGCCAGCAGTCCTTCAAAGAGCGGAAATCCATCGGTAGCCCCCAGAGCAGGATCGGAGGCCCGTTCCGGGTGAGGCATCATCCCCAACACATTCCCCTGACGGTTGCAGATTCCAGCGATGTTATTGAGAGAGCCATTGGGATTACTGTCGGGATTAACCGATCCATCAGTGGAGCAGTAGCGGAAAAGCACCTGACCATTCTCTTCGAGCGCTTTCAGGGTATCGGCATCTGCATAGTAGCAGCCTTCTCCATGGGCGATCGGCACGGTGATGACGCTGCCCTGCTTGTAGTTTCGGGTCCAGGGCAGATCCGATCGCTCGACTCGCAGGGGCACCCGATCGCAAATAAAGTGCAGATCCCGGTTACGCACCAGCGCCCCCGGCAATAACCCTGCCTCCGTCAAGACCTGGAACCCATTGCAGATCCCTAACACCCACTTACCCTGTTCTGCATGCCGAACGGCTGCTTGCATGACTGGAGAAAAGCGGGCGATCGCCCCACAGCGCAGGTAATCCCCATAACTGAAACCTCCCGGAATGACCAGAACATCGATATCCGAAATATCGCTCTCTTCATGCCAGATCATGCGGGTTGGTTGTTGCAAAAGCCCCTGCGTGACCCATGCCACATCACGATCGCAGTTAGATCCCGGAAAGACAATGATGCCAAATTTCATAGGTTAAAATTTCACAGATTAGTTAATTGTGAGAATGAAGATCTTTGATTGGACTGGCAATCGGTAATTATTGATAGGGAAGGATTGGAGCTATTATCCATTACCCATTACCGAACCCCAATCGGCTCACAAATTAGCTCAAATCGATAATTTTCAATGACTGGATTGGCGAGAAGTTGATCGCACATTTTGTCTAACTGAGCCTGGGCAGACGCTTCATCCGTTGCCGTCAGGCTGACCTCAATGTACTTGCCAATTCGGATTTGCTCGATATTGTCATACCCCAGATGCTTGGCCCCCGAAAGAACCGCCGTTCCTGCGGGGTCCAGGACGGACGGGCGTAGGGTAATGTAGATCTTGGCCTGATATTTCTGAGTCACGGGGGTATCCTGAATGTAATCAATATTGCAATGAATACCGCACAAAACGGCTTCTCTATTCTAGGATTTGATACTCAGGATTGATCGCCTCCCATGAGAACTCAACGCACCCGTAGCCAGGAAAAAATCTTAAATCTCCTCAAAACCCTGGATGGGGCTGCTTCTGCCCAGAGTCTTTATATGGAGTTGCACCGCCAGGGGCAGAGTGTAGGATTGGCAACCGTATATCGAGCGCTAGAAGCCCTGAAACTAGAAGGTGTGGTGCAG
>JANRKG010000200.1:0-2627 GCA_033763635.1 Leptolyngbyaceae cyanobacterium bins.59
GCATCCATCCGGTGCCCATCGCCTGTTCCCGCGTGAGTCCCGTGAGTTCCAGCCACCGATCGCTGAAATTCGTAATGTTGCCCTCTGAGTCTGCCACCCAGGGAACTTGCGGATTCAGTTTAGCGGAATAACGCTCTTGAAATTCGAACGAGGAGTTAGGTGCGTCTTGATTGTCCCGGATCATGACCGTTACTGGCTTAACTCATTCCCCCCTATTGTCAACACTGAAAACCGAAAAAGCTAGAGCAGATTATTTCTTATATTTAGAAAAATTTTGGGTTAAGGCGGGAAAGGGCAGAAGGCATAAGGAAAAGAGTTTACAGATGGGTTGCCCTTCGACTAGGCTCAGGGCACAAACGCATTTAAAGAATGTTCATACTTCCCCTCCCCTTGGTACGATAACAGAGCAGATCCTTTCAATCTCTAAACTGCTCCATGACTTATCGACCCGACGGCATCGCCCCCCACGGCGGAATATTAGTGAATCGCATCGCATCCCCCGAACAGAAGCAAGAATTTCTGAGCAAAGCAGACTTTCTGCCTCGCATCCAGTTAGAGGAACGATCGGTTTCGGACGTGGAAATGATTGCGATCGGTGGCTTCAGTCCCCTGACCGGATTCATGGAACAGGCAGACTACGATCGGGTCGTGACAGAAATGCGCCTCAGCAACGGCCTCCCCTGGTCCATTCCCGTCACCTTGCCTGTGACGGAAGCAATCGCGGATTCCTTGCAGGAAGGCGGATTAGTTCGGCTTGATAATTCGCAAGGACAGTTCATTGGCGTTCTCGAATTAACTCAGAAATACCGCTACGACAAACTCCATGAAGCGGTCAATGTGTATCGCACCAATGATGAAAAACATCCAGGGGTGAAAGTTGTTTACAACCAAGGCTCTGTCTATCTGGCAGGTCCAATCTGGTTGCTGCAACGGGAGGGCCATCCCCTATTCCCCAAATATCAAATTGATCCGGTAGATTCCCGCTTACTGTTTAAGCAAAAAGAATGGAAGACGATCGTGGGCTTCCAGACCCGGAACCCCATTCACCGCGCCCACGAATATATCCAGAAGTGCGCCCTGGAAACCGTCGATGGTCTCTTCCTGCATCCCCTGGTCGGTGCCACCAAAGAAGACGACATCGCTGCCGACGTGCGGATGCGGTGCTATGAAATCATGCTGGAACACTACTTCCCGAAAGACCGGGTGATTCTGGCAATTAACCCCGCTGCCATGCGCTACGCTGGACCCCGTGAAGCGATCTTCCATGCCCTCGTTCGCAAAAACTACGGCTGCACCCACTTCATTGTCGGGCGCGATCATGCTGGCGTGGGTGACTATTACGGCACCTACGACGCTCAACACATTTTTGACGAGTTCGAACTGGGCGAACTGGGGATCATGCCCATGAAGTTTGAACATGCCTTCTACTGCAAACGCACCCACTCGATGGCAACCACTAAAACTAGCCCCAGTCTGCCAGAAGAACGAGTTCACCTCTCTGGAACCAAAGTTCGCAACATGCTGAGAAATGGGGAACTTCCACCCCCCGAATTCTCCCGTCCCGAAGTTGCCGCTGAACTGATCCGAGCCATGCAAGTTAAGTGCGAAGTGACCACAGAAGGCCGGATGGGCGATGGGATTTAGTGAGGAGGTAAGAAGATGGGGGGATAAGGGGATAAGGGGATGAGGAGAGGTCAAGAATAATAAACCTCTATTTCCTCCCCTCCCCATCTCCTCATCTCCTGATCCTCTCCAATTCTCACCCCCCCACGTCCCTAAATCCGCTACCCTATTGGGTAGGGTTGAAGAATGAGCATGAAGCGGCGATCGTTTTTACAGCAGATCGGCTGGGGTTTTGCGGCCTGGGGAGGGTCTCAGGTCGGTCTGGGGCAATGGAGCGATCGCTACCAACAAGTGTTAGCCGAGCCTGCGCCCCGCAAATTGGCTTTGCTGGTGGGCATTAATCAGTACAATCATGGTCCTGGGTTAACGGGCTGTCTCACCGATGTAGAACTTCAGCGGGAGTTACTGCTGTACCGATTTGGCTTTCAGAATCGCGATATCCTCACCCTGACGGATCAACAGGCAACACGGGAAAACATTGAAGCCGCCTTCGTCAGCCACCTCATTGAACAAGCCCGTCCCGGAGATGCGATCGTCTTTCACTTCAGCGGGTATGGTAGTTCCATCGGCTCAGGAACCGCTCCGGATATGGTACAGCATACCCTCGTGCCTTTTGATGGCATTCCGACAGCAGACACCCCTGAAGTCAACGATCTCCTGGAAGAAACCCTACTGTTGCTCCTGCGATCCCTGCCCACCGATCGCGTCACCACGATTCTAGATACCAGCTATGCCCCCCTTTCTCCAGCGGAGGGGCCACTGCTGGGAAATCTGCGCTTTCGCTCGCGCCCTACTCCCGCCGGAGGCCAACCCTGCCCTGCGGAACTGGCCTTTCAAGAGCAATTGTTGAGCCGTATCAACGCCTCCCGCTCCCAAACACGGATTGAACGGCGATCGGGCCAGATGCCGGGGGTTGTGCTAGCGGCGGCGCGCGAATGGCCCGTTCCGCAAAAAATGCTGGAAGGCGGAAAAGCCTTTGAGGTGCGCTGGCATGGGTTTAGTTC
>JANRKG010000201.1:0-7464 GCA_033763635.1 Leptolyngbyaceae cyanobacterium bins.59
GTCATTATTGAGGTCATATCCTCCCATGACGAGAATTAATTCGTCCGCAGGGGCACGACCTCCGGGCGGATCAACAATAAGCAACCCGTACAACCCTTTACTGATATGACGTGTAACAGGCGCGATATGGCAATGGTAGGGATAGACTCCGTAGGGATCGGCATCAAACTCATAGACGGTCGTTTTACCATACCGAATCGGCTTGATGCCATCCATCTCAGAAGGATGGATGCCATGAAAATGCAAACTATGGGACTGGGAATCTTGATTGTGGAAAATCACCCGTACCCGATCGCCCGATGAAACTCTAAACGTAGGGCCAGGAACGCGACCATTCAAGTTCCAACTGATGAAGGAAACAGCGGAATTGAGTTGCAGGGTGGTTCGGTTGGCTGTCACTTCGAATTCCCGCACGGTGCGCCCATGCTCCTGCCGCACGGTGCCGTAGTCAAAGTCCCGCAAAATTTTCATGGGATCGAGAGACTTCTCTGGGAGGCGTTTGCTGACTGGATGAGGTGGTCGGGGAGGCATCGCCAGCCCTCGTTGGGCTGCGATCGTCATCCCTGAAAGTCCTAATCCGGTTAATCCTACTTTGAGGAGTTGTCGCCGTTGCCAAAATCCTGATTTTTCAGAGGGAGGGACCATGCACGGGATCGCCAAAAACTCAGTTACAGAATACCCTATTTTTGAGAATTGCTTGCAATAAGTAAATTAAGGATTGTGTTCAAGTTGCATTTTTGCAAAAAATTTTCATAAAACTTTGATGGATACCCTTCCGGAAAGTCCCTTCCGGGGTAGCATAATCTTAGCGGCCCTTATTGCCAGGACCGATGTTGAGTTGACACCATCTATGGGCAGTCATTCATCCCATTCCATCTTAATTATTTATCGTTAATCTTCCTGGCCTGGTGGGCATGTCTTCCAGCGCGAGGAGGACTTAGGAGGTTGTATGCTCACTCAGGAAAACCGGGTTGCGCTAGCGGATATTGCTGACTTAAATCAATTTAAAGTTGAACTGAATAATCTGCCGCCTGTTGATGTGGGGGAGTATATTGCTGACTTGCCACCAGAGCGTCAGGCTATTGCCTTTCGACTGCTCAATAAAGACCAGGCAACGGATGTCTTCGAATACCTACCTTCCGAGGTGCAGGAAGCCCTGCTGGGTTCCCTCCACGACGCTCAGGTGATTCAGATTGTGGATGCCATGCGTCCAGACGATCGCGCCGAACTGTTTGACGAACTCCCCGCCAGAGTGGTCAAGCGGCTCCTACAAAACCTCAGTCCAGAGGAACGTCACGCTACTGCCACGCTTTTGGGCTATCCCGAAGGAACCGCAGGACGGGTGATGACAACGGAATATGTGCGGTTGAAGCAGGGGTTGACTATTGGGCAAGCTCTGGCACACATTCGTTTGACGGATCAGGATAAGGAAACGATTTACTATGCCTATGTCACGGATGAACAGCGCAAACTCGTTCAGGTAATTTCCTTGCGGCAACTGCTGTTTACGATCCCTGAGGTGCTGGTCAAAGATGTAGCAAGCGATCGGGTAATCAAGGTCCGAACGGAGATGACTCAGGAGGAAGTGGCGCAGGTAATGAAGCGCTACGATCTGATTGCCGTTCCCGTGGTCGATCGCGAGGATCGCTTAGTCGGCATCATCACGATCGATGATGTGGTGGACATTCTGGAAGAGGAAGCCACAGAGGACATTCAAAAAATCGCAGGGGTCAGTGGTGGGGATGAAGCCGCGCTCTCGCCCCCCCATGTGACGATTCGCAAACGGCTTCCCTGGCTCCTGGGAAACATCGGCCTCTATATTGGGGCTGCGAGTGCGATTGCGCCCTTCCAGGGGGTGATTTCTCTGGTGCCCGTCTTAGCGGTGATCATGCCCATTTTGTCGAATACCAGCGGCAATGTGGCGATTCAAGCCCTTTCTGTTACCGTTCGAGGGTTGGGCATCGGGGAAGTAACCCCAGACGATACGCTGAAGATCCTGAGAAAAGAAGTGCTGGCAGGGTTGGGAACTGCGCTCTCGCTAGGATTAGCGCTGGGAGTGCTTTCCCTCATTTGGTCTTCTCCGGCAGAACGGTGGGTGGCAATTGTTGCCTCTCTGGTGATGGCTGTCAATGTCCTGGTGGCTGCGACGATCGGTACGCTACTGCCGATGGGATTGAAGCGAATTCACCTGGACCCTGCCCTGATCAGTGGTCCTTTGCTCACTACGATGCTGGATGCGGTTGGCTTCTTCACATTTTTGTCCCTGGTTTCCGTTGCCTTGCGGCTTTGGGGACAATAAGGGACATTCATTCTGCTCTAATAGGGACAGTTGAGAAAAGTATCCCTATTAGAGGAAATAATTAGCCTAAAAGAGCCGCTACATCTTTAGCAATGCTCTCCGGGCTATCCATTGAGCTATAGCGCTTCACCACGTTTCCCGTGCGATCGACGAGAAACTTGGTAAAGTTCCACTTGATGGCTTCCGTTCCAAATAATCCCTTCTGGGATGATTTGAGATACTGGTAGAGGGGATGGGTCTTGTCCCCATTCACATCAATCTTGGCAAACAGGGGAAATGTAACATTGTAGGTGCGGGAGCAAAAACTTTGAATTTCTGCTTCCGTTCCCGGTTCTTGTGCCCCAAATTGGTTACAGGGAAATCCTAGAATCGTAAATCCCTTGTCCTGATACTGCCGATAGAGGGCTTCTAACCCCGCATACTGGGGGGTAAATCCACACTGACTGGCGACATTCACAATCAAGAGAACCTGGCCTTGATAGGTATCCAGGGTTTGGGGCTTCCCATCGATTGTGGTGACTTGCAAGCTATACAGACTCATAGGCGATCGGTTTGTTTAGGGTTCATCTAACTTAACTGAGATCTTGCACCATTCTCAATAAGGGTTGCCAAAGGAGCCAAAATCTACAAGAAAGGGCGTAGGAAAAAAATCAGAAGACGGTTATGCAAACCATCCTGCAACACGTCCAAAGGCTAGTGTATAGCCTCCTTTGCTTAATGCCTAGTGCCTATCAAAAAGCCAGCCTCAAGGCTTTACTGGGGCTGTTTTTGGACGTGCAAGGCCAAGTGGTGATTGTGCAAGCCGATACCGAGTTTGGCACGATGAATGTTTGCTGGCAGTTCGGGCAGCGATAGCGCTGACTCCCTTTACTGGTTTTGCCATGACGATGAGTTTGCGGATGTTCGCAGAAGGGACATTTCATGGGTCAACTTCCTGATGGTTAAGCTCCCATTTTACCAAACCCACACTTCCTTGTTGCACGACCGTTCGCTTTGGGTCAACGACCTTAACTCCAGTGATGTAAAGAGTATCGTCTGCTAATTCCTTTGCCATCATGGGAATCAGTGTTTTCATATTGGTTTTGTAATTGTGTTGCCAAAATTCTGATAGCTTTGCTCTAGCCACTTCGTTTATTAGCACTGTTTTGTCTGCCATGATGAGCACCATTGCCACATGTCCAGAATTTTCTGTGACTGCAAATACGAAGTCATCTCGGTCTGCTTTCAACCCGTCGTACCAATAGTCGATATGCTCCTCTAGCTCATATTCATAGAGCGATTGTGCCATTTCGCCTTCCTCAAGCAAAGCTTTGCGGAGAAGCATTGCAATTTGTTTGCTCTTCATTTTCTTTTGTCCTCCATTACAGCGATCGCACCTCTTATTTTCCTCTCTCCAACCGCTCCACAAATGCCTCATGCTCCGGCGATCGCGACCCTTCTTGCAACACCTCCAACACCCGCGCCATTTGGTTACTTAGCAACGCATCCACGGCTAACCATAACCCCGGAAACACGCGACTGTGAATGATGCCATCGGAATCAGGAGAGAGTAACTGATACTCTCCATCTGTCAGCCAAAACCACTCCAATTGGTTGTCATAGGATTGCCAGATCACATATTCCAGCACCCCACTGCGACGATAGACCTGCTTCTTGCTTCCGGTATCAATGGCGGCACTGCTGGCAGCAATTTCCACAATTAGTTCTGGTGATCCTTCAATGTAACCATCAGGGCTGATACGGGTTTGCCCACCCGAATTTGCTTCAATAAACAGCACAGCATCCGGTTGCGGCTCATTATCCAAATCCAGTCTGACCGTTGGTGCATCGCTCAAATCTACTCCCGGAGTCATCGCCTGATAGACCCCCAGCCATGTCATGACTCGACTGTGAGGCTTACCATGCTGCTCATGCCGTAAGGGAGATGCCACGTACACAATTCCTTCAATCAATTCTGCTTTTTTGATGTAGGGAGATGCCGCATATCGTCGCTCAAATTCAGGGCGAGTCAGGCGATCGCCACTTTGCAAGGGCGGGTAGTTCTGCCCTTGATTGGGTTGCGTTTGAGGCGAGTATTCGCGAACCATATGCCATTCTCAAAAATCGCTGCATACCGTTCACTGTAGCAAATCTCTGTTTTGCAAGAGAGCTTTAGCTTTCACCTGTTATCCTATAAAATGAGAATGATTATCGTTTTAGCAATTGTTAAGTCCTGCTACGTGATCGACCACTGTCCCTATCAGCCGTTCATAGGAAAAAGTCATGGTTTCTAGTCAAGCATCCTTACACATTCCTAAGCGAGGAATGCCAGTAACCATCATCACTGGATTTTTAGGCAGTGGGAAAACGACCTTACTCAACCAGATCCTTAAGAATCGGCAGGATCTCAAAGTTGCGGTGCTGGTGAACGAGTTTGGCGATATTGATATTGACAGCCAACTGCTGATGTCGATCGATGAAGATATGGTGCAACTTAGCAATGGCTGTATCTGCTGCACCATCAATGAGAATCTAGTCGATGCGGTGTACAAAGTTTTGGAACGGGAAGAGTCGATCGATTATCTGGTGATTGAAACAACAGGAATTGCCGACCCACTTCCCATCATGCTGACCTTTCTGGGCACAGAACTACGGGATCTGACACGATTAGACTCAATCTTGACTCTGGTTGATGTAGAAACCTTCACACCAGACCATTTTGATAGCGATGCTGCACTCAATCAAATTGTTTACGGGGATATCCTGCTGCTTAACAAAACAGATCTAGCACCTGTGGAACAGGTAGCTCAGTTGGAGCAGTATATTCATAGCCTAAAACAGGGAGCCAGACTAATTCGATGTCAACGAGGAGAGGTTCCCTTACCGTTGATTTTAGATGTTGGCTATAACGATCCAGGACACTATGCAGACTTATTGAATCAATCAGAGACGAAACATACTCATCATCATCATGAGCATCACCATGAACATCATGAGCATCACCATCACCACTCCAAGCATTTAGAGAATGATGGATTTATATCAGTGTCATTCGTCAGCGATCGCCCCTTTTCGCTCACAAAATTTCAAAATTTCCTCGATCAGCTTCCCGCCAATGTCTTTCGTGGCAAGGGCATTCTCTGGTTTCAGGAAAGCCAGATGAAACACATCTTTCAACTGAGTGGGAAGCGATGTAGCCTGGAGGTGGAATCCTGGACAACCCCACCCAATAATCAAATCGTACTGATTGGACGGAATCTTAACCCGGAACAGTTGCGGCAAGAGTTAGCACAGTGCCAGGAGTTTGAGCCAACGAAGTTGAGTTTCCGCTAAACACGGCATTCAATATTCTCGATTAGCAATGTATGAGGTGTAACCATGACGACAACACTCAGGTCTAAATCGGCTCAAATTGGCGGAACTGTTCACACGTTCCAATGGCAATGGCAGGATCAAAGCTTTGCGATCGCCTACGAAACACGCGGCAACGGCACTCCAGTTCTGCTCCTGCCTGCCTTTAGCACCGTTTCCACTCGTGGCGAAATGCAGGGGATTGCTGAACCATTAGCCCCACACTTTCAAGTGGTTGCAATGGACTGGTTAGGATTTGGACAGAGCGATCGCCCGTCATTAGACTATCGACCAGCCCTCTACTCTGGTTGTCATAGGCGAACAATCACCACCCCAATCAAAGGCTGAAATGGAAGCCCTAGCAACATTACCCAATACCCAATCTGTTCGGCTGTCGGGAACATTGGGTATGCATGAGGAAGAGGCGAGTGAAGTGGCAGCGATCGTACTAGCGTTCCTACAGGCTTAATTTCTAGCATCAAACTCAGAACCAGGGAATGGAGTCGAAGAAACGCCCCATCTGCTGGAGATTGCTAAACACGCCGACAATTCCTCCCAGCGCCCCAAACGCAATGAGGGCAAATATCTGAGTTGTCGTAACGTCTGAAAGATAATACCAAGCATAGGAGAGGGGGATTAAAGCCAGGAAACAGCCAATAACAGCACCCCAGAAAAATCGGATCGCTGCATCAGTTACCTTGTTGGCTGACGGGTCGGATGGTGTAGGTGGCATTGGAAATAACTGCATCAGTGGGTTGTCATTATTCTGACACACCTTCTCACCTGCTAAAGTTCGGTTTCCTCAACCCTAAATTGCCAGAACCCCGCCTCAACCCCAAAACACTGCTCGGCAACGGCCGTCGCAGTCGTTGCTGCCATCGTTGCTCTAATTGGATTTAATTCATCTTACTTCAGGATACTTCACGTTCCTTCGACTGACTCCTCGTACTGATTTCTCCTGGATCTTTTCTGGAAATCTCATTAGGTTGAGTACAGCCAAAATCTGCCCTATTGAGTGCTTGCAAGATGTAGGCAAAAGTTAGTCGGTCTGGTGGCTGATTTGGGAGAAGGGCAGAAGGGAAAGCACCTTATCCCGTCAATACGAAAGAGCTTTGTAGTTTTTGATGCGATCGCCCGGAGCAACCCCTAAAATCTTGGCTAACCAGGGGGGGGGAGAAGTCGCAATCGCCTCTTGCAATTCTCCTAATAGTTCCCGTGCAGGTCCGCCCTTCTCCTTCTTCATCGGGTAAATTCCGGCTTGCACCACTCTGCCCGCTGCCGGACCCCCGATCGCAGTGACATAAAGAACGGGACAATCTTTGACTAAACGAACCCGGAAGGCATTCTTATCCTCAGACAGGTCAGCTTCAAGAGCCGATCGAATTTCAATCAGTCGCATTTCCTGTTCTGACAATTGATAGATCAGATAGCGAAGACAGGAACCAAAGTGCCCATCCAATTGCTCCCCATTATTGGATGCGACTGCTATCCGAATTGAATTCGGCATATCCCCTTCCTGGTAGGATTCTAGAACTGGTAATTGTTCCCCTTCTCCAGTTTCACCCCATAGAATCCGAACCGCTTTTTTCAAGGCTTCAATGTCGGCTGAGGTTGCGTCTTCTCCAACTTCCTCCCCATCAAAATCATAGGTTTGCCCCAAAGCAGTTTTTAACTGCGTCACCGTAATCCGGCTCAGAGATTCTTCATCAATCCCATCCTTCAAATGAGACTGTAACACTTCAATAAACTCCCGAATTGAGAGTTCTGGAAATAATCGGGATGACAGGGCAATTCTGAGGGCTACCTCATTGGAAATCGGTTGATTAGACATTGAA
>JANRKG010000202.1:0-21576 GCA_033763635.1 Leptolyngbyaceae cyanobacterium bins.59
CTTCTTCGGAAGGGGTGTTCGTACTGGGAATTGCCACGTCTGACCAGAACTCAATCAATGAATAATAAAGACATATTAATCATCTCAGATTGTGGAATCTTTGAGCCAGCGATCGAACAAGCTGGGTATGGAGGGTATGACTGGCTTTGTAAGCCATAAAATGGGCCTGGGGTAAAGAACCCAGCAGACTCAGATCTCCGACCAGATCCAAAAGTTTGTGACGTGCAGGTTCGTTGTCAAACCTTAAAGGTGGATTGATCCATCCCTCTGCCCCGCAAACTAGGGCATTTTCCAGACTTCCGCCCTTGATAAGTCCCTGGGCACGGAGTGCGTCAATTTGGTGCGCCAGCCCAAAAGTACGAGCCGGAGCAACCTCGCTGACAAAAGAACCTCCGCCCGGTGTGAAATAGCGACCGGGAGACCAGCTAAACCATTGATTGCCGATCGCAGGAAGGTCAAACTCAATCCCATAGGTAAACCGCAGTCCTGGGGCAGGGATGGCTGCCACAAAAGCATCCTGCTGGGTAATCCAGATGGGTTCGGTTAAAACTGGCAGATCCAGGGGAGCCGACTGCTCCACCCAACCCGCCTCAACGATCGCCTCGGCCCATTCCCGCGCTGACCCATCCAGTAACGGTAACTCAGGTCCATCCACCTCAATACGGGCATTCGTCACCCCCAGACCTGTCAAGGCCGACAGCAAATGTTCCACGGTGCAAACCTTGGCAGGGCCACAAATCAATTCTGTAGACAGAAGCGTTTGATGAACGGCATCCGGAGCCACAGGGATGACGGGTGCATCTGATAAATCAACCCGCACAAAGCAGTGGCCTGTGCCAGGGGCCGCCGGGAGGACGCGAACGGAGGTTGTCACGCCCGAATGTAGGCCCACCCCCGATCGCTCAAAAGCCGATCGCAGGGTGTGCTGAGTCAGGGGAGAGACGGGAAGAGACGGAGAAACGGATTCAGTCACTTTCGGTGGATTCATGCCAGTTCGGTGCCAGTGTTCAAGCTTAGAAGCGTTCCCCAATCCCAAAGTGGATTCTGCCACTCCCTTCGTCGCTGATCCCATAGTCAACCCGGATGGGGCCGAGTGGGGACTGAATGCGGACTCCTAACCCATACCCAAAGCCACTTCCGGGCTTCCGACGAATCCCCGCAGGATTCCCCAGAACGCTGGACCCGGTGCCAAAATCGGTCGCCGCATCAAAGAAAAGCGCACCGCCCACGATCGAGAAGATGGGAAAACGGTATTCAGCCGTCGCCTGGATAAAGTTCCGGGCACTTCCCAATGCGCCTTCATCGTAGCCCCGTACCGAGTTACTGCCTCCCAAGGCAAAAGCTTCATAGGGAGGTAAATCACCGATCGCAGCCCCGGCCTGGATGTTAAAGGCGAAAGCCTGAGGCCCATCTGAGAAATTGATGTATCTCACTGGGATGTAATAGCTGTAGCTTCCCCGCAGACGATTCAAGAAAATTGATCCCGATCCGAGCGGAATGGATTGTTCAGTTCCCAACCGTAAGAAAGAACCGCTGGTCGGTCGGAGGGGATCATTTCGTCGATCCTGCACGGCCCCAAACTGAACCGTGAATAGGTCATCAATCCCGGTGCGGCTAAAACTGAGGGGGTTCCCCCGCTCATCAAAGCGGGCAATATTTCGGTTCACGTCTCGCACCGAAATTCTTTGATATTGTGCCCCTAAGGAAGCAACCCAACCGCCCTCTAAGGGACGGGTGAAACTGATCCCTCCCCCCAGACGATCGATCCGGGGCCGATCGCCTCCCGGTAAGCGAACTTCTTGTTTGCCGCCATCAAAGACCAGAGAGAGCGATCGGCGGTTAAACAGGTTGACGGTGTAGGAAGTCCGGAAGGGATCGCCCGCAATCCAGGGATCAGTAAAGTTCAGGTCAAACAAGAGTTCCCGTTCACCGACCTGGATTTCAGCCCCCAGTTTCTGGTTATTTCCCCCCAGGTTTTGCTCCTGATAGCTGACCGTCCCGAACAGGCCACTCGCAGAGCTAATTCCTAACCCTGCCGCCAGCGATCCGGAGTTCCGTTCAATCACATTGGCAACCACGACGACTTTACGGGGATCTTGACCGGGACTGAGGGAGAGGCGTACATCCTCAAAGATCCCCAAGCCAAATACCCGTTGTAGATCTCGTTCTGCCTGGGTCCGGTTAAAGACCGTTCCTGGCTTGATCGTAAATTCTCGCGTCACAATAAAAGAACGGGTTCGGCCTTGAATGGGTTGCCCCTTGTCGTCGGTTTCATCCCCTTCTTTATTAAGGAAGCGGACCTGGATATCTTCCACAACCCCCTCTGCAACCTGGAGGGTCACGACTCCGTTATCCGTGACCTGGGGGGCATCGGTTACCTGAGCCAGAACGTACCCGTTATCCTGATACCATTTGTTGACTTCCCGAATTCCTTCCTGAAATCGCCGGAGGTTCAGAATCTGACCGTATTGAGCCTTAAAAATATTGTCTACAACGGATTGAGGTAGGACTTGATTACCTTCTATCCGCACGGAATTCAAAGCCGGGTTTGCCCTGACCTCAAAGGTGACGCGCACACCCAGGGGGGTATCTTCTGGAACAGCCCGCACATTCGCAAAAAAGCCTGTATTGAAGATGGCATTGATGTCTTCTTGCAGTTCGGTGCGGGTTGCCGTCCGCCCCGGACGAGTCCGAATCACCCGATAGACCTCATCTAACAGCGTCCCTTCAACTCCACTGACCGCGACTTCAGCTACAAGCACTCGTGGTTCTACCTCTCCCGTTGGAGCGGCTTCGGGAGCAGGAGTCAGGGGAGACGTTTGAGGGGCAGGAGTCGTTGGCGCAGGTTGGGGAGTGGTGGGTGTACCCTGCCCTGCGGGTGGGGGCGTGCTTGGACTGGCCTGTGCCAATTCTAGCAGGGTAGCACCACGGGCTTGATCGACTTCTGGGAGTGGAACCCCGACCAGGGGCGCATCCGAAGCGAGGGGGTCTTGTCTAGAAGCCACCGATAGGTCGGCAGGGCGTTCAACGGGAAACTGCTCAGGAATGCTAACGCTTGAGACGGCATTGGTAGCCTGGGAGTTCTCTGCCTGCTCTGGGACCGCTTGGGCCTTTAACGGGTTGAGTCGTTCCGGGTTCTGCAAGCTGGTTTCATTGCTCTCTGGTTCCTGCGACCCAACTGCATTCGGACTACCACTGGCGATCGGAGCATAGTAGAGAGTTTGTCCGCTAGCAGAGGGCTGCACACCCAAGGCGGCGGAGGTAGCTAAAAGGGCTACCAGCACTGGAGATAAGCGATTTTTGCTTGTGTTACTTTGCACGTCCACACACCATATTCTAATGAGATAGCTTCCAACCAGGGGCAAGCAGAGCCTTCTGAGTGAACACCCTGAGCAAGTGGCAAGATTCTACCGTATTGATCCTACACGGTGTTAAGCCATTGTTAAGTAGTTTGGCCCAGAACACGCTGAAGAACCTGCTGATAAGCTTCTTCCACATTTCCAAGATCCCGTCGAAACCGATCCTTATCCAGCACCCGTCGATCGGGGTCCGATTCGGCCTGATTCCAGAGACGGCAGGTGTCAGGGCTAATTTCGTCCGCCAGCAGAATTTTCTGATGGCGATCGATCCCGAATTCCAGCTTGAAATCAACGAGGGTGATTCCACATTGCTGAAAAAAGGCTGACAGAGAATCATTGACCTGAAGGGCCATCTGTTTGAGTTGCTCAACTTGTTCCGGTGTTGCCAGATTAAGCAACCGCAGACGATCGACCGTCAGTAAGGGATCACCTAACCCATCGTTTTTGTAATAAAACTCAACGAGTGGGGGGTGTAGCACCGTCCCAACGGCTAACCCCGTTTGTTGACTGAGACTGCCCGCTGCAATGTTCCTGACTACAACTTCGAGGGGCACAATTTTGACGGCTCGCACTCGCATTTCGGTGGCAGTGGGGCGATCGATAAAATGGGTGGGGATGCCCTGTTTCTCCAGGCGCTGAAACAGATGGCTGGAAATGGCACAGTTAATTTCCCCTTTCCCGGCAATTTGCCCCCGCTTTTGGGCATTGAAGGCCGTTGCATCGTCTTTGAAATAGGTAATTAAAATGTCCGGGTCATCCGTGGTGTAAACAATTTTTGCTTTCCCTTCATAAAGTTTTTGGCGAACTGACATACGATGCCTCTGGATAAAAAGTGGGAATACTGGGGAAATACTGGGGATGCTGCACCAACGGGCATCCGTAACTTCATCCATAACTTCATCAATCAGTGTAGTTTCTATCAAGGGGCTTATAAATATTGTCTGAATGTCTCTTGATGGGAAAGAAAGGAATAGTATCTTACAAGATTAGGCTAGGAATCGGCTGTAAAAGGAGACTGCTGCATGACGACACTTAATGACTTTCAGCTTCAAAATGGTGTTTACTTTCCACCAAATTCTTTGCAGCAGGGGGATTCCCAACCCAAGCAACTCTGGGAAAAGATTGCTGCCAAGTACTATGCAGACGAATCAGTTAAAGATGAGTACGTACCCAATAATCTTCCCCTTACTGGGGAACGGGGCGGAATCTGGCCTTCCCTGCCTCCCGGTCAGCATTTTGATTCAATTTTGGAAATCGGCTGTGGTTACGGTCGCGCTTCAATTTACCTATCTAAGCGCAAGGAATTTACTTGCAAGAAATACTACTGTCTGGATATTGCGGAAACGATGCTCCGGAACCTGCTGAAATATAAGCAGGAATTTAACTTTTATCCTGCTGCGGATGTGTTCCCCATTTGTATGTCCGCTGGAGAGGATTTGCCCCTGGAAGATAATTCTGTGAATTTGGTCATTTCTGACAGTGTATTCATGCACATCACGTTAGAGCAGGTGAAGCGAACGCTGGCAGAAGTGAAGCGGGTTTTACGGCCCGGAGGCTCCTTTATTTTTCACAATTCCTTCTACAACAAGAATTCACCGAAGCACGTTATCCATAACACTGTGCGCCTGATGGCGTTTTGGAGAATTAAGCCCCTTTATTTGAAACAGTATTCTTTAGAAGAAGTTGATGAGTTGATCAAAGCCTCCGGGCTTCCCGATAAGGCTGCGGCTTTCACTATTTTGCCCTCGGAACCTGCTGTTATTCCGACTGAAGTGGGCGGGGTGGCGGTTCCGTTCTCCTCAACCATCAATAGCCTGAATTACCCTGAGTCCTGGCGAGGAGTGCTTGCCAGAACCTACAGTGTGTACAGCAATAATTTGCTGAAGCCAGCAGCGTAGGGACCAAGTTTTTGTTTGGCGAATTGAGATTTCCAGAAAAGAGTTTACCTGTGGGTTGCCCTTGGGCTGCGCTCAGGGCGCGGGTGCTGGTTGAGCGAAGCCGAAACCAGCGGGTAGATTGTTTTTCGGAAATCTCCTAAGCGGATGCTCTCCCCTGCAACCCGACCCTGTACCTAGACTTCCTGAATCCTCTCCTGGGAGGGGCAGGGGTGGGTTTTGCTTTCGCAAAAGTATCTCTCCAAGGGGCAGCTTGAGCCTACACCCCTTGACCCACTCCGGCCTGCGGCCACCCCTCCCACGAGGGGATTTTAATTTTAGGTTAGCCTTGCCCCACTCCGAATTGCTTCCCAAGTCTGCCGATATTCTTGAAGGGCAGAGGCGGATAGGGGATGCAGAAATTCGCACTTTTGCAGCAGAGCTTGCGACGGCAGAATCAGACCGTTATTTTGTAGCTCGGCTGGGAGGGTGGCTCGATCGCTCCCCACAACCACCGGAGATGCGGCCCGACTGAGGATCGAGAGGGATTGGGCGATCGGAGCTTGCCAGCAAAAATCAATCCAGGCTTCCAGCAGATCTTCTGTCGCCGAGGTAGTGGAGGCGGCAACAGGACGCACCCAGAGATCGCTCCAAAGAGCTGTTCCACTGGTAGGGACCACAATCCCAATGTGGCGGCTGGTTTGCAGGAGGGGAATCAGATCGAGGGACCAACCCACCGCCACTGCCGTATCTTTTAGAAGTAGTGGTTGCAGGTAGTTTGTGGAACTATAGAACCTGGCCTGGTTATGTAGTGCTTTCAGTTCTGTATTGAGTCCTGGGACCGAGCTTAAAGGCTTGGGAGAATTGTAAGAATCCCCCAGCATTTTCAGGGTTAGCCCAATCACTTCGCGGGCGCTCTCCAGCAGGGAGATTTGGCCTTTTAACTCCGGTCGCCACAGGTCGCCCCAATCCTGGGGCGGCTCCCATCCCTTTTTCTGAAAAACATCCCTACGATAGGCCATTACCGTCATGCCCCAGCGGTAGGGAGCGCCCCACACCTGCCCGGAAGTCGTCAGTTGCCCCTGTCGATCGCGGGTCACTAAGCGTTGCCACTCGGTTGGCAGTGCTTTCCATCCCGACAATTTTTCTAACTCAAGGGGTTGAATGAGTTGTTGTTGAATGGCGCGCGTGAGCCAATAATCCCCCAATGTCACCAGATCGGCTACCTGGGGCCGCCGGGTGTTTTGGAACGGAATGGGGAAGGGAAATCCCGATCGCGGTTCCCCTTTCGGTGCAGGTTTCCAGGCTTCTAACAGAGAAAAGAGTCCCGGCAATTCAGGTACGGGGGTAAAATCCAGGTGAAACGAGCCTGGGGACGAGCGCCGCAACTCCTGGCGGAAGCGGTTGAGAATTTGGGGGGGGATGGAGTTTTTGAGAATTCGGACCCGCAAGGTTCGCGCATTGGCTCCGGTACAGGCTGTCATGCCCTGGCTCAGGGCCAGTAGCCCCATTCCCATGATAAAAGTACGTCGATCCATCACACCTCGCTGGCACGTCGATGTTCCACCCCAAAGCCAATCAAGCTAATCACTTGAGGATCTGCATCAGAGTTGTCAAGGGAGGGGCGTTGATAGGTGATGATCGTCCGCATGCGGAGGTCAGGAGTCACAAACCGCATCTGGTCTAACGCGATCGATCGTCGATAGTATGTCGTCATCTCCAGGGTTTGTCGAGTGGGTTGGTACGTGAACTGCCCTGCGATCGCCCCCGATTCCGAATAACCCTCATCCCGCAAGTAAAAACCTCGCACCACCTCCGTTGAATCAGGGGGAACTTGGGCGGCGATCGGCAGTGGTGACGCATTCCCAGCAATCACCTCGGAAGGGAGATCCGTTGCTGGTACAAAGAGGGCTTTCAGACTCATCGCGACCTCTTCTCCTGTTTCCGATCGGGTTTCAAAGGAAATCGCGAATCCCGGCCATTGAAAAGCGGCAAGGGTTTGTAAGGAATGGGACGCTTCTGGAGTTGGCTGTCCAATGCCAGCCCCTTTCAGGATGCCTTGCTTTTCATTCTCTGACAGAGAAGTGACTCGAAATTCAGTATAGGAGCGCTCCACAATTCCCTGCCCCAACATGTGGTAAGTCCGTTCCGTAGTCCAAACCCCCGGACAGGCTGCAAAAAAATCCGAAAAACTCAACATAGATGTTGTAAAGCCACTGTTTTTTTGTAAAGGTTCGGCTTTCAGAAAACCGCATTTTCTATTTTATTGATCTTACAAAAAAGATGGCAGACCTTGATTAGGAGTCATTTTACGAAAAAGGGGGAAATATTTTACTCAAAACAGCAAGCCTACTGTTCATTGCTCTGATTGACCCTTCCTCTTTTCTTAATAACAAATCTATCAAGCCGTAAGGAAGGATGAAACGGCTTTTAGAAGAAAGCCAATTTTAAGATACGGCTTTTTTCTGACAGGAGCAAATCAGTGGGTTGAATGCCTTTAAAGTGTCTTCCGGAAATCACCTTGACCCTATTCATACCCTGAAATCAGAGCATCTCAACATTACCTCGCTCACCCTAATACCGCCATAACCCAGAGGGGGCAAGTTTTTTGCATTCAATTAAAAGATTCACTTCACAGGCGAGATGTGTTCTCTATCGTCATTCTTTTCTGGCTATCAATAGCAATATTTTCTGAAAAGTTTCCTGGAATTTTTAACATGAGTCATGAGTTGCCTTTATTCTTTTAATTTTTGAAAAACACATCCAAATTTAATTTGGTTTGGAATTTACAACAAAAGTTTTTCTTTTTGCTTGTAATTCCTCTCCCAATCAGTAACTTCTCTTTCAACTTCTATCGAAAAATTAAATCATTCAGCAAGAACTCCTCTTTCTTTGGGTTCTTCTCTTAGGATGAAGCTGTGTATAATTGGGGCTAGAGTGATCACATGGATTTCCTAAACGAACAGGTTGGGACGCTTGGTACAAAGGTTGATGCACTCCAGCAAACGGCAGAGCAATTGAACTTGAAAATGGCTCAAGTTCTCTCTGAACTGGCGTTGTTGAAGGGTGGATATCCTGAGGGGAATGGGGGATATTCAAGTGGATACGGCTCTAACTTTTCTTATCACCGCTCTAGCCCTTTTGAAGCTGCGATGGAACACAAGGATGTCCTGGTAGATTCCACCTATCCCACAATGGAGGAGCCGACAGGAGAGCAGGTGATGGCCCCGGAAATCCAAATTCGGAGACTGACGGCCCAGTTGACCGCAGCTTATCACCGGATTGCGGCATTGGAAGAGCAACTGTTAGCCCGTCGCGTGCATTAGAAGATTTATAGAAAACAGTTTCCCGCTGATTTCGGTTACCCTCAACCAACCTCTGTGCCCTAAGCACAGCCGAAAGGCAACCCAGTGAATTCTTTCTAAAGCATTGCCTTGGAGCTTTGGGAAACTAACCTGTAAGACCTAACCTGTAAAACTTAACCTGTAAAACTTAACTTGTAAGACACTGCTCGTATTCTGTGGTCAAAGTTTCGATCGCCCCCAATAACTGTTGCTGATTCCAGTTTTGGTATAGATGGGCAGCGATTGCACAGGCCCCTGCCCCGACTCCTTCTTTGACAAATCCTTGCTCATAGGCTCGGAGGGCGGAATAACGCGACTGGGCAAAGTTAAGCTGAGTGGCCATCAGGGGGACAGAACCGACCAGGTTTGCGAGTCCGATCGTATCCCCTGTTGGGTCTTCCGCCACCCATCGGGTTGTGCCGATGACCACCTGTTCTGGGTTCCACTCTAGAGCATCTCTTGTTGCGATTGCTTGAGCGAGGGCATAGACCGCTAACATTTGCGTGCCTCCCGCCAGCATCACCCCACAGGTTTGACTGGCGGCAAGGGTCATGCCCGCAACCACGATCTGCATGGGATCGCCGATCGCCGCAACTAGATCGAGCGGATGGAATTTAGCAAGTAGAGAAATGGGATACCTAACCCCTTCTGCCTTCTGCCCTCTGCCTTCTGCCTTCCTCAGCCCCTGCTGCACGATCGCTCCCTTCTGCTCATGATTGCAGGTGGGATGGCTGCTGTTAACCTTGCCCATCGCGTTGATCCCAAGTCCTGTTAGGAGAGCAAGGGCAGTGGTCGTGCCTCCAACAACGCACTCTCCCAAGATTAGATAAGTCTCAGTAGCCTGGGTTGCGAGTTTCTCCCCCCACTTCAAGCCCTGTTGAAATAGGTGATCGACGATCGGGCGATCCAGCGCGTTCCCCTCCTGGAGACAACGGGCGGGTTTGCCCCCCAAATCGATGCAGGGAATGGCTGGGGCATGGGGCAACCCTGCGTTAAAAATCAGGAGGGGAATGGATTGGGCCGCGATGATCGCCCGTGAGATCAAGACCGGGGAGGCTCCCGCCTGTAAGGGGGGAAGCGGATAACGGGGATGGGGCTGGGGACCGTGATAGAGAAATTCGGCATCGGCAATCGCCGTATATTGGCGATCGGTTGGGGTGGCTCCTGCGGCAGAAATACCGGGGATTAAACCTGTTTCGGTAAAGCCCAGCACACAGGCAAACAAGGGTAAGCGACCGCGATAGGTATTCAGCCAGTGCTGCCCCTGGGGAATTTGAGTCCAGAGGGAAATCATTTCAAGTTCGCTCGTAATCGATCAGGACTTCGATCCATTCTGGGGGGCGAGGGATTGGGGTGCCCAGGCGATCGAGGAGGAGCAGGGCCACCAGATGCACGACAAATAAATAGATCAGGTTATTTAAGACAATCATGAACAGGGCAAGCGCCTGGATGAGCCACAGACTGGGCTGGGTCAGCAGTCCCAACTTGACAAAGATCCAGTCCATCATTTCTGTAATCTGGGTCATGAGGTATAGCCACAGGTCATCCCCCAGCAGAATGGATACCAACCAGAGGCGAAAGAAAACCCCAAAGGTGCCAATAATGGTGCCCAGCGCGATCGCCGAGACCCAACCCGATCCCCGCCGCCAGAGGAACCCAAGCTGTACACTCATCAGGCCATAGGGGATTACAAACAAAATGCTGCGGGTTGGCCCCATTAAAACCGACAACAGTAACCCTGAAACGAGGGTTCCCATCCATGCGGCACGGCTCCCCCAGCGCATATATAGCAGGGCGATCGGTACGGGAAAAAAGATCCGCAACAGTGGACCCATTGGGAAATAGTAGTTAATAAACCACATCAGGCTGGCTGTGCTTGCCAGAAATGCCGTCTCTACCATTACCAGGGAAGGGGTCCGGGTTGGCAGCGTCGGGACGGAGGGCGCAGGGGAAGGCAAGTCAGAAGGAGGGTCTTCGAGGGAGTTACTCATGGGGAGGTAAGGGTTGGATGTTGGGAATGGGGAAGCGACTCTCTCCCATCTTCCTACACCAGAATATGTTCTACAGCGTGGGTATCGGGAATACACAAGGTATCGCGATCGCGGACAATCAACCCCTTCTTTTCCATTTTGTTTAAAACCCGTGTCACAGTTTCCCGTGCTAACCCGCTCAGGCTGCTCAATTCTCGGTGAGGCAGGTTGGGAATTTCTACCCCTCCCGCTGTTTTCTTTCCCTGCCCTTCTGCCAGGAAGAGCAGGACATCGGCTACACGGGACGTACTATCAGATTCGCGGAGACGGAGGCGGCGGTTCACCTGGCGGAGACGGCGGGCCATGAGTTGGGCCAGACGGATTCCCGCCATCGGTTCTGTCTGAATCAGGGTGACAAAATCTTGGGCAGGCATGTTGGCAATGACCGTTGGCACCAGGGTAATCACGTCGGTTGATCGGGGTACTTCATCCAGGGGGGCCATTTCTCCAAAGAGTTCCCCTTTTCCTAGAATATTCAGCGTAATTTCCTTCCCATCCAGGTTGTAGGTGCGAATTTTGACCCAGCCATCCAAAATAAAATAAACGGAAGTGCCCCAATCATTCTCTAATAGGATGACCTGGTTGGCCGGATGAGTGCGCGTAACGACATGGCTAACGGCTTTCTCAACAGATGCCTCAGGAATGCTCTGGAAGAAAGGAGCCGATCGAATGGATGCGTTATTTCCGACGTGAAAATCGCGATGGCTATAGCGGTCTTCCATGCAATCAATCAACTAATTAGGCGTGAACTTCAGGATATAACTAATACGATGCCTTAAATCAGACAAAATTGGCTAGCAAAAACAAAGGACTGATGAAGGCAGTTGGTTGCAATGAGTCCGAGTATGAACTCATTGCTAAATCCTATTGTTACCGATTATTGGCAAATGGTTAGGGAATGATTGGCGAATGAATTGTCAAATCAAGGATGAATCAATGGAATTGGAGATTTCGGGCCATCTCCTCCGCGATCGGCTTCCCCATTCGAAGTCCTCGCTCCCTTCTTTACTTTCAGATTCAAACTTCTATTAATCGTAATCTTTTAATACAAATTTAGAAGCTAGAATCGACGCGGAAGCCTGTTGTGAAACAGAAATCTAAGGGAAGAATAGAAATTATGATTTCCGATTGTTTTAAGTAATCTTTCAACCTGCTCTTTCAAGCAACATCTTGTTTTCTCAATTACAGTTTTCTCAAATACGGTCCCCTTGGGCGCACTTTAGGCAAGGTTCAGCCATGAGCGCATCATGGATTTGATCCTGCTTAGTTATTCGTCACCCAAACTCAGCTTCAGGAGGGAATTTTCTGATTTTCAGAGAAAAGCTCTCCCTCGCCCAGCGCTTCAAGTAATTTCATTTTCAAGAGCGTTCGAGGCATCGCGAGAGCGAAGGGATTGGCAGCAAAATACCATCCCTGGGGATCGGGTTTCGACTGCGCTCAACCCGCAAAGGGTTGAGGACTGAGCGAAGTCGAAGCCCAGTGACTGGGGCTTGATTAATTTGTGAATCCCTAAGTCATCATTCTTAATTTTTCAGTTTGTAGAATTAAGAGATTTTCCTGAAAAGAACTGAGGATTTATGAGAATTCAGATGTCAGCCAGGAAGGGCAGTTGTATATTACTTCTACCTACCTAAGAGTTTTTCGTGAAGGGCGTTGCTGTGACTGTTCAGAAGAACCAAATTCAAGCACTGATTGCCGAGATCGATGACATGCTCGGCAAGGCTAGCCCGCGCTTGCCCTGGGTCGTTTCCTCAGAAGTGACAGAGCAACGTCAGCTTCTCGAACGAATTCGCGGGTATCTCCTGGCCCAGTCCGTGGGGCGGGAGGGGAGCAAGCAATCCTTCTCCTACCCAGATTTGCCCGCTGCAATGAGCGGCGAGTCCGAACCTTCGGGAAATGGGATACAACAGGAAACGACCCGTCAGGTGATGCAGGCGGTGATGCAAGAGATGGCTTATCTGCGGGCCAGCGTTACCGAACCGCTGCAACAGGATGTGGAACTACTCCAGCGCCAACGGGATGCCCTGACCAAAGAAATTCAACAATTGGAATCCCAGCGGCAAACCTATCTGCTTCAGGGCCAATCGCCTCAAATTAATGATTTTCTGCAAGCTTTGATGGGAAAAGTGCAGGAGTCCCTGGCCCAGCAGATGGCCCAATCCGGTCTGCCTCCCTCTGGGCCTTGGAGTGCGATCGCAGGGGAACCGGACCCGATCGGAAGCTTGAGTCCCGCCCAACGGTTAGCCCAGCTCGAAGCCCTCCAATCCCGATACGATCAGCTTGTCATGTCCCTCGACTCAACCCTGACGGTTGTGTTCGATGCCCTTCAGCGCAACGTGCAGAGTTATCAGGACTCCCTGAGTCAGGGGTTGGAAAAAATGCATGCCCTGGGAAATCAGGGGGAAACCCTATTTACCACCCTGGTCAGCCGTTTCGCTCAACAATTGGGTCGGGAAGCTGCATCAACCTATCTCCAAGCCGCTGCCCCCTCCTTGAGCCTGGAATCCAGCGCTACCCCGTCCGCTATTGCCCCGTCCGCCGCATCCTTTCAACCCTCCCAACCGATCGCCAAAACATCACCGGGGCCAGAACTGGGGTTGCCCTTCCCTGGCATTGAGTTACCCCCCCCTTCAACGGTGATTCAAAGTAATGACTTCAGTAATTTTCGAGACCTCGATCTGGAGGAATTGGACCTCTCCGATCTGAATTTGAGCGAACCCGATTTTGCGGTTGGGGATCTCCCAATGGCATCAGAAGTGAATGATTTGGGTGTAACCAGTCTGGCCTTTGCCGGGGGAGACGAGGAAGATTCGACAGTCATGATGGCAGGGGAAGGAGAATTCTCTGCCTTACCTTTGGTTCGGCTAAATCAACCAGAACCTCAACCGGAAACAGAAGAATCGGATGATTCTGCTCTGGAATTCTTAGAGCAACTGAGTGCAGCCTTACAAGAACCTCCCATCGCAGACTCAAGCGCGACCGAACTGGAACCTCAGTCAACAGAGTTGGAGGTTCCGGAAACGGACGAGGTTTCAGATCCGGCAGTGGATCAGGCTTTGATGGAATTGGATGATTTCTATGCCACCCTGTTTGGGTCTCCTGACCCATCTCCCGATCACCCGCAGGCCGAAGCCAGCGCAGAACCCATTGACTCGGTGGCTCATCCTATCGAACCAACCGAAGCTTCTTCAATGGAATCGGAAGAGGTGTTTGCGACCTTAGAACCCATTACCATGCTGCCGGACCTGGAAGAGGGCCTGGACCTCCGAGGGGATGAATCTTCTGCGATCGATGACTCCAGTGGAGCGACCCTAGAAAACTTCCTGTTCGGAGATGTCTCACCCGATCCTTCTTCAGTCAGTGTCGATGAAGACCTGCCCCTCACGACGCTCCCGCCGGAAAATTTTGTCGAAGAAACTCCTCCTGCGCCATCCGTGACTGAGGTTGCTCCCTCTGAAGCCGCATCCCAGAATCCGGAAACCCTGGCGCTGCTAGCAAATTTACTGGCTCAGGTGGAGGATGAATCTGCGTCCGGTGATGTTTCAGGCGGAATAAATCCGGTGATGGAAGCCCCGGAATTCCCAACTCCAGCCATTTCGCCAGAAGCGGTTGCTTTACCGACCGACTCCCTCGACGATCTGGGTGATTTGACGGGCGAAGAGGGATACGTTCCGGCGGCTCCTGATGAAAGCTTGTTAGTCACTGAAACTTCCATCGACTCGGCTGATATCGATCTTTTCCTGGACCGAACAACGCTCATGCAGTTGAACCAGGATCTGTCTGGTATAGAAGGCTTAGAGGGTAGCGATCTCCAGAGTTTAGCAGATGCTTTTGGGCGATCGGACACCCCTTCAGAACTTCCGACTCCCAGTGAGTTGCCAACCCAGACCCCAATGCTGGAAACCCCGATCGCCGAGCCGCTGATCGAAGAAGTTCCCATTTCTGAAACTCCGACAACGGAGTGGCAGGATGTAACGCTGGAAGATTTTGGTGTGAACCTGGGTGGGTCCCTACCTTCATCAGCCCCTGAACCTGTTCTACCTTTGACAACCGCTGAAGCGATCGGACCAGTGGAACTCGAAGCGTCTGACTTGACTCTAGAGAAGTTAGACGCTCTGTTTGGTGACCTGCCTGATCATAAACCAGAGGCTCCTGCGATCGAGGCTGCTCCGACGGTTAATGATGCTTCGACAGGAACGACAACCCATGAAACGAATGCAATCCTGGAGTCTCTCTTTCCAGACATGGACCTGCTAGATTCCCTACCCCTGCTAGAAACTCCTCCTCTGGTTGTCCCTGCCACCCCTGCCCCGATCGTCCCCGGTGAGCCAGATTATGCTGCTCTGGATGCCCTGTTTGAAGAGGTCGAGGCTTCTCCGGTTATTTCTCCTTCCCCGTCAGAAGCGATGACTTTGGGGAATTTCTTTGCTGAGGAAGACGCTCCTCCAGTCCCCCTCGCCCAACCAGCCACCCAACCCGAAGCCCCTGACCTGACCCTGGAGAGCTTCTTTGGTGAGGGAGAGATGAAAACTCCTCCCATGCCAACCCCTGAGGTTGTTACCCCAGAAGATTTGTTTGCTGATTTACCGCTCGTTGTGCCCCCTCCTGCTGCACCGTCTCCGCCGATCGCGGAACCAGGCGGAACCCTGGAGGATCTGTTTGCCGAGCTACCTCCTGTTGAGGCACTGGCCCAGCTTCAGGAAGGTTCCGAATCCTCCTCAACTGCTCTGGATGCAACGCTAGAGGATATTTTCGCCAGTCTGACAGAATCGGCGTTTCTAGAAGAACCTTCCTCTGAGGAAGAACCCAAAAAAAAACTTTAACGGCCCAGCCGATCCAGGCAGTTCCACCGGAAGTTGGGACCATTACACCTCTTCCCGTCCCGTCCCTTAGTGCTTCCCATCAATCCATCTGGTATTTAGGGCTAGACGTTGGGACAACCGGGATGTCCGCTGTTCTCTTCCACCGACCCACGGGACAGTTCTATCCTATTCAGTGGCAAGAACCTGCTTTCCCAGAAGCCCCTGTCTCATTTCGTCTCCCCACAGCCCTGAGTCTTGATTTGCCCACTCCCCAACGGATGGACCCGACTCCCGCAGTATTGGGACCGATCGCCCTGGCCCAAGCCCTGGAAGACCCCCGGACCCTCCAGCCCGGTTTGTCCTCTGCTCTGATTCTTCAGCATTTCAAGGCTTATCTCCGATCGGGCATTACCCACCGCTCCTCCCATACCCAAACCTGGGAACCCATCTTGCAGTGGTCCGATCGCCATGCCGTTTCCATGCACCAACTCCAACAATCCCTGCAAGCGCTCATTGCGACCCTGCGCCAGCCCCCCTATCCTGCCCGTCTGGGGTCTGCACCGCTCAATGTTGTCACTTGCTCGGCTCCGGGGCTAGACCTGGAATCCTTTCAACGGGCGATCGAACAGTTGGCTGGGGTGATTGTGAACTATCCCGTGAACTGGTCCGACACCTATAGTTTCAATGTGCGGGAAGCGATTTTAAAGGCTCGATTAGTGCCTCATCCAGATCAGATTTGCTGCATTGAAGACCCGATCGCTGCCGTTCTATCAACCCTCCGCCCCACCGTTGCACCGGAGGCATCCCTGGCCCTGGCCATGCCCCGTTCCACTTCCTTTCCCCAGGGCGAAACGCTGGTTATTAGTGCTGGTGCCACGACCACTGATCTCGCTTTTGTCAATTTGCCCGATGATCTAACCGATCTGGGGTATCGGGACTTTATCTTTCGAAGTTTTCCCTATGCGGGAGATGCTCTGGATCAAGATATTGTATCCCAGTTGCTCTATCCTGCCCTTGCCGCTCGGCGATCCCACTCCTCAAGTTCTCCGGTTCAGCGATCGGGTTCCTACCTCTATGGAGACGAGCATCTTCCCTGGGATGAACTGGACTTGCAAAACTGGCCCCTGCCCCGACTGGCGGATGCGGACTGGAAGACCCGCATTCGGTTGCGGCAACGCCTCGCTGCGTCTGCTCTGGGTCGAAGCTTGATAGAAGCTGCCAGCTATCTAAAGGTGATTCTGCAACATCAAGACCGCTTTGACTTGCAACTGGGCTATGAGCGGTGGACGGTCACACGGCGTGATCTGGAAAGCAAAGTGTTTCTGCCCTATCTACAACGATTAAACCGGGAACTCAATGCCCTGACGACCCGCATTGGAATTGCACCCCCGGCCATTCGACAAGTCATTTGCACCGGAGGCACCGCTTCCCTTCCGGCGATCGGGCGCTGGCTCAATCAAAAACTTCCCCAGGCGACGATCGTGCAAGATACTTATCTGCAAAGTTCCACAACCCCTTCAACCTGTAGCCGTATCGCCTACGGATTGGCAACCCTTCCCCTGTATCCCCAGGTGCTTGATCTGGCCCGTCATCAATACAGCGACTACTTCCTGCTGTTGGAAGTTCTGCGGGCTTTTCCCGACCAGTCTGTCTCAGCGGTTGATTTCATGCAACGGCTCGAAAAACGGGGAATTAATACCCACGTCTGCCATCTTCACATTTTGGCAATTCTAGAAGGCCATCTGCCGCCCGGATTGGTGCCTTTAGAACGGGAAATGACCCTGTGGCACCCCGATTCCTATCAAAATCCTGACTACCAGGCTCTCACAACGGAACCCTTGTTTTATAAAGAAGGCTCCCTCTACCGTCCGAATCCCAGCCAGTGCAGCCGTCTTCAGCTTTACCTCGATCGCATCCTGGAACAGACTCAGCAACGCCTGGAAGAACCCCTGGCAGAACGAGTCCGGATGGGTTAGGAGATTTCTAGAAAAGAGTTTACCTGGGGATGCCCCTTCGACTCCGCTCAGGGCACGGGTGCTAGTTGAGCGAAGCCGAAACTCGCAGGTTTCTTCCCACAGAAGTATTATTTTTCCCGCCTTTCTCTACCCTCTGCCCCTTGCCACCCTTCACCCTCCCTACTTTCCCTTACGGCATCGTTATCGGAACTTTAAAGAACTGCTGAAAACTTCAAAGATTGTGCAAAAGCCCGTACTTTTGCTGGCTTCAGCCCAGGGGCACCTTCTAATATCACGATAGAAGCAACGCAAAACCTTGAAGGAGCCAACTGCGTGGTTACTACGACTGACTTTTCCAAACTCTCCCACCTGTCTCTCCCTAGCTTGAACTACAGCCGTGAAATCCATCAATCGGCGGCCAGCAAGATGAAGCGGTTTGTAGATATCGTGGGTGCCCTGGTTGGCCTCACTCTGACAGCCCTCATCTTCATCCCCGTTGCGATCGCCATCCAATTAGATAACCCTGGTCCTATCTTCTTCAGTCAAGTGCGGTGTGGGTTGAAAGGCCGCCCCTTCCGCATCTGGAAGTTTCGATCGATGGTTGCGGATGCAGACAAACTGAAGCATCTGGTCAATAACGAAGCGAAGGGCAATATCTTCAAGAACCGGAACGACCCCAGAATTACCCGCGTCGGTCGATTCCTTCGCAAGACCAGCCTGGATGAACTGCCCCAATTCTGGAATGTGCTGAAGGGAGATATGAGCCTGGTTGGTACACGCCCCCCGACGGTTGATGAAGTGATGAATTACAGCCGTCATCACTGGAAGCGCCTGGATGTAAAACCCGGAATCACCGGTGAGTGGCAGGTGAATGGACGCTCCTCTGTCCAGGACTTTGAAGATATCGTCAAGATGGATGTGGACTATCAGGAAAAGTGGACCGTGCTTTATGACCTGGAGTTAATCATCAGAACCGTGCTGGTCGTCGTCGCTAAGAAAGGCGCTTACTAAAAGTTTTCAAAAAGGTTGCAAAAAAAGCTTCTAAAAGTTTTCTAGAGTTTGGAATAGGTTAATGGGAAGGGGGCGAAAGCTCCCTTTTTCTTTTTAAGATAGGCGAGTAGCTAATTTGTTCGTTCCCTCCCTGTCTTATGAATCTACCGATCGGGATTACCCTATCGCGGCTCCTGGGCGTTCCTTTCGTCCTGTACCTGCTCCATCACCCGACCCCCCGCGCCCGCTGGCTTGCCTTAGGAATTTTTCTGGCGGCAGCGGGGACAGACTGGTTAGATGGATACCTGGCCCGTCGCCTGAACCAGATCACTGATATGGGTAAATTTCTGGACCCCCTGGTGGACAAGTTTCTTGTGCTGGCTCCCCTGCTGGCTCTGGTGGAATTGGGGCAAGTCCCTGCGTGGGGAGTGTTTCTGATTCTGGCGCGGGAGTTGGCAATTTCTGGATGGCGCATTAATCCCGCTCTGTCCGGAGGCACCCAGATTCAGGGGGCGAACTGGTGGGGGAAGGTGAAGACAGTCGTACAAATGGGGGCGATCGCTGTTCTCATTGCCCCGCCTCTGTTCGCCCAGTGGGATTTGCTCGGTGCGGTAGGCTTCTGGGTTTCGGTGGCCCTAACTCTAGCTTCTGGCGTGACTTACATCTGGCCTCAGCCTACCGATAAAGTTAAGGCTGTTTAAGCCAATCTTCGCTCTGCCTAAAGGTTCTATCCTGGTGGGGAGTGAACGGCTTCATGAAGTTCTTAAATTTGTATCAGAACTTACGGAATTCAGGTTCGCTTACTATTTGGAATCTTTAGGCTAATTTCTATGGAAACAGACAGTGCAACGATCGAATCACAACCTTTAGGGCAACTGGTCATTATTGGGGGCGCAGAAGACCGGACGAATGATTGTCGGATTCTGCGGGAATTTATTCGACGGGCCGGAGGTCGGCAGGCCCGGATTGCGGTCATGACAGCGGCAACTGACCACCCAGGAGAAGTGGGCCACGATTACCAGCAGATCTTTGAACGACTTGGCGCAGAACAAGTCTGGCTTGTCGATACCAGCCGTCGTGAAGATGCAGACAAAACGGAGTGGCTGGACGCGATTCGAGAGGCGACCGGGGTGTACTTTACGGGGGGCAGTCAGGCCCGAATCACGGAGCGGCTGAAGGATACTGAACTAGATAAGATTATTCACGATCGCTATGCTCAAGGTCTCGTTGTGGGAGGCACCAGTGCCGGAGCCGCCATGATGCCCGACATGATGATCGTCGAAGGTGAGTCAGAAACCAACCCCCGTATGGAAGTCGTCGAGATGGATCGGGGGATGGGCTTTTTACCCGGTGTCGTTGTTGATCAACATTTTGCCCAACGGGGTCGCCTGGGGCGGTTACTCTCCGCCCTGGCCCAACAACCTGTCGTTCTGGGGCTGGGAATTGATGAAGACACGGCGATGATTGTTAATGGAGATGTGTTTGAGGTGGTTGGATCGGGGGCTATTACGGTCATAGACGTAGCCGACATCACCCACAGCAATCTTCATACGCTTCTGAACGATGAAGTGCTATCTCTCTGTAATGCAAGGTTGCATATTTTGCCAGAAGGGTATCGCTTTAATCTAAAGACTCGTGAACCCGTTTTTGAAGACACCCCTGCTGAGACGATTCCTGCGATCACGACTCAAGCGGCTTAGAGGAAGGCAAAGGGCAGAAGGCAGAAGGGAACTGTTCACAACTGGGTGATTGTGCCTGTCAAGGTTCGCGCCTGTTAATCTGCCATACCCTGAACGGGGACTGCTTACTCAACAGCAAATGTAATTACAAACCGAGTTCCTTGTTGACCTTCAACTGTCAGGGTGCCCTTTAGTTGCTGCACGAGCGATCGAACTAATCGTAAGCCGAGGGAGCGGGTTTGATTCACGTTGAGGTCGGGCGGTAGCCCAATTCCATCGTCCTGGACTGTTAGCGCGTATTGGGAAGCTGTCCGTTGCAAGGAAATTTGAATGGTTCCAGGGCGATCGTCTGGAAACGCATGCTTCAGCACATTGGAAACTAGCTCGTTCAAAATGAGGCCACAGGGATTGGCAATATCGACACAAAATCGAACGGGGACTACATCAAACCGAACGTTCACCCGATGACGGTCTGCATTGTAGGAATTGAATAAATCTTCTACCAGAGATTGAAGATACTCAGCGAAGTTAATTTGAGCTAGATTCTTAGACTGGTAGAGCTTTTCATGAATCAGGCCCATTGCATGAACCCGGTTCTGGCTTTCGCGGAGTTGTTCGAGCGCTTGCGAGTCTTTAATCGTATTAGCCTGTAATCGCAATAGACTACACACTGTCTGCAAATTGTTCTTCACCCGGTGGTGAATTTCCTGGAGTAAAACTTCCTTCTCGGCAAGGGATTTTTGTAAAACATCGGCCGATCTTTGCCGCTCTAGTTCAACCGACGCACGGGCGGCAAAGATGCGAAGAATGGCCTCCACCTGTTGGGGATACTTGATTGGGCGATCGTGAATGACACAAATATTGCCGATCGATCGTCCTTCCGAATCTCTTAACGGGACTCCAATGTAACTTTCCCCCTCCAAAGATGCCAGCAGTTGATATCCCTGGAATTGCTGTTGTAAACCCCTCAAACACTGATACCCGCCCACTTTCATCGACAAACTACAGCAGGGAGCCTCGGAGAGGGGAAATGCCGTTGGAGGTTGGGCCTGTCCATCCGACCAGAAAGCTAACGTTTGCAACTCATCGTTTATCAGTTCGGTGATGACTGCATGGCGGATTTGGAGCGCTAGGCTCAAGTGTTTTGCCAAAATCGTTAAAAACTCTTGTCCAGTAGATGCAGCGGTTGCAGCCGTAATGTCTTGGAGAGAAATGTCTAACCACTTACGTTCTGGTTGCTCTTCATCCAAGGTTTGCTGAGCTTCAAGGGCTGCATTCCGTTTGCGAAGAGTAACAATCTCCGTGATCAGTTCTTCGTGAGATAGCTGGATGAGTTCTGGTTGAAGAATGGGAAGATTCACAGGAATTCTAAAAGCTGATGGTGTTACTGGTTTCAGTGTGCCCAGATGAATCTAAAGAATCACAAAAAAGAAGGGGTGGGGTTCCACTCCTTCTTTTCCAACCATGATGCCTGATGTTCTTACTAAGGTTTCAGGACAATCTTGATACAGTTATCCTTCTTGTTTTTAAAGATGTCGTATCC
>JANRKG010000203.1:0-14482 GCA_033763635.1 Leptolyngbyaceae cyanobacterium bins.59
GGGGGGGGGGGGGGCAGCGGGCGGGGAAGGCGACGGACTGGGGAAGGGATTGATAATCAACAGGCTCAACAACCCGCCCATCAGTAACCCCAGCAGGACACCCCCCACCGCCACAATCCAGGTATTTTGGGTGCTATTGGGGCGGGGCGAGTCGATCGCAGGGGCACTGGTGCCCGGAGACAGGGGGGGTGAGATGCTCTTCGCAGTTTCCTGATCTGCCAGCGGATTGGCGGGTGGCACGATCGGCAATGGGTTAGAACCCGATGGGGCCACAGGGGAAGTCCCAGGTTGATCCCTCAAGCCTTGAGGAACATCAGGGAATGGATTCGGGGTAGGCGCGGGGGGACGAACATCCGCAGGAGGAATGAGCCATTCCCCGGAACCCGGAGTCGCTGGGTTGGCAGTTGGCGGCAGGGGCGGTTCTACAGAAGGGGGATCTGGAGAACGGTCCAAGATCGGTGGTTCCGGTGCCGAGTTGGCGATCGGAGGTTGAGGATTGGGAGTCGGAGGTTGAGGATTAGAAATCGGAGGTTGGGGATTGGGAGTCGGAGGTTGAGGCGGGTTGGGGGCTGGGGGTTCTACAGCCTTTGGGGTAGAGAGATTCGGTTGTGGGACGGGGTGGGGGGTGCGATCGAGCGGAGGAGCAGGGATCGGCTCTGGCATGGGGGGGTTGGAAGTTGGGGCAATCATCGGCGGAATTTCGGACTCCACCATTGCCTGTAATGCAGCCAATTCTTCAGATCCATTACCATTCTCGTTCTGCCAGAGAACGGATTCCTCCACTTCCTTCTGATACTGTTGGAGCCGTTGTTGATAAGCATCCACCCGCAGAATAATCGGGGTGATATCCTCATCTTCCAGTCCCAAATTGTGCTGCAAGCGGCGCAACTGTTGCCCCATCTCTTTGGATAAGGGATACTCACGCCGCACGGCCTCCACCAGCGCTTGCTCATACTGTTGAAGTCGATGCTTAAAGTCATCAATGCGCTGTTGAACAGCGGCAGCATCCCGATCGCTCAACTTCAGGATCTGCTGTAACCGTTTCATTTCCTCCTGCAAAACCTGATCGGGGGCGTAATTATATTGGGTCATGTCGATCAAGGCTTGTTCGTACCGCTGCAAACAGCGACCGTACTCCTCCAATTGCAAAGTCAAATACAACACCCCATCTTCCGTCAGCCCTAAGACCTGCCGGAGTTTCTCCAGACGGTTTTGATTCTCGTCCGTAATCACGTACTCCCGCTGGATGGCGTTAGACAGAAATTTGTAATAGCGCTGGAGCCGTTGTTTATACTCCCGATAGGGTTTGAGAACAGAAGCCTCGATCGCCTCGGCAACACCCGGAGTCAGTTGAAGTTGTTGACTCCTCACCGTCAGGGCACTGCGTCCAATTGCATTAATTTCCCCGTGCTCCACCCAGGACTCTACATCCCGTCGGTAGGCGAGGCTGGGGCCTTTGTTTGCAACCTGGATCAGGAAATAATTGCGGAGCCGTTGAGATCCTTGAATTTCTGGCTGAATCGCAGGGGAGGCAATTTGGACACGGGAGCGGGTGTACTCGTGCAGTTCCACAATCGAGATCCAGCCGTTACTGTCCCGATCGGCAATGCCCGTTTCCATCCCTTCCACTAAGTAGTCGGTGTAGGTCGCCAGGTCCAGGCCCAACGATTTATGGGATGACTGAATGGTGGTCTGGCTGTACTGGTTGGCATTGGTTGCTGTGAGGATAATTCGCTCAATCCCCGTGCCCGATCGCTCAGCTTCTCCGGTTCGCAGGGGACGATCGCCGACAAAAGCCCCACTAAAGCCACAATCGACAATCACAACCTGCTGACGGGCAGGGCTACTGTCCATAAAATCGAGAATCGTCCGGGTTGAGACTGCGGTTGAACGGATTAGTTGCCCCTGTTCAGTTTTTCGGGTCAGGCGGGTGCAGAGATAAAGAGTTCCTCGATCGTCCCGAATGCCATGCCCGACAAAAAATAGCAACACCAAATCCGCCGACTGCCGATTTGCAAAAGTGAGTTCGATCGCCTCTTGCATTTCTGTCGGATCGGGGTCTAACAGAACATTGACCTGATCAAACCCTCCCATCTCTGGATTTGCCAGGACTCGTCTGACGGCCTCTACATCCGCGACCACCCCTGATAGTGCTTGTAGCCCTGTTCCATAAGTACTCACTCCAATCAAAAGTGCCACTTTCGCCATCCGTGGCAACCTACCTTTGTTACACCACACACCTGACGCTGAAACAAAAAGCGTCTACTTTTGACTCAATTGAAAAAACAACCGCACTTGCACCCAGGATTAACCATCGTCCAATACACAGTACAGCAGTCTTGAACGGACTGCACCAAAACCCTCAGGATTTTATAAAAACCTGCTCGAAATTCAGATAAATCTATCTAAAGGCTCCACAGCCGATTGATAAGATGGGACTGCAAAGGTCAGACCTTTTGGATTTCAAACGCAAGATCATCCAGTAGTTTGCGAAAGCTTGACTATCCCCACTGAACGGTCAATATTAAACTGTCAGCCCTCGATGTTGATTTGTGAAAGGACTTTAGGAGCGTGAAATCATCATGTCCCAGCCAGAAATTTTGACCCTGGCTAAACAAGGGAATCCCCAGGCGATCACTATCATCATGAACCGCTCACCCCAATTTGCAGGAGTGATCGTTAAAGTAGTGCGACAGGGGAATGCTCTCCATATCTTGTTAGAGTCCGTTCAGCCCCCTGACCGGGAAACTGGGGTCAGCCGGGTCGCCCGTGTCCTGGAAAAGTTGGAACTGGAAACGGCGATGACGGTGCGGATTTACGCCCGTCAGTCAGGGGAGAAGCAAGCAATTTGGAATCAGGAAATCCAACTGACCCCTACCACTCTGGTAGACAGTCCTCAAGAAATCTTGGAACCTGTAACCGCTCCCGGCACGACTTCAGAAGCGATCGAGGAAGGGATTGTTCTAGAGGAACCCACGGAACAACTAGACGAGGAAAGGACTGATCTAGATGTATCCATGCCTCTATCAGACAATCCCGATGAATCCTTCCCTGACAGCATTGAGGCTGAAACCATTCCCCCCGACTTGAGTGCATTGGGTCTTCCAGACACCTCCTCGGAATCTTCCCATTCAACGCCGATCGTCAACTCTGAGACTGGATCAATGGTTGAGCAGCCAGAGGAGGATGCTTTAGTCGCAAATTCGGAGTTTCCGGATGTGACACCGGACGAAGTTCGCCTGGAGGATGAACTTCTATCGATCGAGGAGGAAGAATTAGAGATCGAACTAGATGATTCGCTCCTGACCCTTGAAAGTTCTCTCCTGGATCTGGATAGTTCTCTTTCAGAAGAAGACAATTCTCTTCTGAGTCTCGAAGATTCCCCTTCTGATCTTGAAAGTTCCCTCTTAGATCTCGAAACTTCGCCTTCTGATCTCGAAGACTCGCCTTCTGATCTCGAAACTTCTCCTTCAAACCTTGAAAGTTCCCCGGAAGAGCTTGAAAGTTCTTTCCCAACCCTTGAAACGGCTTCTTCAAGTCTTGAAAGTTCCCCAGAAGACCCGAATGACTTTTTGTTAGGTGGTGACAACCTGGATACCGATCTGGATGATTTGAGTTCAGAACCAGGCGGTTTATCGACAAATCCAGAGAATGTATCTTCTGACCTGGATGATTTGGGTGTTGAACCCCATAATTTGAGTGGGGAGTCTGCCCCTCTGGCATCTCCTCCCGATGCCTCAGCCCTTGAAATTGAACCTGCCCTCCCCTCCCCTGAACTCCCTATGTCTGACTCAGAAATCATCGCGATTGAGTCCGCTGCAATCGTCCCAGAAGATGAATCGACCCGTCATGATCCGTCCGAACCGGGACTCCTGGCGATCGTAGAATCCAATCCCACCGCCATTTCTGTGCGGGAAACCTTGAAAAAGCCAGAGGCGATCGCCTTTTTGTTCCTGATCGCCTTTATCACCCTCTGGGAAGCCTTCATTCTGCTCCTGGAAGAAACGGAACCCGTCGATATCTCCCTCTCAGGTCGAGGATTGGCCCGCAGACTGGACGTGAGCGCCAGTACCATCAGTCGCCGCCGCGATCGGGAAGATTTTACGGCCTGGACCCAGGAACTCGATCCTCAGGGAACGGCCTGGGTGATGCGGGCAGATGGGCGATTTATCCCTGCTCCAGCTTCCCTACCCGCCGCCGAAATGCCGCAGGAAGATCAGTAATCTTGCTTTGGCAAACCTCTCAATTTCAGGCACAGTATAAAAGCTACTTATTTTTCTGAACTTAAAAAAGGTTGTCGCCTTTCATGCCTTCGATCAATCGTCGCCAATTTATTCAGTACGGTTCCCTTGCCCTGGGAACGAGCCTCTTTGGAGCCTGTTCTACCAATACGCCCCCGGCTTCGTCTCCAGAAAGCGCCTCGGTCAGTTCCCCCGCCAGCCCCACCTCAACCACCAAGCTGGATAAGATTACTTTTGGGACGAATTGGTATGCCCAGGCAGAACACGGTGGTTTCTATCAAGCCATCGCTACCGGAATCTATCAAGACTATGGCCTTGATGTCACGATCCGGATGGGTGGTCCCCAGGTAAACGGAACCCAACTGCTTTTGGGAGGGGCGATCGATTTCTTCATGGGATACGGAGCCGAAGCCCTTAAAGCGATTCAGCAGGGAATTCCCAAAGTCACGGTCGCCGCTATTTTCCAAAAAGATCCCCAGGTTTTAATTGCCCATCCCAATGTGGGGAATGACAAACTCGAAGACCTCAAGGGCGATCCCATCTTTATTTCCAGTCAGGCAAACGTCACCTACTGGCCCTTTTTGAAAGCGAAATATGGCTTCACCGATAGCCAGACCCGTCCCTACAACTTTAACCCGGGGCCGTTCCTGGCAGACAAAACCTCGGCCCAACAGGGATATTTGACCTCCGAACCCTTTGCGATCGAAAAAGAAGGGGGATTTAAGCCTGTCATTTTCCTGTTAGCAGACTATGGGTATGCTCCCTACTCCACGACCATTGAAACGACTCGCAAAATGGTAGAGACGCGATCGGATGTGGTACAACGCTTTGTCGATGCCTCGATTAAGGGCTGGTACAGTTACCTGAGCAACCCTGCCCCCGGCAATAAACTCATCCAGAAAGACAATCCCAAAATGTCGGATGAGCAAATTAAGTATGGGATTGAGAAATTGAAGGAATACGGCATCATGATTTCTGGAGAAGCCGAAACCAAAGGCATCGGAGCCATGAGCGAGGCCCGATGGCAAGCACTCTACACCAGTCTTACCCAAACCAAAATCTTGAAATCCGACACCAAATACCAGGAAGCCTTTACCCTGAAATACATTAATAAAGGAGTTGATGCCTACAAAGTCTAGCCATTTCCCATTTCCCCTTCCCCATTCCCCCTCTCCATGTCCCATCCCGTCATCACCCTGACCCACCTGAATAAAACCTACACCAATGGCACGATCGCCCTTCAGGACATGGACCTGACGATCGGTCAGTCCGAATTCATCAGTCTGGTTGGACCCTCCGGCTGCGGCAAAAGCACGGTGCTGCGGATCATTGCCGGGTTGGGGCGGATGACTTCGGGCCAGGTAGACTGGGCCGATGGTACGGTCTATACGCCAACTTCCAAACCCAAAGCCGTTTCTAGTTTGAAGCTCGCCTATGTGTTTCAGGAAGCAGCCCTGATGCCCTGGGCAACGGTCATTGAGAACGTGCGATTGCCCCTCAAGTTAATGCACTATTCTCCACGGGAAATGGAGGGAGCTGTGCAGGAGGCGATCGCCCTGGTGGGCCTGGAGGGGTTTGAGCGGGCATACCCCAGAGAATTATCTGGGGGCATGAAAATGCGGGTTTCGATCGCCCGTGCCCTGGTGACAAAGCCGGAGGTTCTGTTAATGGATGAACCCTTTGGTGCATTAGACGAGATGACCCGCAGCAAGCTCAATAGTGACTTGCTCCAATTGTGGGGTCAAAAACAATGGACCGTTTTATTTGTCACCCACAATATCTATGAAGCAGTGTATTTGTCGAATCGGGTGGTGGTGATGGCAGCTCGACCGGGGCGGGTTGTGGCAGAGGTGCCGATCATCGCGGGGCATCCTCGCGATGAAGAGTTTCGGACCTCCATCTTGTTTAACGATTACTGCCGCAAGGTATCCCACGCCCTGTCCCAGACGAGTTGGGCCGGATAAGGAACATGTAGCAAAGTAACATCCCTGTAGATCGGGTTTCGACTTCGCTCAACCCGCGAAAATCGAGGGCTGAGCGAAGCCGAAGCCCGGTGACTGGTACTTGATTAATTTTTAAATCCCTATTCCTGCAAGGTCACAAAAATCTGAGCCTTGACCACGCCTTCCTGTGATTCATCTCCACTGGCAGTAATCAATTCCAGGCGATCGAGCCAGGAACCAGCCACCCATTCCACCAACTTCAACACTGGAAACTGTTCAGCCAGGACAGCCCGTGCCTGAGCCAGGTTTCCATAAAAGTAACCCAAGGCAGGATGGGTAAAGCTCTTCACCCCGGCGGAAAAACCCGGTTGGGTGAGCAGGGAATGGTTGGACGCTTGGAGGGCTGCCTCCATCCCGGTCGCTGAGTTGGCAAAAATCACATCCTTGTCTAGCTGGGTATACAGTCCTTGCAGTTGGGTTGTGAGTTCTCCAGAAGAAGACTCTGGGGCCGTGCTGATCCGGGTCCAGGCAGAAACCGCCCGATCGCCCACCGTCACCGTTCCCGCTTGAAATCCCTGGTGTTGCCCCAATTCATCCAGTTCTTGAATCGCCTGATCAGTTTCAGGAGATTGGGGAGCCACCAGTACCCAATCCAGGTGGTTCAGATCGCTTGGGGCCAGAATGCCAAAAGCATATTCTCCATGAAACAAGTCTGTGAGCTTCCAGGGCAAATCATCCCCCCATTGCTGTTGAAAGTTTTTGATCAGTTGCCGATCGAGATCCGCAAAGAGTCCCCGATCGGGCACAAGTTCCTGCAAACGGGTAAGGAGGTTGGGGAGATCCGTCCCGGAAACCGTGAACAAACTGGTTGCTGGAAGATACTGAAGCGCATGGACAGGTTGGGTGAGGTCCAGAGAGGGTTGAGCAGCCGATTTTGGCTCTGTCAGGAGGGCTGTTTCCAGACGTAACCCTTGGGGCCGCAGATCAATCCCGATCGCCAATCCGGTATCCGTCAGGTCGGGTGGCGTTTCCAGGGGACGACCCAACCATCGGGATAATCGGGGCAGGTTGACAAACACAAACCCCACTCGTTCCTCTGAAAGGCTCTTCAGGGCGCGATCGTAGAAACTTGCTTCCGCCAGGGCCATCTCTGGCGCTTGCACATGGTTGATCGCTTGCTTTAACACGTGGGGAGAGTTGGCGAACAGCACAAACTGATTCCCGACCAGGGCAGTCGCAGGGGCAAAGACGGAGGAGACAGATGCTTTGGACTTGCCATAGGTCAGGGTAACGCCCTGATAGGATTCCGAAACCGGAGGGAACCCAGCAGACGATCGCGTTTTCCAGAAGCGGGTCAGGGCTTCCCGCGCCAGTTGGGAGTTCCGAACCGCAACCACCGTTAAATAACCTGGCTGGGCACCATTTTTGAGATCCCGATCGAGGTCAATGCTGGTCATGGCAAAGGTGATTTCGTCTCCAATCCAGGGACGGAGATCCCCATAGGTGAGGCCCGTCCCCGCCAGCAAATCCTGCTTGAAGGCTTGCACCGCTGCCCGAATTGGAGCAGCTTGCTCTCCCGGAGGAATCGCCTGGGGTAACTCATCCAGGCGATCGGGATGAACCAGCAGGGAAGCCACGACAGGAGCCTGACGGGATATAAATATCGCAGTCACCGGATCAAGGACGGGTTTCTCTGGGGCGATCGGTGGTAAAGGAGGTTCTGCCAGAGCGGAGAAACGAAGGAATCCTGACACAAGTAACATCAGGACGGTAATCAACAGGGTAGAGAAAAATGAACGCTGTTTCATAACCCAATTCTGCGCCAAGGTTTTGTAGAGCGGGGCGATGGAGACCCTAAACAGGATTATTATTTCAGCAGATGGGTCATTCAGTGCCCAAAATAGACTTGTAACAAAACGATCCGCCCTTCGGGAACTTTGGTAGGGTTAGAACACATCGGAAACTAGGGGAGTTGGAAGTTCTCAAATTCATTGAAGGGATTTTCCTTTTGCCCTAACTTGCATCTATCCTCCCTGCCATGCCCGACTCTCCTTCCCAGTTCCCACCCGGTCCCTCTCCTGACCCAAATAAAGTTAGTGAACCCGAACGGTGGACAGAAATTTTGCAACAGGCCGATCGCGCCTCTTACCAACTCCTGGCGATAGAAGTCTGGGCCATCGCCAAAACGATGGATACGATCGTCCCTGGTTTTTGGAGCCGCTTCATGGCAAATCGCCAGGTCGCCCTGAAACAGTTCCTAGAACGGAAACAGAATCGTCAGGCTTCCCAGCGATCGTCCTCACCGGAAGGGTAGTTTTCAGACCAGATCAGGAACCAACTCGTGCCGGAACCCAATCCCGCCCCACGGAGGCTTCTACGGGCGCTTCATCGGGCTTCTGCATCAAGAACAGCAACATAGAATTACCGTGCAGTTCTCGCTTCAACATCCGCCTGAGTTCCGTCTCGATCTGGGTTTGGAGTCCCACCCAATCCACTTCCAGTTCATCCGTACCGAAGCGACGGGCAAAGTCTTTCCAGCGATTCGCTAAAACGCTTTCGATCGTTCGTTGAATGAGGCTCTGAAGGAGGGGCCGTTCCACAGTCGTCACAACACCACGCAGGTGGACTTCTGGTTGGGCCAGTAAGCGACCGTTCCAGTTGATGGCAGCAGCGATCGTAATGATCCCTTCTTCTGCAAGTTGTTGCCGTTCTTTCAACACGCCATCCTTCACAATGCCATCTCGGGTCATCAACTCGATCCCCGACGGCACCTTCCCGGCAACCCGAATCTTTGTTTCTGAAACTTCCACGACATCGCCGTTTTGAATGACGACCATGTTTTCAGCGGGAATGCCACACTTCTGGGCAGTTTCCGAATGTTTCACGAGCATTCGATGTTCCCCATGAACGGGTAAGAAGAACTTGGGCCGAGTCAGACCAATCATCAATTTCTGATCTTCCTGACAACCATGCCCGGAAACGTGAATCCCCTGCTCCCGTCCGTAGATCGCCTTCGCCCCCTGCATCATGATCTTGTCAATCAAGTTGACGACAGAGATCGTATTGCCCGGAATCGGGTTCGCGGAAAACACCACCGTATCCCCTTGCCGGATCTTGACTTTGGGATGCTCCCCATTGGCAATCCGGCTCAATGCCGACATCGGTTCGCCCTGCGATCCCGTTGTCAGGATGAGAACGCCATCATCGGGCACCTGATTGATCACATGCAGGGGTTGGAGCAAACTATCTTCACATTTGATGTACCCCAGCGATCGAGCATGGGCAATCACATTCAACATCGATCGCCCCAGAACACCGACCACCCGTTTGTGTTTCTGGGCCAGTTCCAGAATCATATTCAGGCGATGCACCGAAGAGGCGAAGGTCGTAACGAACAACCGCCCGGTGGCCTGACTAAACACGCGATCGAGATTGGGATAAACCGATCGCTCGGAAGGGGTGAACCCAGGCACTTCTGAATTCGTGGAGTCACTGATGAGGCACAAAACTCCTTGTTCGCCGTACTCTGCCAACTTTTGCAGATCGTAAAACTCCCCATCTACTGGGGTATGGTCAAACTTGAAATCCCCGGTATGGATCACAACGCCCGCAGGGGTGCGGATGGCAACAGTGAAACTGTCAGCGATCGAGTGGGTATTGCGAATAAACTGCACCAGGAAAGAATTGCCCACCCGCACGATTTCTCTAGGAGCCACTCGCCGCAGTTCTGTACGGCGGCCCACCCCCGCTTCATCCAACTTCCCTTCTAAAAGGGCCATTGCAAAACGGGGACCATAAATCACGGGGATCTCAAACTGCTTCAGGTGAAAGGGAATCCCCCCAATATGGTCTTCATGCCCGTGAGTGACAATCATGCCCTTGATTTTGTGACGATTTTCCCGCAGGTAGGTCATATCCGGCAGCACAATATTGACCCCGTGCATGCCATCTGTTGGGAAGGCTAACCCCGCATCCAGCAGGAGAATTTCGTCATTAATTTCAAAGACACAGGTATTTTTACCAATTTCATGAAGTCCCCCCAGGGGGATGACTTTAAGGGCAGGCTTTGAAGCATTGGAAGCAGAATGATTTGTATCGGTTTGAGTCATCGGTATCCTTTTGGCTAGAAGAGTTGAGAGAAGAAAAAGCGTTATCAGAAGATTTTTAGAAAACGCAGAATAGGACTAAGATCTATCGCTCAGAGATCTGGAAGTAGGGTCTAGAGATAGATAGATTGGTGCGAGTTCTGCACTTGCTCTGCTTAGGTAAACTTCTTTTTGCAAGAATCTTTTGTTTCAGAGTGAGCAGCAGGGCCATCCTCATGTACTCGTAGATTCATAGGTATTCAGTTGTCAGAAAGTTTTCGCTAGCAGAGAAGGGGCTAGCTATTCAAAAAGGTTGCTCAGGAAAACAACTCCCTTCCTAAGCATTCATCCTAAGAATTAGGCATCAGGGAATCATTCAGGGCACTCTTTAATGCCTCAATCACAGTATCAGAAGCTTCACAAAGCGGTGGACGGGTCGGCCCCACATTCCAACCCTTTAAATTCAGAGCAGCCTTCACCGGAATGGGATTTGCAGTCAGGAAAAGAGCCTTGAACAAGGGTAGAAGGCGCAGATGGATCGCCAGAGCCTCACGCGGGTTCCCCGCTTCAAAGGCTCTAATCATTTGTTGCAATGGGTTCCCCACTAAATGACTGGCGACACTAATCACACCCGCTGCCCCTACTGCAAGCATGGGGAGGGTGAGAGAGTCGTCACCGGAGTAGATAGCAAAGTCAGGAGGAACCAGTTTGCGAGTTTGACTTACCTGATCTAGATTTCCGCTGGCTTCCTTAAGGGCCACAATATTAGAAACCTCTGACAACCGAGCAACGGTTTCGGGCTGGAGATTTTGACCAGTTCTTCCGGGAACATTATACAAAATTACCGGAAGTTCAGGAGCGGCTTCGGCGACGGCCTTAAAGTGCCGATATAACCCCTCCTGAGGAGGCTTGTTGTAATAGGGAACAACCTGAAGTGTTCCATCTAACCCTAGTTTATCGGCTTTTTCGGTGGCAGAGATGGCTTCCTGGGTAGAATTAGACCCTGTTCCCGCAACAATCTTTGCTTTCCCTGCTACAACATTCTGCACGACCTGAAAAAGCTGATATTCCTCACTCCAGCTTAGGGTTGGGGATTCCCCCGTTGTTCCACACACTACCAGGGTATCCGTCCCCTGTTGAACGAGATGGGCTGCCAATTGCTCGGCAACGGCATAGTTCAGACTGCCATCCTCGTGAAAAGGAGTCACCATTGCTGTGAGAACACGTCCGAAATTTACCACACCTACCCTACTCCTGAAATTTGTTTGCAATGATGTTGACGAGCCAAAAATTTCCAATCTTCTTGGAAATTTGCCTACGCGGTCAAGGGTTGGCGATCGGGACTCACATTTTCAGACGGTGAAGTCCCCTTCAGACGATCGCGGCTGACTAACAATTCCGCAATCTGAATCGCATTCAAGGCGGCTCCTTTGCGAATCTGATCCCCACTGAGCCAAAGTTCTAAACCACAGGGATGGGAAATATCCTGGCGAATCCGGCCCACCAGCACTTCATCACGACCACTGGCTTCCATGGGCATTGGAAAGTAGTTGGCTTGCCAGTCTTCCACCAGCTTAACCCCCGGAGCCTGACTCAAAATTGAGCGGGCCTGAGCCACACTGAAGGGAGAGGCAAATTCCAGGTTAATCGCTTCAGAGTGGGCACGCAGAACGGGCACCCGAATACAGGTGGCCGTAATCCGAATTGCCTCATCCCCAAAGATCTTGCGGGTCTCATTGACCATCTTCATTTCTTCTTCGCAATATCCCTGCTCGTTCAACTTCGTATTGTGAGGAAACAGGTTGAAGGCAAGGGGATAGGGGAAGATGTCTGTCTGGGGGGTCCGCCCGTCGAGAATGGCCTGAGCCTGGGCCTTCATTTCTTCCATTGCCCTGGCCCCTGCCCCACTGGCAGACTGGTAGGTGGCTGCCACTAGGCGTTGCACAGGCTGGACCTGATGGAGCGGCCAGACGGCGACACTCATCAAGATAGTAGTGCAGTTGGGGTTTGCAATCACCCCTTGGTGGCGATCGACCGCTTCTGGATTCACCTCAGGAACCACGAGAGGCACCTGGGGGTCCATCCGAAAGGCACTGGAGTTATCCACCATGACAGCCCCTGCTGCCACAATTTGCTTCACCCACGCCCGTGAAGTGGAAGCCCCAGCGGAGGCCAGCACGATATCAATATTGTCGAAGGAGCGATCGTCTACAGCCGCTACGGTTATCGGTTCGCCCTTGAAGGTCAGAGTGCTTCCAGCGGAGCGAGGGGAAGCCAGCAACTTCAACTCAGCAAGGGGAAAGTTGCGGCTCTCTAACAACTCCAACAATTCTGTCCCAACAGCACCCGTAGCACCCAGGACGGCAACTCGATAAGACTGAGGCAAACTAACACTCCTTAACTTTAGGAAATGGAAATTCAGGAAATTGGTGTGTTCACATACTAGCGAATTTTGGTCTGCTGAAAATCATAGACGACTCAAAATCAAAAAGTTGCATCGACAAATTGTTCAGTGTGTGAGCGCTTCTAACCTAATTTCAACACAAATGAAGGCCGATTAAACCGTAGCAATATAGATTCTGATTACAGAATGCTTTGCTTTCGTCAGGATGGGTTATTATAGCTTATTGTGGCAATTTACCCCCCAAGGAAATTGTCCGGCTCTGTAACATAAATTGTTATTTTTTGTTTGTTTTGGCTCGAAAACTCTGTACCCTCAATTAATTCCAGCGAGAATTCAAACGGGCTTTAGAGAAGACTTCGGACCCAGCATCAATCTTCTCAGGTTGGCAGAGCCAAACGTCTAGTGACCTATTGCAAGCATCGAAGACTGATGAAAGTTACCCAGGAAAAACTCCCCGCCAGCCGCCTGAGCTTAGAGATCGAGATTTCGCCAGATATGTCAAAACAAGCCTACGAGAAGGCCATTCAAGACCTGACTCGCTCGGCTAACATTCCTGGGTTTCGTAAGGGCAAGGTTCCCCGCCAGGTGTTGCTACAACGATTTGGCAACGTCCGTATTAAGGCGATGGCCTTAGAAGATTTGCTGGAAAAGACAATTCAACAAGCGCTCCAGCAAGAAAAGATCGCGGCCCTTGGCAACTACGAACTGCGGTCTTCTTTTGAAGAATTGTTAGGCCAGTTTGAACCAGGAAAAGCCCTGACATTTGCAGCAGCAGTTGATGTGCAACCCGAAGCCACCCTCACCCAATATCAAGGGTTCACGATTCAGGCGGAAGAGGTGAAGCCTGATCCCAATCGGGTTGATGAACTGTTGGAGCAGCGGCGGAAATCATCGGCAACCCTCGTTCCCGTTGAAGATCGGCCCGCCCAAATGGGAGATGTGGCGATCGTAGACTTTGCGGGTCGCAAGGCTGACACGGAAGAAGCCCCCGGAGAGCCAATTTCAGGGGCACAGGCGAAAGACTTTCAGATTGAAATGGAAGAAGGCCGCTTTATTGCTGGCTTTGTAGATGGCATCGTCGGGATGAATCCAGGAGATAATCACGAATTTACAGTGACCTTCCCAGAAGACTATCCAGAAGAATCCATTGCAGGCCAACCCGCCATTTTCAACGTCACTTTGAAGGAACTCAAAACGCGGGATTTGCCAGAACTAGATGACGATTTAGCCAAAGAAATCAGCGAATTTGAAACCCTGGCGGAACTCAGAGCGTCCCTGGAAGAACGTTTCCAGAAAGAGGCCGATCGCAAAACTGCCACGAACAAAGAACAGGCCATCCTGAAAGAATTGGTGCAATACCTGGAGGTCGATCTGCCAGAGAGCCTGATTGAACAGGAAGTCACCTACATGCTGACTCAGACAGCGATGCAGCTTCAAAATCAGGGGTTAGACTACCAGCAACTCCTGAACCGAGATACGATTCCGGATTTGCGGCAACGCCTTCGCCCAGAAGCGATCGAGCGCATTAAGCGCACCTTAGCGCTGGGAGAAGTTGCTAAGAAAGAATCCCTCACGGCGGACGAAGCAGCGGTCCAGGCGCGTATCAATGAAATCAAACAGGACTACAAAGAGGGAGAAATTGACCTGGCTCGTCTCCAAGAAGTCGTCCATGAAGAACTGTTAAAAGAAAAAATCATTGGATGGCTAGAGGAAAATTCTACGCTTGAACTGGTACCGGAAGGCACACTGAAGCAGTCCGAGCCAGAACCAGCCCCAGCAGAACCGGAGATTGAGGCATCCGAGGCCACG
>JANRKG010000204.1:0-13672 GCA_033763635.1 Leptolyngbyaceae cyanobacterium bins.59
AATTCTCTGGCAATTAGAACGGGTCGATTAATTCCGTATTTCAAAAAATTACCCATATTTCAAAAAAATACAGTGTTTGAACAACGGTATGTCGTCTAAAGCCGCAGATTGGTTTCGTATTGCCTTTCAATTCCGGGGATCGGTCATCCCAGCGATCATGTCGCGCACGATCGTCTGTGGGGCGTTTGGCGTTTTAGTCTCTATCTTCCATGTCTCTGGGTATGCCGTGTCCAAACCCATTTTTGGGAATGTGATCCCCAGTATTGTTTTGGGTTTGTTGCTCGTCTTCCGCACGAACACGGCCTACGATCGCTTCTGGGAAGGGCGCAAATGCTGGGGGGCGATCGTCAATACTAGTCGTAACTTGGCCCGTCACATCTGGGTCGCGGTGCTTGAGAAGGATGAGCAAGATCATATCGCTAAGATTGCTACTTTAAAGCTTTTGGTCGCGTTTGCAGTGGCAACCAAACTTCACCTCCGTCAGGAGGGGGTGAATATTGAACTCGAAGCATTGATGCCTACAACGAAGTTCAACAAATTAAAGGGGATGAATAATCCTCCCCTTGAAGTCATTTTTTGGATCAGCGACTTTCTGCAAGAGCAAGAACAGAGGGGCCGTCTCAATGTGCATCAAATGACAGCGATGCACCAGCTTCTCGATATCCTGGTGGATAATCTGGGAGGCTGTGAACGAATTCTGCGAACCCCCATGCCCCTGGCCTACGCGATTCACTTAAAGCAACTCTTGCTGCTCTATTGTCTGTTGCTTCCTTTCCAGATGGTGGGTGAATTGGGCTGGTGGACAGGCCCCGTAGTGGCGCTCATCAGTTTTACTTTGTTTGGGATCGAGGCGATCGGCATCGAAATTGAAAATCCCTTTGGGCACGATCCCAATGATTTGCCGCTCGATGCCATTTGTGCCACCATGCTTCGGAATATCGAAGACCTGATCAGCCTTTCTCCCAGTAGTAGAGCCTATGTCGATTAAGGCTGGGCTTGTTTTAGATTGAGCACTCGCCCCAAGGTGTAGTTCACCTCTACAGATTGTCCGGCCCGGATGGTTCGGGCAGCCTGACGGTAGGTCGCATCATCCGTTCCCAATTCCCCATCGGTACATTGCAGGGTGTAGCGTACTGTTTGCTGAAGTCGGGGTGGTTCGTACAATTCCCCTGGTTGCCGTTCTGCATCCATTGCGTCGGCACTGGGTCGAGGGGGTAGGGCAGGCCACCAAACCCCTTTGTCGTCTGGCCCCGTGACGGCATCGGTGGGTTTTTTCCCGTTTTGGTTTAGGAGTCGGGTGTTGGCAAACTCTTTGATCCGAGTGCCCTGGGGATTGCCCCGACTCGTGAAGTACTCTACTTGCCAGGTGTAGGTTGCCAACGCGAGGGCTGTATTACAGGAGGTGGAGGCAACGGCATCACCGCTGGGGGTGCAAGCGCTCAAGCCAACCCCCAGCAGAGTTAGAGTTACGAAAAATCGCAAAATGCGATCGAATCTCACAATGAACCCTAGCGATAAAGAGTTTCAACAGTTTAACAGTATCAATCCGAAGAGCCTATCTATCAAATGGCTGTCTTAGCTGCTTTTTATTTGGGACTTACAAATGAATCAAGTAGCAGTCTATCGGGCTTTGGTTTCCCTCAGCCCTCAACTGTTTGTGGATTGAGCGAAGTCGAAACCCGATTCACGGGTATGTTATTTTGCTGTATGTCCTTTACTGGTTTAAAGCAGCTTCTAACGGTTGAATCGCTGCGGGTTCTGGAGTGGGTAGCCCTAAGACCTCCCGATAAACCTGCTCATACTGTCGGGCTGATTTGTCCCAACTGAAATCTGCCTTCATGGCCCGTTGCTGGAGTTGGTTCCAATAATCCTTGAAGTGATAGCCTTCCCAGGCTCGTACCATGCAGGTATAAAGATCGAGGGGTTCGTAGCGATCGAAACAGTACCCTGTCCCCGCATGATTGCTCGGATCGTGGTGAGTGACCGTATCAACCAATCCCCCCGTCCGGCGCACGATCGGAATACAGCCATACCGCATCGCCATCATTTGGCTGATGCCACAGGGTTCAAACCGACTGGGCATCAGGAAGGCATCACATCCTGCGTAGATGCGACGAGACAAAGTATCGTTGTACAGCAGGTACACTGACATGCGACCGGGATAGCGAGAAGCCATCTGCCACATCTGGGTTTCGTAATACCGATCGCCTGTGCCCAACAAAATAAACTGAGCGTCGGTGTAGGACAGGAAGCGATCGAGAATTTGAATCACCAGATCCAGCCCTTTCTGCTCTACCAATCGAGAAACCATCCCCACTAAAAATGCTTTGGAATTCACTTCCAGTCCAATTTCTTCCTGAAGTGAAATTTTATTCACCCGTCTTTCTTCGAGAGTGTCAGGTGTGAAAACTTGGGGTAGGTACTTATCAGTGGTCGGATCATAGACTTCCGTATCAATCCCATTCAAAATTCCCACGAGTTTTCCACCAATGAAGGACATTAATCCTTCCAGGGTTTCTCCATAATTGGGGGTCTGGATTTGTTGGGCATAGGTCGGGGAAACGGTGGTGACACGATTGGCATATTGAACCGCTGCTGCCATCGTATTGTGGCCCTGCATATACCAGGGGCACCAGGTCATCTGCTCCAACCGCCAGCGCCAAGGTCCCTGATAAGCCAGGTTATGAATGGTAAAGATGGTACTGATATCGGGCGACTGGTGCATCCACACGGGAATCATCCCCGTATGCCAGTCATGGCAGTGAATAATATCAGGTTTCCAGTAGTTCCAGGCAAATTCTGCGGCTCCATTGGCAAAAAACGTAAACCGCCAATCCTCATCCTCTCCTCCATACACGCGACGAGAGGCGAAAGCAGGATGCCCAAACAGATAGAGCGGTACATCCGTGCCCGGAAGAACCGTTTCAAAGACCTGGAAGGTTTCAAACATCGCTGCCCCTGACCAGACAGGTTCCTTAGGCACCTTTGTCTTGTCCGCCAGAAAGCCGTAGTAGGGCATAAAAATTCGTACATCATGCCCCATGCGCCTGAGGAATTTCGGCAGAGCACCTACGACATCGCCCATCCCACCCACCTTCACCAGGGGGGCGGCCTCCGCAGCAACGAATAAAATTTGCATGGTTATCCTTAAATTAGCCCCTATTAACCCCGCTGAATTTCAGCCAGGATCTCGTTCAGGATTTCTTGTGCCCCCTGCTCGCGCAGACGATGGGCCAATTCTATCCCCAGCTTTTCAGCCTCTTCTGGCGCACCGGAAACCTGGTCCTTTACGAGACGCTGGCCATCTAAACTGGCGACCAATCCTGTTAGGGTCAGAATACCATCTTCAAGCTCCGTATTAACCCCGATCGGCACCTGACATCCCCCTTCTAATTCCCGCAGGAATGCCCGTTCTGCATAACACCGTTGAGCGCTTGGAAGATGTTCCAGGGCTTTAAGAACGGTCAGGACTTCGGGGTCATCCGATCGACATTCAATCCCCAAAGCACCTTGACCGACGGCATGAAGCGAAACTTCAGATGGTAAAACCTGATGAATGCGATCGGCCATCCCTAAGCGTTCCAATCCGGCAACTGCCAGAATCAAAGCATCATACTCGCCATTATCCAGTTTTTGCAGACGGGTATTCAGGTTGCCCCGCACATCTTTAAATGCCAGGTGGGGGTAATGATGGCGCAACTGAGCCAATCGGCGCAGGGAAGAGGTGCCGATCACAGCCCCTTCGGGTAAGGCATCAATTTGCTTCCCTTGATGCTTGGCATGTAAAACCAACGCATCGGCGGGGTTCACTCGCTCCGTGACAGCCCCTAACATCAACCCTTCGGGGAGGCGGGTTGGCAGGTCTTTTAAGGAATGCACCGCGAAATCGATGTCCCCTGAGATCATCCCCACTTCCAGTTCTTTCGTGAAGAGTCCCTTGTCCCCAATCTTGGCGAGGGCCACATCCAGAATTTTGTCGCCCTGAGTGCTCATGGTATGCACTTCAAAGGTGCGATCGGGAAAATGCTTCTGAAGTTGCTCTTGAACCCAATAGGTCTGGACGAGAGCCAGTTGGCTTTTTCGGGAACCAATGCGGATGGTGCGAGTGGGTGTGGAAAGCGTGGACGATGCAGTAGGAGACATAGCTAGAGAGGTAATCAAATCAGGCACTCTCTCTAGAGTACCTCAGTGGGGACTCACAAAACTGGGTTTGCGAAATTCCCACAGAGGAGTCTGTATCTGGGCAGGAAGGGATTGATTCACTGCCTGGAAAGGATTTCATGAAAGCATTCACCCGTTCACTTCAGCCACGACTGACGATTGCTTTCACGGTTTGTTGTCGATTTCTTTTTTATCGATTTCTCGGTATCCTCTCCTCTCGGCATTCTCAGGCAACCCCTCAAAAGACAATCCCTCAAATGAGTGTGGCCCATTTGAAGCAGTTGCTCCAGGAGGATCGCCACCGCTTCCTGCTCATTGATGTGCGTTTTCCCCAGGAGTATGAGGCGGGGCATATTTCGGGTGCCATGTTAGTTCCGTTAACAGAAATTCAGCAAGGAACAGGAATTGAAAGGATTTGGCAAACCCTAACCGATCGCTGGCAAGCCGGATTTATCACCGATCCACGCCTGATTGTGGTCTGTACCGCAGGGGTGCGATCGGCGAAGGCGGTTCGTTTACTGGAGGAGGCCGGACTGCCCGGAGTTAATCTGCTTGGAGGTATGCAATCGTGGCAGGCCAGTACCCAGAAGCAAAAGTTTCCATCGCTTCTCTCTAGACAGACCCAAAATTTCGCCTCTCCCCTCAATTCTTAGCAAAGGCCACCACCCCATTCTGCCCACCAAACCCAAAGCTCAAGCAGAGGGCATTTTTAACGGAACTCGGTAAAACTGTGCGAATCAAATTCAAATCAAATTCCGGCTCTTGCAGTCCGATACAGGGAGGAAGCATTTGATGATACAGAGCCATCAAGCAAAAGCTTGCACCCAGAGCACCGGAAGCCCCTAACGTATGTCCAGTGGCCCCTTTGGTGGAACTCACAGGCACCCCTTTGGGAAAGAGTTGCTGGATGAGATAAGCTTCGTTGCGATCGTTTAGAGGCGTTGCGGTGCCATGAGCATGGATGTAATCAATGTCCTGAACGGTCAAATTACTTCGTTCTAAGCACTGACGAATCGCTGCTTTTGCAGAATCGGAAGTCGGAGCAGGGGCACTGACATGATACCCATCTGCGGTCATCCCCACCCCCAAGACTCGACCATAAATTCGGGCCGATCGCTGCACTGCCATCTCTTTAGATTCCAGGACTAAAACCGCCGCCCCTTCCCCCAGCACCAACCCTTCCCGCTGGCGATCAAAAGGAAAGCTTCCGGTTTGCGCCAGTGCCCCCATCTGCTGAAAACCTGCCAGGGTCAGGGGCGTGATGGGCGCTTCCACCGCTCCAACCAAGACCCGATCGCACTGCTGGGTTTCCAGTAGCTCTAACCCTAACGTCAGGCACCACAACCCGGTGGCACAAGCCGCCATCGGAGCCAGCGCGGGAGCCTGGGTTTGAATATGTTGGGCAACGGTGGTAGCGGGAGTATGGGGTAATGTAGCCAGCCAATTCGCTGATAGTAGACTATTCCTGCCACTCAACTCTTTCCAAACTTTTTGCGCTGCCAACTGTTCCCACTGCGCTTGATGGCTGCGGCTAGAGCCAATTACAACCCCACAGGTCGGCAACGGATGCGACAACTTTGCATCCTGTAAAGCGTCAGACGTGGCCTGTTGAATTAGATCTTGAACGTTTGCAGGGGAACAACCCACGCAAGCGAGAGGATAAGAAGGTAATTCGGGGAAAGCTTGAATTCGCTGAATGCCTGATCGCCCCTCTCGCAAAGCTTGCCAGGTTTCTTGAAGATTTCCCAACGCGGAAATCAAACCGATTCCGGTGACAACAATCTCCAAGGGTTTTGTTAACTGCTAGCCTTCAGATTTTCCAGTCCCTTGGTAACTTTTGCCGACTGGATGCGATCGCCTTGTTGAATCTTATCGACCACGTTCATACCTTGAGTGACATAGCCAAAAACGGCATAGTTGCCATCTAAAAACTCCAGGTCAGACAGAGTGAAGTAGAACTGGGAGGAAGCAGAATCGGGCATCTGAGAGCGGGCCATCGCGACCGCACCCCGCTTATGCTTCAACTTAGGAGAACCGGGAATTCTTGCCGCTTCAAAGGTTTTGCTGTAGAGCGGGACATCCGCTCCTTCTGGCTTGATTTCCAAAGGAATATTTCGGGGTTTAGAGGTGGCAGGGTCAACAAAGCCCCCCGTTCCCCAGCGAGAAGCAGGAACATTGGAACCTGTTTTGCTCTGAGGATCTCCCCCTTGAACCACAAAGGGCTGTGGTTCCCGAACGACGCGGTGGAAAACAACCCCGTCATAGATTCCTCGGTTCACCAAATCCACGAAATTTCCTGCGGTGATCGGTGCATCTCCTCCGTCAACCTCGATCACGATCGGTGAGTCGTTGACAGTGATTTCAATGGTTGCATTGCCCTCAAGATAGGGCAGACGATTTTGACGAGCAATTTCGGAAGAAGACATGACACCAGATCCAGAAGACTTCCCATCCAGTGTATCCTTCTTCGGGGTTTGACCAGAAGGGGATTGGGTGGTTTGGGAATTCGCTGCGGGTGAGGAGGTCGCAGGGGCAGAATTTGCAGAGGGTTCGGAAGTACAGGCTGTGATCAGAAAGATTCCGATCGCCAGAAAAGAAACCAACCAGCGGGACACCTTGGTAAACATAATCAATAATTAAAGTTCGATTGGATTGTCTTATGGTTTTAGCAACTGCCGTCTCTACCTTTCTAAAGAAGTTGCCACTACCCGTGTTTTTAAGTTTGTTCTACAACCCTTCCAGGGGTACCCGGAGAAAACGAGCGAGTTCCGCACCCTGATTTTCCAATTCTGCTAAGGAGACAGGCTGCCCGACACGGGTTAAAGGAATATCTCGCCGTCCTTTGACTTTTAGATACAAGGCCCGTTTCGGATTCAGCCCTTCTTTGATGTCAACCCGGACCGCCTGAACATCCTCTAACGGACACGTAAACTCAATCTTGCGGTCTTTTCCAGGAAAGCCCCATCGAAAAATTTGGGCTGTGTTGGTGTCTCGGTTAAATTCGTTGTAACCACCCCCCACATCCCAAGCAATGACCAACCAGAGATAAGTCCCTAAGAGTAATCCTGCAACGCCATAAAACCCCATTGCGAGTCCCTGGGGCACAAAAACTAACTCTGTTGGGTTGCTGATGGGCAACAGATTGATTTTGAAATAACTGGAAAGACTCGCCAGAAAGAACCCTGTCGCTCCCATCGTGGTAATGGTCGCCCACCAGTAGTTGCTCAATCGGCGGGACCCCAGAATAGACACGCGTAGGACGCGATCGTTTGTAACGTTCAGTTGCACACTCATGAATTTATTTAGCTTTTTCTGATTCGCCTTTATCTCAACACTAGCAGCAAAGGTAAAAGGATTACAGGACAGGGAGTTTAGGGATTTTGCTATCCATCCGGGAAGTTGTACGGGAAGTTGTAGAGCATTTAGCCATTGTAGGGACTTACCCAGGGACTTTGTTAAGCGATTTTTGTTAAGCGATTGTTGGATACAAGGTTTTTCTTTACTCAAAATCCGGCAATTGTAAACAGAATTGTAGAAAGCATTAACCAGCTAAATTCACTCAATGATTCTTCTACTGAAGTATCTCAGGGAAATTTGCTAAAGAATTGTGAGGCTGTATACGTATCAGATTGTAAAAATTCTAATATTTATTATCATATAGAATCGTTAACTCCCATTTTGCAACGTCCGCTGACAGGTCAGCTCCAGCGTCTTAGATTGTCTTTAAAGGGAATTTACTCTTTCAGGGCAAGACTTTGAGTGAAATATGGAGTTCTACTAAGGAATTTTGCATGTGTATTAATACCTATGTAGAAGTTGTCACGGAGATGAGAGAATCGGCTGCAATACATAAGAGGATTTGAAATGACCATAGCAATGGGACGTGCGCAAGCCAATCGGGGATGGTTTGATGTCCTCGATGACTGGCTCAAGCGCGATCGCTTCGTCTTCATCGGCTGGTCTGGTATCCTGCTTTTCCCCTGCGCGTTTCTGGCGGTTGGGGGCTGGATGACCGGGACCACATTTGTAACTTCGTGGTACACCCACGGGTTGGCAAGCTCCTATCTGGAAGGGTGCAACTTTTTGACGGTGGCAGTTTCCACCCCTCCCAACAGCCTGGGTCACTCCCTGCTGCTGCTGTGGGGACCGGAAGCTCAGGGTGACTTCACTCGCTGGTGTCAACTGGGTGGGCTGTGGGCTTTCGTTGCCCTTCACGGGGCCTTCGGTCTGATTGGCTTCATGCTCCGCCAGTTCGAGATTTCCCGTCTTGTGGGCATTCGTCCTTACAACGCGATCGCCTTTTCGGCTCCGATCGCAGTGTTTGTGTCAGTGTTTTTGATGTACCCGTTGGGTCAGTCAAGCTGGTTCTTTGCACCGAGCTTTGGAGTGGCTGCGATTTTCCGGTTCTTGCTGTTCTTCCAGGGCTTCCATAACTGGACGTTGAACCCGTTCCACATGATGGGAGTGGCTGGGGTACTGGGAGGAGCGCTGTTGTGCGCGATTCACGGTGCGACGGTAGAGAACACGTTGTTTGAAGATGGGGAAGGGTCGAACACTTTCCGGGCGTTCAACCCGACGCAAGCGGAAGAGACCTATTCGATGGTGACTGCGAACCGCTTCTGGTCGCAGATTTTCGGGATTGCGTTTTCCAACAAGCGTTGGCTGCACTTCTTCATGTTGTTTGTTCCGGTGACGGGGCTGTGGATGAGTGCGGTTGGAGTGGTTGGGTTAGCGTTGAACCTGCGGGCTTACGATTTCGTGTCGCAAGAGTTGCGAGCGGCGGAAGACCCTGAATTTGAGACGTTCTACACCAAGAACATTCTGCTGAATGAGGGGATTCGGGCCTGGATGGCTCCCCAAGACCAACCCCATGAACATTTTGTCTTCCCTGAAGAAGTACTGCCTCGCGGTAACGCTCTGTAGGAAACAATCGGTAGGAAACAATTGTTCCTCTCAAAGCCCTCGACTCAAAGCGAGGGCTTTTATTTTGAGTAGATCCCACAAACCAATTTGCCCGTGTTATCTTAAGTGAAGAGATTGATTCGTTGGATCAATCCTACTACTCCACTACTTAAGAAACCGCTTAGGGAACAAGGAGGTGATGCCCATGACAGACAGTAGTAAATGCATGGGTCATCTGATTGAAGTTAGCCGGCTGTGTGCCGGGGCTGTTCTCTAACAGTCAATTCTGGCTCACCCAGAGCCAGGGTTTCTAGCCTTCGGGCTATCAACCCGGATTGGCAGAGAGTTCCTCTCGGCAGTCTGGTTTCAATCTGAAGACCCACTAGACCGCTCCCACTTAATTGTTCGTGGCTAAGTTTATGGTTTTTCCAGACACTTAGCTTGAATTCTTCAAGTGGGAGCGGATAGCTTTTGGAACTTAATTTATTTGGCAGATCTTATTTTAAGATATTTGAGTTACTTACCTTCTAATTTGTACTTCTCACTGGCTTTCACGTTAATAATATGGCGCAGTTGTTGAATGACTCTGAGATCCAATCTCTTGTCAATACCCTTGCAGGTTGGACTGTTGAAGGCAAAGAACTGAAGACATTACGGCGGTTCAAAGACTTTTTGGAAGCGATCGATTTTGTGAATCGCTTAGTACAGCCAGCAGAAGCGGCAGGTCATCACCCAGATATCACAATCTCCTACAACAGAGTCTGGATTACCCTGACCACCCACGATGCTGGTGGTTTGACTCAAAAAGATTTTGACCTTGCTCAAATCATTTCTAAAATTCCCTAAAGTACTTAGCCCAACTTGTTTCCAGCAGATGTCCTTTGCTAGAACATCCAGACATTTAGTATGGATGAATTGATCAGCTTCAAGAGAAAGGGTAGAACTCTGCGGCTGAATCTGTTAAGATACTTAGGCGTATTCCTGCATACATTCTTCATGCTGCTTAACAATGATTTGAGCTTAAAGGTTTGAATCGTTCAAATTGCAAAATCAAGTCTCGTGCTTGAAGGCAGAGTGGTGTGACGACGTACAAATCGCTTTGCATGGGTAACTTTGGAATAGCTTTGAGAAATAGCTCTGAGCAAGGTTCCCGAATGAGATTCATGAATAAGCGTTGTGCGTAAGTATCAGTAGAATCGCAATTCTAAGAACGGTGAGTTATCCTGGAAAGCAACGCGGTCTAGGGTATCCCCCCAACAGGTGTGAGGAGAACAATATACTATGTCAAAACTTTTGTTGAAATCATTGCTCGTTGGCCCAGCGGCTTTAGGTGCTGCACTTGCGGTGTCTTCATCAGCAATGGCTGCTGGCGCGGTGTCTGAACAAGTAGCTCAAGCTAGCACAGCCCAAGCCATTCCTGGTTTACCAACCCATGTCGCCCAGGCCCAACCGAGCCAGTCCCCCGCAAAAGGCCAACTTCTGCAATACAGCGCTGAAGGGCAAGGTGTTTCCGTTAAGGATATCGATCAAGTCACCTCTGTCTCTCAACTGTCTGATGTTCAGCCCACTGATTGGGCCTTCCAAGCTCTGCAATCTCTAGTTGAGCGCTATGGCTGTATTGTGGGTTATCCCGACAGCACCTTCCGCGGAAGCCGTCCTCTGACCCGCTATGAATTCGCCGCAGGTTTGAACGCCTGTATGGATCGGGTTAATGAGCTGATTGCTGCTGCGACGGCTGATCTAGTGACGAAGGAAGACCTGGAAACCCTGCGTCGTCTTCAAGAAGAGTTCGCGGCTGAACTGGCAACCCTGCGCGGTCGGGTGGATGCCCTCGAAGCTCGGACTGCTAAACTGGAAGCCCAACAGTTCTCTACTACTACTAAGCTGGTTGGGGAAGTAATCTTCGCGATTAGCAGCCCTTTGAATAACCCCAACATTCGAACTTCTCCGGTAACTGGGCTGGATACAGCCTTGGACCCAAACGGGAATCTGAATGCTCCTGTTAAGTCTGATAACCAAGTCGTCTTCCAAAATCGGGTTCGTTTAAACTTCCAGACCAGCTTTACGGGTAGAGATTTGCTGGTCACTCGTTTGGACTCTGGTAATGCAGGTCCTTTTGCCCTTCCTGGAAATGGGACTGAGGCAACTCAAGCAATTAACTTCAACCCTGGTCGTAACACAGTGAACCTGGGTTGGTTGGCTTACTACCTTCCTTTAGGGGATAAGGGTCAGTTGTATATTCCTGCCTATGCAGGTTTGCAGTATGACTATGCTCCTACCATTAGCCCTTACTTGGATGCTTTCGATGGTGGCACAGGTCCTCTGTCCATCTTCGCTCAACGTAACCCCATCTATGATATTGGAGGTGGTAGCGGGGTTGGTTTGAATTACAACCTGAGCAAAAATGTTTCCTTGAGCTTAGGCTACTTAGCAAGCAATGGAAGAAATTTTGCAGCTAACCTACCTCAAGCTGGCAATGGCTTGTTTAATGGCAACTACTCTGCATTAGCACAGTTAACCTTTAATGCAAGTGATGCTTTCTCGATAGGCTTAACTTACGTTAATGCTTACAGGAAGCAAGGGAACGCCATTTACGATACAGGTGCGGGTACTGCGGGTAGTGCGGTAGGGACCAATGTGATTAACCTTCTCACGAATGCTAGTCCCAACGGAACGGCGATTAATTCCTATGGTGCTTCTGCATCGTTTAAGTTTAGTCCCCGGTTTGCCATTAATGGTTGGGTCAATTACACGGCTGCTCGATCGATCGGGTTTGGAGATGGAGATATCTGGAGCTATGCCGTCGGTCTTGCCTTCCCTGACCTCGGTCGAGCGGGGAACTTAGGCGGGATTGTAGTAGGGGTTCAACCTTACCTGGCTGGGCTGAAGTCCTCTGTGCTTCAAACTAACTTCCGTAACAACAACCCTATCCACGTAGAAGGCTTCTACAAGTATCAGGTGAGTGACAATATCTCTATCACACCTGGTGTGATCTGGATTATTGCTCCTGGTCAAGACAGCCGAAATGACAACATTGTCATTGGTACTTTGAGAACAACCTTTACTTTCTAATCGAAAGGATTGGTAAGTTTGAAGCTTAACTGCTTCTATTAATTGGTAATTTAGAGAAGGTATTACTTAAAGGTATACCTTCTTTTCTTTTGTTTTCATGATGATTTTAGAGTTCATATTTCCAGGTCCAACACCCCTGTAATCTGGCATACATGAAATTTGTTCTCTAAAATGATACGGTAGTTACTGAATCTTAAAGCTCATAAGCTTTCTGTAGGTGTGAGGGCATAGTAATGTACAAATTTTCATTGAAGTCTTTGTTAGTCGCTCCTGTGCTTCTAGGGGCTGCTGTTCTTACATCACTCCCTGCAACGGCTCAAGTTCGCAGCAATGGTGTTGAGACTGTTCCTTCTGCTTCAGGTGCAAACGATTCTGTTCTAAATCAGGTCAAACAGTACAGCAACGAAGGGCGCGCTCGTCGAGATGGGATGAGCCAACTGACCTCCATCTCCCAACTTTCAGACGTTCAACCGAGTGATTGGGCCTTCCAAGCTCTGCAATCTCTGGTTGAGCGCTATGGCTGTATCGCGGGGTATCCTGACGGAACCTATCGGGGGAGCCGTCCTCTGACCCGTTATGAATTCGCAGCAGGTTTGAACGCCTGTATGGATCGAGTTAATGAGTTGATTGCTGCTGCGACGGCTGATTTGGTAACGAAGGAAGACCTGGAAACCCTGCGTCGTCTTCAAGAAGAGTTCGCGGCTGAACTGGCAACCCTGCGCGGTCGCGTGGATGCCCTTGAAGCTCGAACTGCTAAGTTGGAAGCTCAGCAGTTCTCTACCACCACCAAGTTGCGTGGTGAAGCAATCTTCACTTTGATTGATGCGTTTGGAGACGCGAGTGAAGGAACGACAGGGGATGTAGACCGTTACAACACAACCTTTGGGAATCGGGTTCGTCTGAACTTTGATACCAGCTTTACCGGAACTGACCGCTTACGAGTTCGTTTGCAATCTGGAAACATCCTTGATGTAGACCGAGTAGGTACTGATCCTGCAAATCAGCGGGTTGCGCCGGGTCGGGAAGGTCGCTTGGGTTACAGTTTCAACAATGGTAACGCGGTTGAAGTTCAGCAATTCGAGTATCGTTTCCAAATTGGTCGTCCCCTGCGGGTTCTAATTGCTGCCAACGGTCGTGAGTTGAACGCTTTAGTTGACACGGTTAGCCCTTTTGAAGCTAGCGAAAGTGGTGCGCTCTCCCGATTCGGGCGCTTCAACCCCATCTTCCGGACTGGGAACAACAAGGGTATTGCATTCAACTGGAACGTGAGCAGTTTCCTGCGCGTTGATGCGGCATACCTAGCTGGTGAGGCAAACCTTCCTTCTCTCGGCGATGGTTTATTTAGTGGAGACTATGCTGCTCTAGGCCAAGTGGTTTTAACTCCCTTCCAAGGCTTGAAGTTGGGGCTGACCTACATCAATGGCTACAACGACAGTGGTCTTCAGCATGGTACAGGGAGCTTGACCTCTAATATCCGTACAGGAAAAGCCTCCTTCATCTCCTACGGTGTTCAAGCAAGTTTCCAACTGTCTCGCAC
>JANRKG010000205.1:0-4586 GCA_033763635.1 Leptolyngbyaceae cyanobacterium bins.59
CAGGGATGCCCGGAATTTCTGACCCCGGATATGAAATTGTCGCTGCCTGTGCCGAAGCCGGAATTCCTGTGATTCCCATTCCCGGACCCAGTGCTGCGATTACCGCCCTGAGTGCTTCAGGTTTGCCCACCGATCGCTTTATTTTTGAAGGGTTTTTGCCTACCAAAGAACAGTCCCGTCGGGAGCGATTGGAAGCCTTACAATCCGAACCCCGAACCCTGATTTTCTATGAAGCTCCCCATCGGTTATTAGCCACGCTAGAAGCAATGAGTCAGATTTGGGGGGCCGATCGCAAGATCACGCTGGCCCGGGAATTAACCAAATTGCACGAGGAGTTCTGGCGGGGCACCCTGGAAGAGGCGATCGACCACTATCAAACCAGGGAAGCTCTGGGAGAATTTACGTTAGTCGTTGCGGGCAGGGTGCAAGAAGACCACTGCCTTTCGGAAACTGTCCTCAAACAAGAGTTACTGGCACTCATTAATCAGGGACTTTCTCGATCGCAGGCAAGTCGGGAATTAGCCCAGCAAACCTCCCTGTCCCGCCGGGAACTTTATCAGTTGGCCCTTTCACTGGAAATCGATCAGGCAACGGATCAAGCAACAGACAGCTTTGGTTGAATGGTGTTCCGTTCTGAAGATAAACCTGGGTTTTTCCTGCTGTCTATTTGCCCTTGATCTGAACTATCTTCCTCCAAAGACCTCTGGCGAAAACATCTCCTGGAAAACCTGCAAGTAGGGTAGGAAGATGGCTAGAGCATCGGGAGAGAGGCGATCGTGCATCTCCCAACTGAGGGTTTGCAGCATGCTTTGAACCAGATGCCAACTGACATTCAGGTTGGGGTAGAGCATGACGCAGAGGGGAAACAATTCCCGCTGAACCGATTGGATGCTGCCCTCCAGAACGCAGAGACAGAGGTAAACCTGAAACATTTCCACATCGCGGATGCTGGAAGTGCGGACGGTGGAGGAATTGAGCAACCCTCCTGAACTGCGATATCCAGGATTCTGACGGCTGACCTGTTCACAAACGGCCAGGGCAATGCGGGTACTGAGGGGCAGAAGTTTTTGCACGGCCTGTAAGGCAGGAGATTCCAGTTCATGTTGGGCCGCTGCTGTGTAGGTTTGCCGCAGGGGCATGTACATGTGGTCATCCATCACTTTCAAATAGGGATTTAGAAGGAGTTGTTCGGTGTGAGACAGCTTTTCTAACAACACAAGACCCGTGTTATGAAACTGCATGCTGACAAAACCCAGCACCCGGGGATCAACTGCCACATACTTTTGGCGCATTTGCCCAAAAGCACTGCCAATCACTACAGAAAGCCGTCGGGGTGTGACTCGCTCCGTGTAAGCCTTTAAGGCTTTTTCAAACAGGGCATGGGTATCTCCTGCAATTTGCCAGGGATTCACAAGGGATGAATCGATCTGATGCCGCTGCATTTCAGCCGATAACAGGGTTTCTGTCATCGACCAGGCGCGGGCACTGGCAAAGCTTAACTGCTGCATCAGCCGCAAAACGGTCTCAGCCCGCCCTTCACGAGATGTCGCTGTTGTTAAATCGGGTTGCTGGCGAAGCGCATCCGTCTCCTTCTGGTAAGTCACAGAAGCTACGTACTTTCTGGCCCATAAGGAAGCCAGGGAAGAGACTTCCTCACCTGAAACGGGAGGCCGATTGCCCCGATAAAGGGGAGTCAATTTCCCGGTAGAGCGAGTCGTAACGTCTTGATTTGAGGCGACACTGACAGCGGGTAGGTAGGTCATTGCAAACATCCAGATATCAACAGGCTTTTTAGAAACAAAAAAGGGGTTTTCACACAATGGAGATTGCCCAAACGAACCCCTCCTGGAAGAAGGGATTCGCTGTAGAGGCGAATGAATTGTGAACTAGCAATGTTCAGGCAAAGTTCAGGCAAAGAAATCGGAAATAGGTAATGGGAAGGAGCTAAAGCGATAAGACACCAAAATTCGTAAAAGAACCGATTTTCAGAAGTGAAAAGTGGTTTATTTTATACACCCACCTTAAAGAAGATTATCTAAGTATAAGAATCATATCGAATCTTTTACAGATAATTGCTTAAGTACAAGAATCATACCGAATCTTTATTGCAGTTAATACAGAATTGAACTTTCTTCACCTGCAAGCCCGCTTATGTATTAACTCTGAAGAGGGAATTTTTATGTAAGTCTCTTAGGACAGGTTTTTTCTGTCAAATTGAATGATTCTTTCTCTAAAAATCGTTTTAGTTCATAGAAACAATTTTGATGTTCCAGGTCAGGTCCACTACGATAGAAGGGCGATAACCCTTACAAACTGGAGAATCGAGACGATGGTGAATGGGTTGCTTGCACTGCTAACAGCCGGGTGGATTGTCGCGATTGCAATTCTCTCAGTTCAGAATGCAACGCTTGTTTCGCTTAAGTTCTTTACGTTACAGTCCATCCAGATTCCGGTGGGGGTTGTGTTGTCCTTTAGCATAGGGGTTGGCATTTTAGGGGCCGCGATCGTTCAAGGAGCCTGGAATTCGGGAAGTTTAAGCCGCTCGGAATCCGTTGACGATTATCTCGATCGAGATGAAGCCGATGATTGGTGAAGGATGCGACCCGACCGATTGCCGATCGTTATTCTTAAGAGGGCAAGGAGCAAAGATCAAACTTCCCCGGTTATTTTCGTAGATAATTTCCCCAGTGGTATTCTCTCCGTAGAACTGGGTAATTTTATTGTATGTACGGTAGTAGATTTAACTGATGACGATCAGCCTTTTTCCGCAACTCACTGCTTGACCTTTCGATCCCATCATCCTTTCGCTTCCCTGAAGACTTCTTATGAATGGTTCTCTATGTTTGGCTGAGGATGATCCCTTCTTTGTCCTCTCGCCTGATATGCTTTGCATCATCGGTATAAATGGATACTTTAAGCGCCTCAACCCCGTATGGGAAAGAGCAGTCGGGTTTTCAGTGGCGGAGTTACAGAGCCATCCTTATCTGGAATGGATTCATCCTGATGATCGCGAAGTTGTGAAATCCGCTGTGTACCAACTGTCCTTAGAGGCTGAAGCGATTTGTTTTGAAAGTCGGCAATTGTGTCACAACGGTTGCTATCGCTGGTTTGCCTGGACGATCGCCCCTCTTGGCTCAGAAGGTTTACTGTATGCCATTTTGCGAGATGTTACCGGACAACGGCAGACGATTGAAGCGCTCCGACAGGCGGAATTGCAGTACCGCAGTATTTTTGAGAACGCAACGGAGGGCATTTTTCAATCTACTCCAGAGGGGCGTTACTTGAATGTGAATCCAGCCCTGGTACGCATCTATGGCTATGATTCAGCCGAAGCGTTAATCAAGCAACTGACGGATATTGAACATCAACTCTATGTCGATCCTCAACGACGGCAGACCTTTGCCCAGTTAATGCAAGAGCAGGGAATGGTGGAAGGATTTGAGTCCCTTGTGTACCGCAAGGATGGCCGTCAAATTTGGATTTCAGAAGATGCCCATGTCGTATACAACCCGGATGGCGAGTTACTTTATTACGAGGGAAGCGTGCGGGATATTACGGCCCATAAAATGGCAGAAGTAGCGCTTCAAGAGAGTGAGGCCCACAACCGAGTCCTGCTGAATGCTATCCCGGATGTCATGTTCTGTATCCATCGCAATGGCACCTACCGTAACTTTAGGGTTCCGACTGATTTTGAAACCCTATTTGCCATGAGTGGGGCGGAGGGACAGGCTATCCGTCAATTTCTACCAGAGAATGTAATTCGTAATGGTCTGCCCCAAATTGAGCGTGCTTTGGAGACAGGAGAAATTCAGATTTTTGAATACCAATGGTCTCTGAACAACCGAACTCGCGAGTATGAGGTTCGATTGGTGGTGAGTGGGCCTGAGGAAGTGCTGGCGATCGTGCGCGACATTACGGAGCGAAAGCAAGTCGAGCGGTTGAAGAATGAATTTGTCTCCGTTGTCAGCCATGAACTACGAACCCCCCTGACCTCTATTCGGGGATCGCTGGGGTTGATTTGTGGCGGAGTGGTGGGGGAACTCCCGACCCAGGTAAAGGACTTGATTCAGATTGCTTACAAGAACAGCGAACGGCTGGTCGTGCTGATTAACGACATTCTGGACATCGAAAAGATTGAGTCCGGTCAAATGAATTTTGAGATGAAATCTCTGGCGCTGGTGCCTCTAGTCGAACAGGCGATCGAGGGGAATCGGGCCTATGGGCAACAATATGGCGTGCAGTTCAACCTGGAAACTTCCCTCCCAGAGATTAAAGTCCAGGCAGATGCCAATCGCTTGATTCAGGTGTTAACGAATCTCCTTTCAAATGCTGCCAAGTTTTCCCCCTGTAATGGGACGGTTCAGGTGGTTGTGAGGTCGGAGGAGGAGGGCTGGGTGCGGGTAGCCGTGAGCGATCGGGGTCCGGGCATTCCGGGGAATTTTCGCGATCGGGTGTTTCAAAAGTTTGCCCAGGCGGATGCTTCCGATACCCGTCAGAAGGGAGGGACGGGGCTGGGTTTGAGCATCAGCAAAGCAATTATTGAACGGATGGGTGGTTTTATCGGATTTCAGACGGAGACCCAGGTG
>JANRKG010000206.1:0-2465 GCA_033763635.1 Leptolyngbyaceae cyanobacterium bins.59
GAAAGGGTTTTCGGTTGATGGAAGCATTATCGGCAAGGCTGTAGTTTTTGAGATTTTCCAGTTTCAATCCCTGAAAGGGTTTTCGGTTGATGGAAGCTTTTGAAGTACCCAGATAAGCAAGCCATTTGTGTAGTTTCAATCCCTGACAGGGTTTTCGGTTGATGGAAGCGGCGGGCACCTGGAACATAAACAGTATGCAGTTTTCAAGGTACAACTGCGCGGATCTCTGGGATCGTAGCATTTCTGATTGCTCAAGTGGCAAAATCTAAGCACAGCTTAATCTCTCGAAGGAAAGCTCAGTCAGCTTTAGCAGAGTTGCGCGGAACAAAATTGGAGCTAATTGTGGTGAAAATGGCTCTGGGTAAACGATCGCACCGATATTTGGCAACATGCTGAAAAAACAGCCCCCCATCCGCGCTAGGCAAAAAATACCGTTTCATCCCGTGGCATCTCCCCACCAATGCGCTCTATTTTATCTTTGCAGCAGGCGCAGAGGAAATAAAACCGAATACTATCCTGGTCCGGCTTAATCAGCTTGCTTAACCGCGATCGGAGCTTGGCATACTGGGTTTGAGTCAGGTCGCATTCAAACACGCTATATTGCATCCACTGACCATAGGATTTGAGAATTTTATGGATTTTGGTGCGCCGTTTGTCCTCTGGGATGTCGTAGGAAATGACGATGTACATGGGGCTACTTCAAGACCAGAGGTGGATATTTATCGGTTTCTCCCAGTAGATACTTTGCGAGAAGCCGTGCCTGGATTTCAAAGGCTTCCTGGTAGGTACATTGGGTTTGCAAGACGGGATGTTTGAACTTGGATTGCTTTTTCTGTTCGTACTGGCGCAAAAATGTTCGAAGCCCGTCTGGAGTCAGGGAAACGGCTCCACTGAGGGGTTCAGTCACAAAATCTTGAGGACCGATCGCCCGACGATTGATGCTACTGAGAACCACTGCATCGACAACGAGGGGGCGAAACTCTTCCATGAGATCCAAAGCCAGAGAAGGACGACCATAGCGCTCAGTATGGAGGTAGCCCAGGTAGGGATCAAAGCCCACGAGATTAACCGCACTTTGAACATCATGACGTAGCAAGGCATAGCCAAGACTGAGCAGGGCATTGACAGGATCGGTGGGAGGTCGCCGTCGTCGGGCTTCGAATTGGAATCCTTCTGCTCGAAGCAGTTGGTTGAATTTACCGAAGTAAGCCGCACTGCCCGCTCCTTCTAAACCTCGCAGGGAATCAATGGAATGGGTTTTATCAATGGGGGCGATCGCCTGCTCTAATTGCGTGAGTCCAGCATTCAAATCCAGGTCCGGGAATTCCCGTTGACTTCTGAGCAAGGTATTTCGGTAATTTTTCAATTTGCCCCGCACAAATCCCTGAACCAGATGGGTTGCCTGTTCTGAGGGAGCGATCGCTTTCCACTGAGCCGAGCGTACAAAGATGTTTTTGGTCAGTTCGGGTTCTAATCGGCCCAGGTAGCGTCCCGTACTGGTCAGGAAACTGAGAGAAATTTTGCGTTCCAGGAGTTCCATGATTGCAGCGGGGGAGACAGTAGCCCGCCCCATGACTACAACTCCTTCTACTTTGAGGAGGGGAACATCCAGTAAGGTTTGCTTGTTGGCCCGTACCGTTAAACGTTCGTCGGTTTTGCCAATAAAGGCATCATCTTGGGTGATGTAGAGAGTGCCCATAGGTTTTGTTAGTTTTCTTGATAGCGTTTAACTTTTCCGGTGGCTTTGGGAAGACAGGGTTCGTACAGACTGCATCCCTTGCAACGGGGGCTGTAAATGGGAGGGGGCATTTTGCCGGACTGGAAGAGGTTGCTGATCGCTGCGATCGTCGCGATTGTTGTTTCTCGTAATGCCTGGGAGATTTCAACAGGCTGACGTTGATGGGATTGGGCGTAATAGAGATAGCCCAGGGGCACTGGCTGACCTGTCATTTCCTCCAGGCAAAGGGCCTGGGCACAGACTTGTAATTCATCATTGTCGAATTCTCCCCGGTGTCCGCGTTTGTATTCGACGGGATACCACTGTCCATCACTCTCTTCGATCAAGTCGGATTTGCCAATCAATTGATAGCGCTCCGATTTCAACCAGACCGCTCGAAATTGCCAGGTTTCTTCCCGCTGCCCCTCCCCCGGAGTATGGACGCGATCGTGTAGGCTGGTGCCCTCGATCGTGTACTGATTGTCAATGAATTCACCCATACAGAACATACGCCAGCAACGGTGGGGGCAGTAGGCATATTGGTTGAGGGCTGCGATCGGAATGTACTCAATGTCAGCCATTGTTCCCGTCCTATTTATTGGAACGTCGGATCATGCCCATGCCCATTGGGGTTTTACGGCCCACTCCGGCATAGAGGGCAAAATCAGCCAGGGTGTTAAGTTGCTTTACCGTAATAGGTTCCACGTCTCCTAGAATGCGATAGCTGACGGTGCCCACGCATCCCGCC
>JANRKG010000207.1:0-10423 GCA_033763635.1 Leptolyngbyaceae cyanobacterium bins.59
GGCGATTTCGTGAAAGGGGGTCTTCTCGAATGTGAAAAAACACTCTGCCAGCCACAGCAGCCGCTCTACCTGCACTGCTACACCCAATTCTTCGACCATCTCCCGCACGATCGTTTTTTCTGAGGATTCTCCAAATTCAACCCGTCCCCCTGGCAAGGCCCAAAACGAATACCCTTCAATTTGATGAACCAGCACCCGATCGCGATCGAGGAGGACCGCAGCAGTCCGGTAATTGAAACGACCCTGGGGATGGTGAAAAGCAAGCATGGGTAATCTCTCTCGAAACAGTACGATTGAGTCTACCCCTTCAATCACCCCTAAGGGCTGGTATAAGTGATGGAATTAGGCGAAGAAATCAGTGGAAATCCGATTACATTGAATCTGAACTGTCTTGGCCCGATCGCATCACTCCCCAAAGTCAGAAGGAAAGATCGCATCAGGAACGCTAACTCCCAATCCACAACAATCAATTGAGGAACGGGTTCTCTGAGTTCTGGGAACATCGAAGGTTGAACTTCCAAATTATTCCCAGAACTATTTAGGACGAGGGCCACAATTTCACAAATGATTTCTGCTGGGTTTCCAGAAAATTCAGGAAGTCGATCGCCTCGGTTGAGTCATCGGGGAAGAGGGTGAGTAACTCAAGAAATTGGCTGGTTTGGCGCGGAATCGGCTTTTTGGGATTGTCCGGGTTTTTCCGCAAGATTACAACGGGATACAGGCGATGCCAGAGCCTGCCAATTTGCCCCACCTGTCCTGTCACAGACGATCGGTAAATGGAGCCTTCTCGGATTCTGGCCTGGGGAATGGCTTCTCGATAGGGACCGTGGAGCCAGTGGATTGCTTCGCTATCTTCTGCTTCGCTGGCAAGCCGTCCCCAGACTTGAACTTTGCTGGGATGCCAGGTTTCTCGCCAGGGAGTGGGTTGAGCGGCAGTGGGAATTTTGCGAAGAGTCATCCATTGGGTTGCAATCTGGCGGACTTGATGGATGAAGGGGCCAATGTCCTCCAACTTGCGAACTTGACTATCATTGCGGAGCGATCGCTCTCCGTTCCATTGCCAGTGACACCCAATCAGGGGTTTGTAGCCCTCGTCATAGTAGTCCGGGTAAAAGAGGCGATGGTCGGCCCGTCGCCAGGATTTGCCGAAGCCACCAAAGACCATTGCAAAGCGGGTGAGGGCAACGATCAATTTTGTGAGAGCTTCCCGTTCTTCTGGGCTGGCAAGTTCCTGGGTCAGCAGCCAGGTCAATTCCCCAGAGACTTCATAGGTGGGTTGAGTATAGGAGCCTTTGCCAAAGGTTTCGAGCACTAGATCTGAAGTCCGAAAGCCCATCCCCAACAACCCCACCGTGCCCTTTCCGGTGGTGGTGCCAAAGAGTTCATTGACCATGCGATCGGCGTTCGCTTCATCGGTTAGGCCGCCAAAGAGTCGCAAGGCATGACCTCGAATGGCTGCTCGAAAGACATTGGGACGAAATTCTCCCGTTCCATCCAGCAATTTTGCAGCCTGTCCTTGGCCTTGTACATTCGTGCGATAGAGGACATTGCCGATGTGGGTTTCCGGTTGTCCATACCCTGCACACACCCGGCATCCAATGCCTGTAGAAATCGCCTTTTCCCAGATACCCCAGATCTCCTCCCATTCGGCATCGTTTAAAGGAATCGTGCTGGAAATTCCAAACCGGAGTTCTGGTTCGTAGAGGGAGATTTGGGTGAAGGCTCCCACAGATTTGGTATTGGATTTCACCTGCCAATCCTGTTGAGGATGGACGATATCGATTAAAGATTCTGTCCAATCGGTTGTTGTGGGATAGCCTCCCTGAAAGCGCAGGATTCCGGGTTGGAAGTCGCTTCCAGGTAATTCTTTGCCGCAGTAGCGATCGGCCTGTTCAGGAGTGCAGGCGCGTCGAAACACGCCTTTCATACTGCTGCCAGGGTAGAAGGGCCATCCTCGCGCCCCGATCGCTGGACGAATGATGGTGTCATCTTGACCGCCATTGGAGACAAATCGCCAGGTAATGGCGTAAGTTCTGGTTTGCCCATCTCCTGCGAGGTCTGGTGTGTCGGGATAGGTGCGTTCCACCCATTCTTCAATCCAGCGCACTGCGTCAGAGTCTTGATCTTTCTGAATACGCTGAAGTTGGCAACGCCCTTCAATCTGGGCACGAAACATCATCGGAATTTTTTGGGCGGCGTTTGGAATTGAGGTCATTCTAAAATTCCCACTAAAGTTCGGATCAGGGGTTCCAGATCATCAGGGAGGGTATAGGAGGAAATATCCTGGGTGATGATTTGGGTGTTGCGATCGAGGATGCTAAAGATCCAGAGATTGCCGATCGTCACCGCTCCGTAAATGAAATTGGGAGATTCCTCCACCATTGACAATGCAATCATCTCAACCGCCAGTTGGGTAAAGCCGCGTGTCAAATCATCTCGTTTTGCTTCTACCACAATCAAATTGTGGCGGGAGCGAATCAAGTAATCCAGCGTTCCCTGAAGTTGGGGAGTCACCTTCAAGGGATATTCAATGCGAAGAGTTTGTTGAGAAATGACTGCCACACGGGTGAGAACAGGAGCGACTAGCACCTCTCGCTTGGCCGTTTCACTGGTTAACTGGACAAAGGGAAGGGTTTCTTCAATTTGTTGCTGAAGCTCCTTTAATCCGAGAATGGGGCGATCGGTCGTTGGCAGGTTGAGCCGCAACTGCTTCAGGTCATAGCCAAATTCTGCCAGAACCTCATCGGGATCATTCGCCAGTTCAAAATAGGACCGGAATGAGTACGAGGTATCTTCTTGCAAAATCTTTTTCATAGCCTTCTACATCCCGATCAGTGCATCGATTCCTGTCTTATTTATACCGTTGCGTCCACCAAACGATGCAATCACAGAGTTGGGATAACACTGCCAGGGCAACCCGCTGATCCTGAAGGGTTAATTTTCGTCCCTGAGCATTCAGAGGCGTTTCGCCCCACAACTTAGCAGACATAGCCCGAATTGTTCTGACATCGTTCACATCGATCAAATCATTGGGAATGATCACCCCTGCATGACCCATCACCCTCACCAACGCATCCCAGGTCGCTTTCCAATACTCCGCTTTTTCCGGCTCCCGCCGTTGCAGCCGGAGGTGTTCTCCCCAAAACCGTTCCAACCCATAAGCCGTTGCCATTCGCATTTTGTAGCCCTGGTTCAGGGAATCCTCATCCCGTTCCTTTGCATCCAGAACTAATCGTTGAGCAATTTGATCTAATCCGTAAGACTGCCAGCCCATTACCCTTTCACCTCTTCTAATACAGGCATCTGTCCCTACTGCTTGCTGGATTTGAGTTTGAGTGGAGTGAGGGACTCACTCCACCGCAAGCGGCGATACTGTCACCGCACAATGACCAAATCCAATCGATTCTAAGCCACCAAAATAAAATTCTTTCAACTTCTGACCGCAGACCGTTTGCCAGGTTGGATCTTTTAGGGCGATCGGGAAGGCCAGAATACTTCCCTCCGGCAGGGCTTCCACATTGAAAAATGCCCCCCCTGCCACTCGCTTTTCGGTGTCTGCCAGTTTCACGCGGCTCTGGCGATAGAGGGCCATATCATGCACCATGCTGATATCATTGTCCCCCACGACGACCAGATCCACTGGGTTCAGCGAGGTGCCGGGAGGAACCCAGGCTTCCAGGGTTTCGGTTTCTACTTCGTGTTCAATTTCTAAAAACCCTAGATTGAAAAAGAGTACGATCTTTCCCGTCTCACTTTTGCGTCCAACCAGGGATTTCGATGCGGTGTAAGGAGCGGGAACTTTTGCAGAGCGGTTAGCAATTTTCTGATAACGCTTCAATAGCCGGGGGCAACTAATCCACACCACAGGTTGACCAGGACAGAATACGGGCAGCCACACTAAAGAGGCATATTCAAATTTAACCAGCGCTTCGGTAGTATCCCCTTCGTCTGCTGAGTTGCCATACCAGTGATTTTCATTCAGGGTTTGCGGAACTTTGAGAGATTGTTCCGTCGCCCTCTTTTCCAACCACTGAAGTCGAGACAATTTCTGTTCTTTTCCGTCTGCTAAAATCTCAACAATTTCGTGTTGGGTTAAATCAGGAATTTCAACTTCCTTAGCCGCTAGTTCTTTTTCCAACCATTGTTGTCGCTTCGATCGCATATTGGCCCGAAAGCGACCCCGAATGGAACTGCCTGGAATAATCCCCGTTTGGGTAAACTGGTCTCGAAAAATTAAGTTTAAGTTCCCAGTTTCTTCCCCAGCACTTGCCCCCACATGGAGCGGGGCCAGGGTTTCAATCACACCGTAAGCTTTCTCGTACATAGGTTGAATTAATTAAAGAATTAGTTGTCGCAAAACAAATCAGGGGGATTAGGACACGATCGCCGCTTGAGGAACCGACGGTTGAGCAATCGCACTGGGTAAGGGTAAGGCCAATCCACATCCCCAGCGCCGAGTCGAAAATCCTTCAAGCCCCTTAGTTTCATCGCCCCGGCTTTCAATGGCAAACCACTTCTCATCCCACTCATTCCAGGCCGGGAGAGGTGAATGGGTCACGTAAACGGTTCCTGCGGGAACTGCATACCGTCCTCTAGAGAGCCGTTTTACATCCTGCACGCCTCCTCCCATGCGATATCGAAAGGGGGTTGGACGTTCTGTAAGCATGGTTTGATAAATGCACGCCTCCCAATCCGAAGGATAGCGACAGGACAAGCGATTTGAACCCCAAACAGCAGGGGTCAGGGTGGCAAAACTCCGGCCTAACGGTTGGGTCAGTAAGTCTTGAGTCGCTGCTGCCAAGTCATGAGAGGCCACCTCTGCTAAATGGCCTTCTCCTCCAAAGCGATACCAGCCGGGTTCTAATGCAAGATTTGAGAGATAGACCAAACAAACCTCTGGAAAGAGTTGCACGGCGTTTTCTAAAAACAGAGAACCCTGCTCTGGGTTTTGCTCAACGACGCGCCGTTCCGTTTCCCGCAAACGAGGATGGAGATGGGGCACAAATTCCCAGGGTTCCGTATAGACCTGTTCACAGGTTTCCCAACTGGCAAGGGGGATCCAGGTGTTTCGAGTAAATTTGCCGCTGGGTGCTACGAACTCCTGCTTTTCCGTGTCCCAGTACATCCAGCGATCGTAATCCTGTTCTTCCGCTGCTGGATACCACGCCAATAAATGATGAACACTCCCCGTCTGAATTTCCGGGTGTTCAGGAGGTGGATTCAACTTGACCAGGTGATTGAAGGGAGTTGGAACACAAAAGTTTTGTGGATTCTGTTGAAAAGCCCAGAAGGGACCTGCAACTTGTAACGATCGCAGTTTCTCTTCCTGGTGGGGATGATAGACCGAGGCAAACAAACCGGATACGGTAGCTGCACTGGGGGGGAATTTTGCTCCTGATCGTCCGACTAAATTTTCTGGAGACAGAAAGGCTCCGGCACTTCCATAGAGCAAGCCTAATGGCTCGATCGTAATTAGATACTTAAACATCGCGATCCATCCATGAGATGATTCGTTGGGGGTGGTCGTTACTGGTCATGGAGATGGAACCCTACTTTTGCTAGATTGATGACCCAATCATTTAAGGCCCGTTGCTGCATCTGGAGGGTCGGATAAAGCGTTCGATCGCCCAGAATCCCGGAATGCCCTGGTGAATTCCAGAGTTGGGCATCGTTGTCTAAATCGGTGCGGTGTTTCGTTCCAAAATACACTGCAAACAGAGCACGGGCAACCTCTGTTTGGTTTGCAAAAGCATGGCGGGATTCCAGGGCAGCAATATCTTGATAGAGGTGTGTCCAGTTTGCCTCCAGGCCCGTCTTGTGATTGCGATCCTGGTAGTCCTGCAACATCGGTAAGAACTTCCAGGGACAGATCCATTGCAAATAGTTACCACCATTAAACAGAATTCGAATCGCGATGCGATCTCGTCCGCCCTGTTTCGCCGCCTGTTCCGTTTCGCGGCAGTGTTGCAACACATCCCGTTGAGGAACACCAGGAGCCGTCCATACAAACCCAACGCTGACCGTAATCTTTTGCTGATGCACGTTCCATATCCCAGGAAAGGTATACAACCAATTCAGGCACTCCCTGGCAGAAAGGTTGGGTTCAGGAGCATTCCGGTAAAGAACTCCCAGAAAGTCATCGCCTCCGGCATAAATGATTCGTCCAGACTTCTCAAGTAAGCGAAATTTTAAGGTTTTTCCGCCCCAATCAATCATGGCTTGGCTGAAGTCATGCAAAACCTCTGCCTCAGATTTATGATTTGTTTCAACAGAGTGCTTCAAATATTCCCCAATTCGATCGCCATCCCCTTGAAACCATCCTGTCCAGCGACGTTCATCGGGTTTATCTCGATGACGATTGATGTCTTTGAAACTGAGGGGAATTTCTACACTGGGGCGCTCATTCAGTTTCAAATTGAGGCGATCGGCAATTGCATCCAGGGTAATCAACCGTTTAATCAGTTCGGGAATACTGAGTCGTTCATTGGGGGCAACAATCGATTCTGTAAATGCTGCGCTCAAGTGTTGATAAAACTCACGAATTTGAGCCGTTTGCTGGGAAAGTTGGGGATGTTTGGGGTCTGTTTTATCTGCCATGCCATACCAGGCAATTGCATCGGCCCCCGATAGCGTTGAACTTTCACCTGTCCAATTAATTCCAGTCCATGCACGCGATCGTTTTTGCTCATTCAGCCGTCTCCGCACCTCCCCAATTCGGTCTGATAATGAATAATCTTGTTCATGGGTTTGTGCCCAAAACAGTTCCCAGGTGTGGTTACTCCAGGCATTCCAGGCCCGTTGCCATCGATAGGGTTGAAATTCTAGTAGACGCTTTTCAATCTCTTCTCGACAGACTTCTACCACATCAGTCCAGGCTTTGGCAAAAGCTGCCCTGACAGCATTTTCTGGAAAGTTACCGCAAATAATAATCTGGTTAGGAGTTCCCTGAGTCAGGTTAATGAGAGCGGGAGAAATCACGGGTTCAGGGTTGTTGTCGGCATCATGAAGGAGATCCTGTGCTGTATCACAGAGGGCACGGGACAGGTAGGAGAGAATAAAAGAACTCCCATACAAATCTCGGAGTTTGCGTGATTTTTCAATAAAGCCCTGAACGGGGGCAAAGGTGATGGCGGTGTAAACCGTTGCCGTGGAATGGGTCATGCGGGGAACTGTGGAAGAAAAGGTACAGGATGAAACAACACTAACACTGCTTGGAAGGAGGGGCTTCCAACCGATTCAGGGGAACCCATTGCTCCCGATCGTCTGACTTTTGTTTATTTCTAGCCCACAATTTCGATTGTTTTGGGAGTTGCGACAAAAAAAGGTTAATTTCTTCAAAAAAGTTATTGAATTTGTAACGGGGCGATCGATCATGAATGCAACATCCCTCAGCCTGACAGCCACTCTGTCCAATCTTCTCCTGAAAGATGGCAAACCATTCAAATTAGAATGCCAGCGATTTGAATCAGCATTAGTCCGCTTCGAATGGGGACGGGTGCTGATTCGAATGTTTTCTATGCACGTTTCAATGTCAGCCGTGACAATCGAATGGGGACGGGTGCAGGAAGGATTGTGGTTCATCACAATAGGAATGGTGCAGCTCCCCTTACGAAAGGATGCCCTGCAATTTAAATCGGCGGAAAGCGACTTAAGAAACGTGAATTCGGCATAACCATTGATGATACAGATCCAATCCAATCCCCTCTTGGGAGGGGTGGCCGTAGGCCGGGGTGGGTTAGGGGACTCGGCCCTGGATGACACACTAAGGCTTGCTCTGGCGATCCCCTGACCCACCCCTGCCCCCTCCCAGGAGGGGATTCATCTGAGATACGTTGCAGGTGATTAACCCGAACTCACATTAAGAAGATCCAGGGACTTCGTTCAAGAGGGGTGAGAAGCATTTAAAGGCTGGGACCGTGGGTTAAAAGTAATATCGAATCTCGTTGAGCTTGATCAAATCCTGATAGTCCCCAGTTGCACTCTCGTAATTTGTTAGCATGACATTCCAGTAATTCTGAAGGGCAATACCCAATGCAACCCCCAACGCGATCGGCATTGAGTACACGAATCGAATCTCGTGATACCGTTGTTGGGCGAAGTTCAAGACCTTGAATATTTCACGACAGTATTGCGCCCAATCTTCATTGGGTTGAATGGTGCCCATCGATCGGCTCTTCAGGTAAATCACATCTCCATAGATTTTGATGCTGGGTTCCTCCAGACGGATTTTATGGAAAGCCACATCAATTGCAACCGTCACCCTGGGTTGCGTGACCTCTGGAATCTCCACCTCAAACTTCTCATAGGTTAGAACATCCTCTTTGATGCGCCGATCGACAATTTCCATTACCGGATAGTAACTATCCGAGGATTTGTTGTACTGAAAGATTTTAACGCTGTCGTTCACCAGCATGGTTCCTACCAGAATTCCAACACTGGCAGGGCCAATGTAAGCCAGATAAAGAAATGTGTTTTTGGGTGTTTTTGCCTTTAAACGTTCCAAATCGTAGCGGGTAATTTTGAGGAAATCCTTCAGGTTCTCGTGGTTATGGATATCCCCCCGAAAGTTAAACACCAGATCGCGGGGCACAATCTTAAGGTACTCCTCCAGATTATGCTGATGACCCCGGAACCGTTCTTCCTTCTCAATGATGTGAAACAGGGCGTTTAAGGCATTGTCACTACTAGCTGGATTTGCAACATTAATGACGATCGGCAGGGGAATTGACTCTTTTTGATAGAGCGCTGTTTTACGAGCTTCTCTCCAGATCCCAATTAAAATCAGCACCAGAAAGGGAATTAGTACATACACATATCCAAACCCAGCTTGATCTGCCAGTAACCCACCTATTGCTGCAACCACTGAAGCAGCGGAGGTAAAGGGGTTATTAAAAATTGCCGCTGGGTCATGAATGAGACTGCTAATTGCCGCTTGGGTACGCTTAATCAAAGAGGGTTTTCGTTCGTTAGACAGCTTGGATGAGGGGGATGAAGGGGGGCGATCGGTCACAGAACTCTCCCACTATAAATTGATCCTGTTGTAACACCGATGCTCAGTGGTCTAGCGCAATTTCCAACTTTCATTAACTTTCAATCTGCCTGGAAAGCGGTTGCCGCAAACCAGGGGTGTCCCGGAGTGGATGGGGAAACGATCGCCCAGTTTTCCCAGAGCCTCGATCGCGCTTTAGAAGCCCTGCGGCGGCAAGTGATTGACGGCACCTATCATCCCTTGCCCTTGCGTCAGTTGTGGATTCCCAAGAAACCAGAAGGGTGGCGCGAATTACGAGTGCCTGCCGTTCGCGATCGCTTTGTGGTGCAACCGCCCAAAGACGCGACCATCGAAATTCCCATTCGCGAAGTGGATCGGATTCTCGTCTTCGGGAACATTCAACTCACAAACACGGTGATCTCAACCTGTTTAGAGTGTCAGATTCCGGTCATCTTTCTGACCCAGTTGGGAGAGTATAAAGGCCATCTCTGGAGTGCAGAAGCCACTGACCTACTCGTTGAGACAGCCCAATTTCAACGCCATCAGGAAAACTGTTTCAAACAAGCCACAGCCCGCGAAATTGTCCAGGGTAAGCTATGGAATTCTCGTCAATTATTGTTGCGGCTCAATCGGAAACGCCAATTACCCGAAGTGGATGAAACCATTGCCCAACTGATGCAGGATGCCGAAACGGTGGGCCTAGTGCCCGATACCACTTCCCTGGATACCCTGCGGGGTCACGAAGGAGCAGGAGCGGCCCGCTATTTCGCAGCCCTGAATCGCCTAATCACCAATCCGGCCTTTACCCTACAAGAACGAGCCTTCCATCCTCCTACTGACCCGATGAACTCCCTCCTGAGTTTTGCCTACACCCTCCTCTTCAACAATGTTTTCAGTTTGCTCCTGGCGGAAGGGCTGAATCCTTACCTGGGGAATCTACACGGAGCAGAGCGACCCAAGGCATACCTGGCGTTTGACCTGATGGAGGAATTTCGGTCTCCGATCGCCGATACGCTGGTGATGAAACTGGTGAACCAGAAGATTATCAGCCCAACGGATTTTACCTATCCCAATCGGGAAGGGGGGGTTTACCTGGAAGACCCCGCAAGGCGAGTGTTTTTGAAACAGTTTGACGATCGCCTGAACGAAAAAATCTCTCACCCAGACGTAAAAGAATCCATTTCCTACCGACGAGTGATACAGCTTCAGGTGCAGCGGTACAAAAAAGCTGTTTTAGGGAATCAACCTTACCAACCGTTTCGGCGGGTGATCTGATGCTAGTGATTGTGGTTTACGACATCCCAGACGATAAGCGGCGACTGAAGCTTGCCAACTATTTGGAGGGGGGTACTCCTTTTTTATAAAGGGTAGAGAAAATTAGGGATAGCTATCATCGTACAAGTGTCAGTTATTTCTATTTCCATTACCCATTGC
>JANRKG010000208.1:0-10196 GCA_033763635.1 Leptolyngbyaceae cyanobacterium bins.59
CAGCGCTCGCGCCCTGAGCGAAGTCGAAGGGTAACCTACAGGTAAACTCTTTTCTGGAAATCTCTTAAGTAGAAGCAACTTGTGTTAGAAGAAATGTATTATTTGTTACGAATTGTATGCAGATTGGAGCGGAACCTGCACTTTGGAAATCCGTCTGGTCAACCTATCGTCAGGATTTTCTGGGAGGTCACTGCGTATGGTTAAGGGTTAACATTCACGGTTTGAACCCTGAATGTACCAGCTTCAAGGCGATGCGAAAATCTTTTTAGGAAATAGAGTCTTTGTGAAGATTAGCTTGCAAAATCAGCAAAAACTCAGAAGAACTTTAAAGATTTTGACATGCCCCTCTAGCTATTTTGCGGTTATGGAGTGTTGGGCGTTGAAATTATACTGTAGAAAACTTGCTGCGATAGTTTGCCATGACAGTTTGCGGTGATAGTTTGCAGTGATAGTGAGGCATGAGAATCAGCTAATTTCCCTGTATTGATTGCCTGTATTGATTACCCGTATGAATCGCCTGTGTTAATGGATGCATCATTTGCTTGTACTGTTTACTCGTTCATTGCCTGTATAGCTTTGGGTGGGTCGGTTTAGATTTTAGGGTGTTGGTATCAATTTGCAGTGAATGGTAGGGGTGCCCAGCCTGACAGTACGTTAAAACTTCCGGTGATTCCCTCAACTGTCTACGTCCAGTCATTCACTCCCACCATTTTCCCGATCAGTCTTACTGCCGTTAGAGATTATTGGGGTCTCTGTATTTGGTTATTTGTGTCTTGTTTGCCGATTTAGCAATTTCATCTGAGAGTTGTAAGTGATATGTCTCCCAAACTCCTTGTTCTCAGCTTTATGCTGCTGTCAATTCCCTTGAATGAAGGGCTGGCGAATGCGGCACTCTCCACTTCTGATCGTCCGCAGGCTTCCGCATCAGGACAGGAATCCCGCCCCTCTACTTTGCAACCCACCCGCATCAGCTTGAAATTTCGGCTCCCTCGAAAGGGGGCACCTAACGTTGGTGTTGTAGGAGGGGCGACACGGGGGCAATGTACGACTGGCAAAACTCCCCTAATGGCTCTCATTCCCTCCAATCGGTTGGGCTTAACTACGGAAACCCATCCTACTTTCTTCCTGTATGTGCCTGAAACGAAGGCGACTTCTGCTGAGTTAGTTCTGAAAGACATCAAAAATAAAGATGTCTATCGGACAAAAGTGGCGCTTACAGGGGTTCCGGGGGTAGTCAGTGTGAAACTTCCCCAAAATGCTCCAGCGCTTGAAGTCGATAAGTATTACCGCTGGTATTTTTCAATGGCTTGCCAACCTGACGATCGCCTGGAAGATGTCTTCGTAGGAGCCTGGGTTCAACGGGTTGCGCCCGATGCGAGTCTTGCCAATTCCTTAAGACGGGCACGACAACGGGACCTGCCCAGATTGTATGCAGAGAATGGCATCTGGCATGATTCTCTGGCGGCATTGGCCTTGCTGCGTGAGGCAAATCCGAAGGACACCCGGTTGGCGGGATCTTGGAGAGAACTGCTGCGATCGGTTGGTTTAAATCAGGTTTCTGAAGAACCCCTGGTGGCAGGGCGAACGAACCGATAGGGTTCTGATCCCCAATGCCAACAGACCTGTAGGGACGCGAAATTTCGCGTCCCTATCCCAGTTGGGGGCGCATCAAGTGCTGAAACAGTCCCGGTTCCGATAGGAGGTTTTGAAACGTTCCCTGTTGCACCACCTGCCCTGACTCTAGTACATAGATACGATCGGCTTCCCGGATGGTACTCAGACGGTGGGCAATCACAATTCGAGTGACCTTGAGTTGGTTGAGACTCTGGCTCACAATCGCCTGGGTTTGATTGTCTAGAAAGCTAGTGGCTTCGTCGAATAAAAGAATTTGGGGTTTCAGGGCTAAGGCACGGGCAATTAAGATCCGCTGGCGTTGCCCACCGGACAGGTTACTTCCCCCTTCACTGATCACCGTATGCATTCCCATCGGCATCGCAGCAATGTCATCCGCAATGCCTGCCAGATGCGCCGCTTCCCAGGCATCGTCGATGGTGATCAGATTATTCCCAGCGATATTGTCGAATAGAGAAGCAGTGGCGACACGGCTGTTTTGCAACAGAACTCCCAGTTGTCGCCGTACTGCATGAACATTCAAATCCCTGAGATCTTGTTGATCATAGAGGACGCGACCCGCCTGGGGAGTTTCAAAGCCCAGTAATAGGCGGAGCAGGGTAGACTTGCCACTGCCAGAGGGACCAACGATCGCAATGCATTCCCCCGATTCAACCCGAATCTCTACGCCTTTCAAGGTTTCGACTCCTCCCGATCGATAGGCGAATGTGACCCGCTCCAGGGTGATCTGTCCTGAGAGGTGCCCCGGTTCTGTCTTGCTCTTGTGAACTTCTGGGGAAGTTGTCAGAATCGGTTGAACCCGCCGACTCAAGGCAAAGAGGGTCAGGGTTTCGGCAACGGCATTACTGAGTCCTACCGCCCCATTGATAAAGCTGCCAAAAGCCGCGTAAAAAGCCAGAAACACCCCGACAGAAATGCTCATTCCGGAAGTGCTGTGGAATGCTTCCACAGCGCTTCCAAAGAGTGCCACTGCACTAATTCCCGGCACCAGATAGTTCCAAACCGTCAACTTATCCCGAATTTGCTGGATGCGTAGCTGGAGGTGTTGTTGCTGACTGTATTGTTTACCCCATTGGGCAAAAGCCCGCTCCTCCGCCCCCGTCAGGCGCAGTTTGGCAATCCCATGCACCAATTGCACCGTGAACCCAAACAGTTTGCCATCCAATTCCTGTAGGAGGAGGAGTTGAGGCAACATCAACCGAATCGAGAGCCAGGTGGCGATCGTCACTGCCAGTAACGCGACCAGGGCGACCAGGGCCAGGGTTGGATTGTAATAGAACAGTAACCCCAGATTAAGCAAGGCAAAGCCACTACTGAAATAAGTTCGAAGTACGGCCCCACTCAGTCTTTGCCGGATTAAGTTGACGACAGAAGCCCGCGATCGTAGATCCCCACTGGCATAACGACGGAAAAAGGGAGTTTCTAGCGTCAGTAACCGATCCCAGAGGGCGGCCTGGATTTTGGGTTCGATCGTGGCTTCTAAGCGAGTCACTGCGTACCCTTGCACTACCTGAAACGCGGTGCTGCTCAGGATTACAACCAATAAGCCTAATCCTACTTGAGCCAGCAAACCCGAATTCGCCTGGGGGATTGCCAGGTCGATAAGTAACACGGTTGCGATGGGAACGAACATGCCCAGTAAAGAAATCCCAAGTCCCGTCCATAAGACGGTAAACCAATCTCGATCGGTGCCCCGCACCCCAAACTGCCATAGCTCTTTGAGGGAAAGGGCGCGATCGGGCAGGGGACGGTAAAAGGTATACGCAACAGGAGAAAGCAGAGCCAGCATTTTCCCATCAACGGGGGAGCGTCGATTTTGCACTGGATCAAACAGAATGTACCGACCGGGGGCGATCGGTAGCAGGGCGATCGGGGAGTTTTCCTCTCGGTGATAGGCCAGGAGAGGACCGCAATCCCGCAGCCACCACTGATCCCGCAGTAGAACCCGCCGTTTCCGTAGACGGGAGGCCTGGAGGATGACTTCCAGGGGATCTCTGGCTCGATAGGGAGTTTGCGAAGGGGCAGGGTAGCGAATGGGGGTTTCTAACTGCTGGCCGATCGCCTGCATCACTCGATAAAGCGGCAAAAACTCCCGTGGACCAGGCTCTGCCTCTAGCCTTGTCGGTATTTTGGCAGGGGAACTCTGCCTGGATCTCAAGAGATCCGTCATCTCCGTCAGCGCTTCATCGAACGCCTGACGGCTTATCTGTTGGCGGAGAAGAAACTGTTGGGACTCCGCTTCCCATTCCTGAGCCTCGGTAATTGCGAGGGTTTGGAAAAACTGGTGGTGCAGATCCCGAAGCGTTTCCCAGGAAGGAATTGTTTGGGGCATTCCCGGCGATCGAGAACCTCCCTGTAAATCCGCAATGCCCTGCATGAGTTTCTCCATCCAGGCTGTGACGAATGCGATCGCAGTGGGATCTTTTGCCAATAACCGAGACTCAAAGGTGGTGTGACGGATGCCGATCAATCGCGCCTGATTGACGGGAGCAACGAGTATTTGTCGTTCTTGATTGGCAACTTCTGGCATAGTCAGAAGCGCCTCTCCGGGTTGGCAGGTTGTGAAATAGCGGCGGGTACTGACAGGCTTCCCGGCCTCTACTTGCACCGTAAAGAGCGACACCACTCCCGCATCCACAATCCACACCCAACGGGGATCGTTCAGTAACAGGGGTTGATTCTCCCGAATCCACCGAATCTGATCCGGTTCCCAGTCCGAGAAGTCGATCGGAGGTGCCATCACAACCCCCCCCAACCTTCACTCTCAATGAGATGGAAATAGGCTCTCTGTTGGGGATAGAGTGTTTCATGGGTACCCCGTTCCACCACCTTGCCCCGTTCCAACACAATAATTTCGTCACAGCCGCGAATGGCACTGAGACGGTGAGTGACCAGAATACAGGTACACCCCCGTCTCCGAAGATTTTGATTAATGAATTGTTCTGTCTCGGTATCCAGCGCACTCGTCGCCTCATCCAGCACCAGAATGGAAGGATGATGGACCAGGGCACGGGCAATTTCCAATCGTTGCCGCTGTCCTCCGCTCAGGTTAACGCCTCCCTCCAATAACATGGCCCCATATCCCCCCGGCAACGTCAGAATCACGTCATGAATCGCCGCATCCTGACAGGCTCGAATCAGGTGGTTTTCGGGAATGGTAGAGTCCCAGAGGGTCAGGTTATCCCGAATTGTTCCACCGAACAGCCAAATATCCTGCTCGACCACAGCGAGGGAATGGGTGAGAATGGCTCGTGGAATCTGGGGTAGGAGGCGATCGTCAAAATAAATTCCCCCTGACCAGGGCTGGTAGAGTCCTGTTAGCAGTTTTAAGAGGGTGGACTTGCCCGATCCACTGCCCCCCACTAAGGCGACCCGTTGACCGGGTTGGATGGTTAAATTGAAATTTTCAATGAGGGGAGGATCAATCGGGCTGTAGCCAAAGGTGAGATCCCGCAGTTCTACCCGCCCCTGAAGACGGTGGACCTCAACTCCCGGAAAATTCCATGAGGTTGTCGCGATGAGTTGCGGATCGACTGGGTTGTTCAAAACATCCTCCAGGCGTTCCAGTCCTCCCTCAACCTCCTGAAGAGTGTTTCCAAAATTGACCAGACGGTTCACAGGTTCCAGAAAACTGAGCATCAGGCTTTGAAAAGCGACCAGCATGCCTAACGTCAATTTCCCCTCAATGACCCGATACCCCCCAACTACCAACAGCAATACGGTGATAATGCCGGAAAGGAGCGGTGGCAAGAGATTCAGGAGTTGGTTTTTCAGCCTTAGTCCCTGCTCTACAGCGATCGCCTTCGTGTAATATCCCGACCAGCGAGCGAAGAAATCCGACTCCAGTGCCGAAGATTTCAAGGTTTCGATGCTTTGTAATCCTGAAATCGCCACCCCTGCCAGTTTTCCATACTCCATCCCCAGACGAGTATTAGCATCAACAGACTGCCGGGAAATGGCATGGAGTACGACCAGATTAATCGCTGCAAACACCGTTCCCATCGCGGTTAACAACGGGTCGTACTGAATCATGATGATTCCGTAGAAGAGGACGATCGTCAGATCAATGACCGTTGTTGCTAATTGGCCCGATAGGACATCCGATAGACGGTTGTTCAGGTTAATCCGGTGGGCAATTTCCCCCGGAAAGCGTTGCAGGTAGAAGCGAATGGGCAGACGCAGCACATGCCAGAGAAATTGGCTGGACAACTTAACCGCCAACTTAATGCGAATGCGACTCAAGTACCGCAATTGCAGCCAGGTCAATCCTCCCCGCAGCATGACCATCAGTCCCATGCCTAGGAGGAGGGGCCGGATGCCATCGGCTTGCCCCTGAACCAGGATGCGATCGACAAACACCTGAGTCAGGGCCGGAACTGCCAGCCCAGGAATGAGCAGCAAAAATCCCAGCAGAAGACAGAAGGTAAGCGCTCCCCCGACCCCTCGCAACCGCTTCACGAGGGCCGGAACCACATTGGGCCGATGGCCTCCCCTGCGAAATTCCGGCCCCGGTTCCATCACGAGCGCGATTCCTGTGTAGGATTCGTTAAATTCCTCATAGGAAACCATGCGCGGACCTGTGAGGGGGTCATTCAGGAAGACCCCGTGACGGCTCCAACCTTCCACCACCAAAAAGTGATTGAAATTCCAAAAAATAATATAGGGACAGCGCAACGATCGCAGGGCATCCAGACTTTTCTTAAATCCCTTGGCAACCAGGCCGTAGCGACGGGCTGCCTTCACTAAATTCGCTGCATTACTGCCATCTCGCGAAACCCCGCAAGTCTGGCGCAACTCCGGGAGAGGGACGATGCGCCCGTAATAGCCTAAGACGATCGCCAGGGATGCCGCGCCACATTCCACTGCTTCCATTTGCAACACTGTTGGAGTCCTGACCCGACGGGCTTTTTGGGGTGACAAATTCTTGAGGGCAATTCTCAATTGGGTCAGGAGGTTCGGTCGCAGAACAAATTTCATAGGGGGGAGGCACCGCTAGGATTCAGACCCATGGGCGGGGGCACCGGAGAGACACGAATTTCGCGTCTTTGAGAGAATTGGGAACGATTCGATCACTCTAGGCCCGTCACCGATCGCAAAAAAGGCAACACAAAGGAAATGGGGGCACGTTCCCCCACAATTACCTGGACAGAGGCAGGGGTTCCCGAAGGAAAGGTCAACTCAGGCCCCTGCGACGAAGACCAGCGATACTGGCTTCTGTTTGTGGTATCGGGTTCCAGCGTAATGAGCACCTCAATCTGCCCTCCCTGGGAAAGGAGTGAATCCGCAAGTTGCCCATTTCCCACTGTCTTCACCACCGTCTGTCGCGTGACCGGAAAGGAAGAAAAGGACTTCACTTTACCCAGGATGCCCCCAAATTCCTGTCGTTTTACGGTGTCTGGCGTAATCTGCACCGACATGTTTGGTTTGAGAAGTGCCCCTTCTTTAAGGGGGAGATAGGCGATTCCCACTAACTGCCGAGAAACTCCCTCTACATCCAACACGGCTAGCGGCATTCCCTGATTCAAAACCTGCCCCGGTTGGGCAGATACCTCCACCACCTGCCCCGTGTAAGGGCTGAGAATCTGGCTCTGTTGTTTGAGTTGGACGGTTAGCTGGGTGATCTGCTGGCGGACCTCTTGCCGTTGATTCGTGCGATCGACCCGGTTTGCCAAGGTTTGTTGCGCGAGCAATCGTTCCCGACTCTCTAACTCCTGCACCTGAGCCTGGAGGTCTAGCACCTGGCTGGCATCATTTCCCTGTTGTTGATCCAGGGCAACCCTCTGGCTTTGAAGTTGCTGGATCTGGGTTTGGAGATCCAAAATTTGGTTTGTATTATCCCGGTAATCTGCCTCGGCCTGTAATACCAGATCTCCGGCGATCGCCCCCTCTCGCAAAAGCCGCTGCCGATTGACAACCCGACTTCTCAAAACAGGCTCTAGTTTCTGGGCTTCCTGTAACCGTTCTTGCAGGGTCCGTTCTTGTTGGGTGAGGGTCCGCATTTCCTGGGTTCGCAAGCGAGGCGCGATCGTCCGGGCATTCTGTATCCGCTGTTCCAGGGTCTGACGCTGTTGCTGAAGAGATGCTCTTTCGGCACTGGTGCGTTGATCTTCCACCGATTTCTGTTGCTGCTCCTGGCGTTGGAGGGTTGCCAGTTTGATCTGTTGTTGGCGGAGTTGTTCACGGAGATCAGGGCGATCGATCACCCCGATCACCTGCCCCTTTCGGACCCGATCGCCCACTTGGACCGATACCTGCTGGATCTGCCCTGTCAACGGAAGCTGGACCTCCGTAATCTGTTGGGGGACAATCAACACCCCCCGACCCGTCAAAGTGATCGGTAATCGACCCCAAAAGCTCCAACTCAGGCCCGTTGCCACCAGAAACCCAAGGGCCGTGAGTCCCAGCCACTCCTTTGGAGTGACCACCTGCATCAGTTGGTCCAACCGTTCTGGAGAGGCTAACCGTTCCAGAGCCTCTGGACGAAACAGATTACGCTTCTGATTGAGCATGGCTTATTCCGGTTCCGTCTACTAGGGTCCCCTGCGTACCTGCTGGAGTAACCAATCAAATCTAACACTGGCAAGGGCTGCGCTCTGTAACTGGTCTGTATCCAGTTCATCCTCATATTCCGCCTCGTTCTCTAAGGGAGTGGCCTGGTTGTAGGCGAGGCGTTGGTTGGAGAAGGAACCCAGGCGATCGGCTAACCGATCGGCGAGGGTGAGCGCGATTGCTCGATAAAAACGGGTAGCAAAGGCCGCATCTTGCTCTAACTTCGTATTGAGTTGAACACGGGGAAGAGCCAGCACCAGGGAGTTTTCTAGCACTGTTACGGTCGCCGATGGCGGTTGAACGTCGATAAACGACATTTCTCCCACAATGTCCCCCACCGCTAAACGGGCGACCTCCTTATGGGTTTTCACCCCATTCCGATCGATCGCGATCGAGACGGATAAAGTGCCCTGCAACAGGATATGGATGGCATCGGCTTCAATCCCTTGTTGAATGAGAACGGTTCCACGGGTGGGGCTGAATCGCTCACCCACTTCATGCATCCAATTCACGTCACTGTCATAGAGTTCGGAAAAGACTAACAGCACCTTGCGGAGTGGTGGACTGGCCGTAGATTGATTTTGGACCAACAGGCCAGAAAGATTTCGGAGTTCTTGGGAAAATTGAATCGCCGCCGCTTTGTAGAATCGGGCTGCGAAGGCCCTGTCCTGTTTTAGTTGTGCTTTGAATCGCTCTTGAGAAATCGCTACCACTTCGGAAGGAACGATCGCTGATACGGAAGTCAACGCCGGACGGTCCAGAATTAAGGCTAATAGCCCTATCCCACTTCCTGGCTCTAATGGGGTAAGAACTTGAGGGCCAGCGGCGGTTTCGATCGATGCCACAAACTTTCCTGAAACCACCCAGTAGAGGGCAGCGCTCCTTTCTCCAGCCGTCAGAAGCGATCGACCCGCTGCAATGGATTCAGGGCGACTATTCGCAGTGATCCAGTCGCAGTCAGCCTGGTTGAAAGATTCCTGATGTACAGTCGATTGATTCATAAATCTGAGGTAGAAGCCAAACAGTACCTTACGCTGGAGATTGCTGATTATCGGAAATAGATTAATAAATTTAATCCGGGAATGGTGCGGGAGAAAGTCCAAAGTAAGAGTGCAATATATAGAATGCCCAAACACCACTGATACCAGACCAGGCTACTGATCAATCCGGGTAAATGTTCATCCCGCACCCGGACATCGTTAAAACCCAATTTCAGCAGATTGTTAAAGCTGAAGTCGTAATAGTTGAGCCAGTTCCAACGACGATCCCAAAGAATGGGCAGGTAACGTTCCCGAAACATCGAAAAGCGGGGAATGACGGGTAAACGCCCGATGAGCAGTCGAATCTGGCGCAGACTCCCCTCCTCCACAAAGTAGCTCACCTCTAAAAGGTCGTGATAGCGTCCCCGCCAGTAAATCAGCCCTAACAACAGGGTGGGAATGGGAATGATCACGATCGCCAGACAGGTCAGGGTCAGCCAGGGTTGGTCAGCGGTGCGAAAGATGGCGAGGGTTCCCGCAACAGTCAGCCCCACAAAGCTACTGAGCATCCAGATCGTCTCTGCCAGCGTCGGGAGAATTGGTTTGGGACGAAAGCGCCGCAATCGATCCACTAACCAGAACAGGATGCCAAACCAGGCGATCGTCACCAATCCGCCCCCAAACACTAACCAGGAACTGGTGCCATAACGGCTGAGGAGTAACAACAGACTTAACCCCAGCCAATTCACAGCTGCCAGGAGACGGCTAAAGATTGCCAGAGATTCTCCTGCGATCACCCGATTGCGAATTTTGATGTAGGTCGCCAGGTCTACTTCCTGGAGGGCCAGGAGTTCGGGGAGCGATCGAAACGGTTGCTGGGCACGACGGTCTACCACCTCCTGCACCTGAGCCGGAGAGAAGCCTACTTGCAAAAGTTCGTTGGGGGAAGCAGCATTGAGGTTGGTGCCCACAATACTTTGCCCCAGTTCCCGCAAGCGCAGCCGTTCCATCGTGTATTCCACCTGATTCGCATCG
>JANRKG010000209.1:0-2985 GCA_033763635.1 Leptolyngbyaceae cyanobacterium bins.59
CCTGGTAACGTCCCCGATCGCGCTTCGACATTTTCTCCAACTCTGGCAGTGTAAAACTACTCCAAGGACGAGCATAAGTGTTTTCAATAATCACCTTCACCCGCACACCAGCCTTGTGTCGCTCTGCCAAAGCCCAAGCAATCTTGGGCGATCGTAACTCTTGCACCGCCACAATCAGGCTGGATTGCGCTGCGGCGATCGTCTCCACAATTTTCTGCTCCAGATCATCTCCAAAGCGAACTTGCTGACGATAGGGTTCTGTATATTGGGAGGCTGGTGATTGGTTGAAGTAGGCTTCTACAAAAGCATCTTGAGGGAGCGGCTTGAGGCGAGGGGGAGCGTTCAGATTATTGCTCACATCTGGGAGGGGAGTCCGTTGGCAACTCACAAGCAGCATTGCCAACAGCAGACGAACCACCAACTTCTGAGCAGAGTTCTCGGGAGAATGCACCACTTGAGTCATCACCACACCTGAACGCTATGCCTTCCAGAATGCCATACTCTGCAAGAATTGCAACCTGCTTATTCACCCTCGCCCCTAAGCCCTTTGGGCAGGCTAAACCAACGCCTTCGCTCAGGGAGCAAGGAGAGGGACTTTCAGGTTTTCCTTATCCCCTAGGGAGAAGAAGCCTATACAGTCACAAGTTGTTTAGGCAAGACATTCTCAACGATCGGTGCTGCTAATGCTTCTTCTAGCTCAGCTTTTCCCAATCTTTCCTCCAGGATATTCATGACTTCCCGGCCAAAGTCGTTGGGGTTTCGCCGCCAAGCCTGAAGACAGACTTCTCCAAGGAAAGCCCCCATCGGTTCTGGATTCCAAAGGAGCTTCTTCGTCGTCCAAGGCATCAAACTCATTGGATCATAGCCGGGACGCAGAATGTCATTCTTGAAGGCATACTCCTCTAAATGGGTATGGGGTTGTAAACCGATGAAAAAGATGGCAGGTTCTACTTTGTCGGCCCCAAAAATGCGCTCTAGCTCTCGGTGGTAGGCGATCGTTTGGCGAATCGTATCAGGCCGCTCATCAATCACATTAAAGGAATAGTTCACTGAAACTAGGTCATTAAAGCCAGCCGCCTTCAGATCACGACAGTTTTCCAGCACCACCCGCAGGTTATAGCCCATGCGCATTTTCCGCACCAATTCCTGGGAACCACTGGTGATGCCAATTTCAAAATAGTTCATCCCCGTTTTCACCATGAGATCACAAATGTCAGGTGTGAGGTTGTCAGCACGGATATAGGCCGCCCAGTGGATATCCTGCATTCCAGAAGCCAGGATTTTCTGGAGGAGTTCCACCACATCCTCCATGTACTTGCGAGCAGGAATGAACTGAGCATCGGTAAACCAGAAGTTGCGAATACCCCGATCGTAGAGTTGACGCATTTCTGCCACCACCTCATCGGCTGGATTGATCCGGACTTGCTTACCCTCAATAACGGTGTAAACGCAGTAGCAGCAGTTATGGGGACAACCTCGCTTGGTTTGTACCCCAACATAAAAATCTTGGGATTGCAGGTAATAGTCAAATTCTGGCCAGATCTGACTGATGTAATCGTAATTGCAGGCAGTTTTCTCGATCGGTGTAGGGGCTTCATGGATGAGGCGATCGCGGGGCTTCGTTTCTCCAGCGATGTAGCAACGCTCGTTTTTAATATCCTCGTCTCGCAGCACTTTCTCTAGCAAGGTTTCACCTTCCCCAACGGAGACAATTGTTCCCTGCGGTAACTTTTGATCTAATTGTTCGTAAAAAACACTGACTGCGCCACCACCGACGATCGCCCTTGCTTGAGCATGGTGTCGTCTGGCTCGGTTAATCCCTTGTCGGATCAGCCCCAAATTTCGCCACAGTTCAGTGTAATAGGCCACCATCACCCGAAGTCCACCCAAAGCACCCCTCAGCCTGACCAATGGATTCAAAGCATAAAAAACCTCAAAGGCATACTGTAGTGGATTGCCGCCCCGACCACCTACTGGCGCGTAAATCTGAATATCTCGCCAGGAAAAGACCAGCAGGGTTGGTTGGAATTCATCAATACATCGATCCAAAGCTGGTTTAAAGTCTAGGGGAGGAATGGTGCCCAAATCAAAGATCCGTTGCTCTAAATTTGGAAACAACTTGTGGACATGATCGGCTAAGTAGACAACCCCGATCGGAAAAATGGGATTGCAGGGAAGGCGAACGTAAAGAACCCGATCTTCTGTAGGCATCGTAATTCTTAGAAATATTGCTAAATTTTCGTTATATATCTTTACGATACCATTGTCATTCCTGGCTTGACAGGAAATCACCTACGAAAACTAAAGATTTACAGCGGCTACCCTGCGGGAACGCTGCACAAATAGTTGTCAAGTGACAGAAAGATAGGTTCTTAAAACATCCTTTATTAGGCAGCTTCTGCACTGAAAGGTTGTGGGTGTACTGGCAGGGAGGCAATAGAGGATACTTCTTGAGGGGCTGATCCGCCCTCTTCCACTAAACTTTCTTGGGGCCAATCTAGCAGTGTTTCTAAGGTTTCCCAGGAAGAAGTAAAGGCTGGAATCGCTAGAGGACAAGCTTTCCAACTACTTTGAACAGGGACTGCTAATTGCTGACAATGTCCTCCACGCCTACCTAAAGGCATGTAGTTCATGCAATACCGACAAGATGAAGCTGAAAGGCCAGAAATTTTCAAGTTGGGATCGCCGCCATCGGATGCCATAGGAAGAAGCTAATGGAAGGGTCTATATTCTCCATTTTGAGGTAACAATTTTTAGCCTCAAATATGCAGCGATCCCCGATTTATTGGCATCTTGGCGATCTTTTACACGATCTATCCTTTAGGTTCTCTTTAGATTTCCATTAAAAGAATGATACATTCAAATATATTTAAGGATCCAGAAGTAAAGAGCTACTTTTTCTTGAAAATGGATGGGGATCAGAGAAAACAGATAAAAAAATAATTTTCTGAAGTTATTCAAAGTGGTAGTTGATTGATGAGAAGT
>JANRKG010000210.1:0-7941 GCA_033763635.1 Leptolyngbyaceae cyanobacterium bins.59
CAAGCAGTGGAGTTATTTATCAAATGTGCTGCGCTCAACCGCATGATTCAAATTGCTAAGCCCGACAGCTACAAAGTTGAAGCTTAAACCAGGACGATCTCAAGGCGAACCTGACTGTTTTTCTAATCATGCAACAAAGCCCAAGAAAAGTATCGATGCAACCCGATCCCTCAGCGAAACACCCTCTCCGATGAAGAAGAATGGCATTGTCGCATCATCGGCGGTGAGTTCATTGGCTGGTATCAACATCATCTGAGAGGTATTCTTGAGGAGCGCATGGTTTTGCGAGTAAGGCAATTTGACCCGAAACCGATCCTGGTATTCACCACAACAATTCCCGGATTGGTTGCAGCACAGGAAATCATGCGGGATCCCCCTGAAAATTTAGTTTACCTGCCTCACTCCGAGTTTGAGGAATGGGAGCAGCAGAATCCGGTAGACGAGTTTACTTTTCATATTCACCATTGGAGTTATTTTCGACCGATCGATCGAGAGCTACTTACCAAAGCATGTAAGCTTTATCCTAAAGTCAATGCAGAGGAGTTTCGCATTCATACTAGTGGAGATTTATGGGGAGAAATGTGTGGAGTAGGCGGTGACCATCTGTGGCGATGGAATGGTCAGAAGATGGAGTTAATAGAAGAAGCTTTCGTACAAGTCAGATTTTGAGGAGTCTTCCCTGAAGTGCAAAGCTTCAAGCTAATCGGGTCACTGGAGGGGGTTCCCTCCAGTTCCCACACCACCTATAGAGATTCCCTTATGCGCTTTAAGAGGAGATTGACATAGGGGTTGACATTAAAGCCTGATTCTTTCCATAAAATCTAAGTGCTGCAACTAATGCTGCAACCAACAGCGCAAAGAGAGCGATGGTCATGGTTAAACTGAAGGGGAGAAAATGATTAAGTCTAGGTTGACCTTTCCTGAGGCGATGGGCAACCTTTTGTTATGAATTCTTATTATGGATATCAATTAGTGTTGCTTGAGATTTGATGTTGATCTTGAAAGTTTCGACATTCTGTTTTTGCTGTCAAAAAACGTTATCTTAGTTTTTATCTTATAGAATAGAATGCCTCTTTCTATTGTGTTAAAGACCTCGATTTTTGGAAAAGGTGTGTGGAAATACCCTCTACGTGCTCCCGATCGTTCCCATTGGGATGAGCCAGCCCAGGAACCCGATGAAAAGCTGGGGGGACTGGCAATCGTCGTTGTTCTGCACCTCAAGGAGTGGGGCGATCGCCGATCGGCTTGGTGGATTGAAGTGTCGCGACAAGTAGGGGTGATGAGGAATTTTAGTCATCCGTTGAGGATTCTAAACGTTGACGAGCACTCGTGATCGCTTCATGCAGCTTGGATTGTAGCAATTCTTTAGGAGGTAGGACGGTCAGGTATTCAGCGACGTGGATGCCACTTTTATCCAGCTCCAGCAGTTCAATCTGCTCTTGTTTCTTGCCTGCACATAGGATGATTCCTAATGGAGGTTGTTCGCCGCTTTCCTGCTCGTATTTAGCAAGCCAACGCAGGTACAGTTCCATCTGGCTTTTGTACTCCGGTCGGAAGTTGCCTAGTTTCAGGTCGATCGCAACGAGACGTTTTAGCTTGCGGTTATAAAACAACAAGTCGATGTAAAAATCGTCAGTATCGATTTGCAGGCGCTTTTGGCGGGCAACAAAAGTGAAGCCTGCACCCAGTTCCAGTAAAAACTGTTCAATTTCTCGCAGGATGGCATCTTCTAGATCTTTCTCAAAATAGCGATCGCTCAAATTTAGAAAGTCCAGTACATAGGGGTCTTTGAGGAGTAAGTCGGGTGAAATTTGCCGATCCTGGCGCAGCTTGTCTAGATCATGACGGATAGTATCTTCCGGTTTGCGAGATAGAGCGGTGCGCTCAAACAGCATGGAATTAATTCGTTCCTGTAGTTGACGAACGCTCCATTGTTCGAGGTGAGCAAGCTCAATGTAAAAATCTCTTTTTAGGGGGTCATCAATGCCAGATAGGATTCGCAGGTGTGACCAACTTAATTTGGAACACAGTGTGTTCACAATCTCCTGATCAGGAAATGCCTCTGCAAATTGGAGGCAATGCCGTAATTGTCTTTCCCCCCAACCTTTACCGTAGGAGTGGGTAAGCTGCTTGGAGAGAAGCCCAATCACCTGTTTTCCGTATTCTGCCCGCTGGCCTTGCAGCACTTCAGCCTGAATACGTCTACCGACCTGCCAGTACAACAGGGTAATTTCTGCATTGATGGCAACTGCGGCCCGTTGTTTGGCTGCATCAATGAGTTGCCCGATTTCCTGAAATAGCAGATCGCTTAATGGAGATAAATCATTGCTCATACAACCATTATCCCTTGAGCCAGCCTTATCTCTCCTCCTGATTGGACTTTTCTAAAGCCCCCAACTCTGCTGTTACTGTTGTGTAGAATAGCTCAACCGCTCTGTCAGTAAAGGTGGCTCAAATTGCAGTTAATAAACAAAGAAGCTCACAACTGCGATCGCTAAATACCAGTCTTAAGTCTCTGAGGAGAGGAAAGCTATGCTCGTCAGAAGATTTATCTGCGTTACCAGAAGGCCCGATGAATCTGGTAGGAGGACTGGGAATACTACGACATAGCTTCTAGCAGGTGATGTTGTTTTACCATGAACCTCTCAATTCCTCGTGAAGTAGCCACGCATCTTGGCTACTATGTGTACCTTTACGTTGATCCTAGATCGGGCAAACCATTCTACGTTGGAAAGGGGAAAGGCGAACGCATATTAGCGCACTTAACTGTAGAAGGTGAGTCGCGGAAAGCATTAGTCATTAAAGAATTACGGGACTCTGGATTACAACCTCGTCTAGAAGTTTTGGCTCATGGGCTTAAAGATGAGGAGACAGCTTTACGAATTGAAGCATCTGTGATCGATCTCTACGGGTTAGGTACGCTGACTAATAAGGTTCGGGGTTGGAAGAGTGTTCAGTTTGGCCGTAAATCCTTGGACGACCTAATCTCGTACTATGCACCACGGCCAATCTCGGTTACTGAACCATCCCTCTTAATCCGAATCAATCGGCTTTACCGTCATGGTATGTCAGAAGACGAACTCTATGATGCAACACGGGGTGTCTGGAAAATTAGCGATCGACGGGAAGGGGTTAAATTAGCCTTTGCTATCTTTGAGGGGATTGTCCGAGAGGTCTATGAAGTAGAGAAGTGGCATCCGGCTGGAACGACGATCTATAAGACAAGAGCCGATGATGATGTCAACCACGCAGGCCGATGGGAGTTCACTGGACATAAAGCGAACGCAGAGATTCGAAGTCGGTATTATGGAGGCTCCGTTGAGTCCTACTTTCCGAAGGGCTTGCAAACCCCCTATAAGTATGTAAATGCCTAGAATCGAGATTGGCTCAGGTAGCTCAAATTAATCTTCAATTGCTAAAGCTTCCATTGCTGCCAAGAGCTTTTCCCAACGCTTCAGCTTTTTCGGATTCGTGAGCGATTTAGACTTTTTGGCAATTTTTAGAACCTCGTCTAGTCGGCTTTTAAGGGACTGAGAATCTTGTGTCTTCTCCTGAGCTTGGGTCGCCTTTAACTCAGCTATTCGCTCTTTAATCTGGGTTAGCGATAACTCCTCGGAGATCGCTGCCTCTAGTAATGACTTTCGAGCCACTTCATCCTTGATCCGAGAAATAGCCTGAGCCTTGGTGTAAGCGATTTTACCTTGTCTTAGTGCTTCCAGCACATCATCAGGGAGATTGAGCAGAGGTAACCGATGGTTGACAAAGGACTCCCAGGACATCAAGCCTAAGCCAGCAAAAACCTCCTCGACAACTGTTAGTTCTGAGTTTCCAACAACGTTGTTGGAAGATTTCTTCTGCTCATGCTGTAAACGATGAAGTAAAGGCGGAATCTCAGTTACAGGCACTTCTAGCTTGAGACCCAACAGTTGTAAAACCCCTTCAGTTTCTTCAACTGGATTCAGATCTTCTCTTTGAAGGTTCTCAACCAGAGCAATCTGCCAAGCATCGATGTCACTTAATTCTCGAACGACCACTGGAACTTCTAATAACCCTAATTGCTGAGCAGCCCGATAACGCCGCTCACCAGCTACCACTTCGTAGGTGTTTTCGTCCTCCTGGCTTGGACGCACCAAGAGTGGCTCTAAAATTCCATGCTCTTTGATGGACTGGATTAACTGCTCTAGCTTGGCCGGGTCAAAATATCGTCGAGGTTGCTGTCCTGAAATACGAAGAGCAGATAGGGGCAAGATCTGATCGCCCGTAGATTGTTTCTCAAGCTTGTTTAAGCTGTCACGGAGGATGCTAAGACTACGCCTTGCCATACTTGAGGGCTTCCTTAAATAACTGTTCGTACTCACTTGCTGCTTGCTGTGCAGCCTCACCAGAAAGATTAAAGACAGTCGCATCCTGTCCTGGTGCGTCCGCAATAATGGATCGTCGGTAGATGGTGGTTTTTAGAAGTTGAATGCTAGATATACCCGTAAGTGCCTCACGTGCTTCCCTAAGCAGAACACTTCGCTTCTCAGCCTTATTTAGGAAGATGGCGGCCTTTGGGGTCCCTTTCCGAACTTTTTGAACATTGTGGACCAGTCGCACAATCTTTTCTGTACTGGCCAAGTCTAATTTAGTGGGTTGAACAGGGATTAGAGCGAGATCAACAGCCAGCAGGATTGATTTAGTCGTCTCACCCAGCACACCAGGAGCATCAATCACAATCGAATCATACTGGTCTGCCAAATCGGTAGCCTGTTCAAAGACCTCTTCAGGATCATCAATAACCTTGAAGGGTAAATTCATACTTTTGAGCCACTGGCTTGAACTCTGTTGGGAGTCCGCATCAATGACCAAAGTATTTTGTTTTTGATGTTTAGATAGCCAGAAGGCAAGGTGGGCCGCCGTTGTGCTTTTTCCCACACCTCCCTTCTGATTAATAACCCCTATAAGCATCTGACTTTTTTGTAGCTAGCAAGCTAACAATACCAAAACAGCGTTCGTAATGCAGGAAAAATTACAAAATGAGGGTTGGAGAAGAGTTTTTCACTGAGAGAAAGATAATACCAGAAGTATCGAGATTAAAGTTTCCAACAACGTTGTTGGAAAACCAAGATTCGCTGTTGTGAACTCCGGCATAATAACCGCGAGATCAAAAGAACTTGCCGAAAATTCTGGCCGAGGGGCGATCACCTTGAACTCTGAGCCGATTGTTTCCCCCTCAATCCATCAAGCCCATACCCTAAAAAATTCGATCGCCTTCGGCGAAGAAAAAGGGCTAAAAAACAGCCAAAGGGCTAAGGGATTAAGGGCTGAAGTGCTAAGAAAGAGTCCTCGGAGCAACACAACAAACCCGAAAACCGATATCGTTCCCACGGACATCGCGCGCAAAGCTGACACGAAGGGCAGAACGGCAATTCCTCGGATTGATGCACCAGGAGCCGCCCCGCAGTACTCGGCTTGTACTGGAGCGATCGCTGTCTACCCAGGCACTCCCGTCTTCTGGAGCACCCTTATAACTGTCATGATAGTCATCTTCGCACCACTCCCACACATTACCGTGCATATCGTACAAGCCAAACGGGTTAGCAGGAAAGCTGCCCACATCTGTTGTTTCTTGACGATATTCTCCCGCAATGCCTCGACCATAAGTTCCCTGGTAAAGCGTGCCATTAATCTCTCGATCTTGAGCCGCATAGTTAGCCAATTCATCGCTGAGAGTTTCGCCAAAGTGGAAGGGGGTTGTGGTTCCGGCACGGCAGGCGTATTCCCATTCTGCTTCACTTGGTAGCCGATAGGTTCGTCCTGTTTTTTGTGACAGCCGCTGGCAAAACTCGGTGGCATCCTCCCAACTCACCTGCTCCACCGGGCGGTTATCACCTTTAAAGTTAGAGGGATCAGGATCAAGTTCTTGTTCTACAGCGGAATAAGTGGCAACCACTCGCCACTGTGCCTGGGTGATTGCATACTTCCCCAGGAAAAAAGGCTGTACCGTCACTGGATGACGGGGGAATTCGTCAGCATAGTTATACTCTTGATATTTCTCTTCTCCCACCTGACGGATCAATTCCGCTTTTTCCTCATCAGTTTGCCCCATCAGGAATGAACCACCGGGAATGAGCATCATATCCAGACGAGTACTTTCATCCAGCATTTCAGTGAAGTATTGTCCCCGATGCTTTTGACGGGCGATGATAATGCGTCTTTCGGGGAGGGGAGATCCGGTCGTCATGGGATATTTGAGGGGAGGAAGTCAGAGAGGGGCGCGGTTGAATGACTCTTCGGAATCCCCTACCAAGCTATCCAACCGCTGGGGATTTTCGGATGCCCTCTAAATGAAGACATCACCGGAACGGGTCTGGACTCTTCCGGTACGCCCGACTGATTCCCACCAGCCAGTTCTGACACTGAAGAGTGCTCGGAGCAACACAACAAACCCGAAAACCGATATTGTTGTTACGGTCATCGCGCGCATTGTTGTTACGATTGGCAGAACGGCAATTCCTCGGATTGTTGTTCCAGGAGCCGCCCCGCAGTAGCTCTGTTGCCCGCCCCACTTTTACTGTAAGGCATGCTGACCTTAGAATTGCAATGAATGAGGCAGATCCAGGGTGTTGAAGATTTGTTGGCGCAGTCGCCAGGTATCGCCGTGGGCCAAATGAGCATTCCAACTCTGAAGACTCTGGTTTACGTCATGCTCGGATACCCTCCCGATCGCATAGTCTCTCTGGAGATGTTTCAGCCGCCTGCGCCCCACTTGCAGGTTATGGTTACGAACCCGAATTTGATTGGGTAATACCCGGAAGCCTACAAAGCTTGCACCATAGCGAGTTTGAGTAAGCTGGCTTTTGATCGGGTGAATTTTCAACCGCAGGGTTGCCAGGTAGGTTTCAATGTGGCTGCGGCAGGTTTGCAGAAAGCCGCGATCGTCACTGAAGAGGGCAAAATCGTCCACATACCTCAGATACTTCGAGGCGTGCAGCGTTTCTTTGATGTAACGATCAAACCCATTGAGGTACACATTGGCAAAGAACTGACTGGTGAGATTGCCGATCGGCAGTCCTTTGGGTCTCTCCAAAGGCGTAAGCAGCGTATCACCCGGAAAATAATCAATGGGCGTTTCTCCTTCGCTGCGATTATCCAGAATTCTGTCAATCAACCAGAGGGTGTCCTGGCACTTCAGTTTGCGACGAATGAGGTGTTTGAGAATGGCAATGTCAATGCTGGGAAAGTATTTGCAGATGTCGCATTGCAGCACGTATCGGCTGGAGCGGGCATACCGCACAAACTGACGCAGCGCTCGGTGAGAACCATAACCCCTGCGGTTGGCGTAGGTGGTGGCAATGAAGGTGCGATCGAAAATTGGAACAATGATATTGCAAAGGGCATGGTGAACCACACGATCGCGGTAGGGAGCCGCCGAAATCACCCGCCGCTTCGGTTCATAGATCTCGAAGGTTTTGTACTCACCGGGTTCATAGGTCTGGCTCTGAAGTTCTCGTTGCAGTTGCAGTAGCTCCCATTCAAGATGGTCGTTAAAAGCCAGAACTGGATCGCGGTAGCGCTTCTGACGCTGGGCTTGCTTGGCTGCCGCTAACAGATTCTCGAAAGCAGTGATTTGAGGATATAAATTACCATACCGTTTCATGCCTGGTTCCGCTGTTGCCCTAACCACCCCGTCAATTGTCTGCCTACCTCATCCAGCAAGCGACTGACATACTCGTACCGTTTGACCTCCATCAGTTGAAAGTCCAGCAGAAGACGGGTCTGGTATTGCAGGATATCCAGTTTGCTGCTTAGGGGTTGTAGAATCTCCAGTTTGTTGGGGGCATACCGAGCCGCGACCAACCCTTCCAGTAGGTCATAGAGAGTTGCTACCATTCGGTCCCCCAACCCAAACTTATGATCACGGGGAAGTCGGTTCAAAATGGGCACGTACCATTTGATCAG
>JANRKG010000211.1:0-3281 GCA_033763635.1 Leptolyngbyaceae cyanobacterium bins.59
GCAATGGGCGAGTTCGGAGCGGTTTCTGTGGTGTCGGGAAACATTGCTGGGAAAACCCAGAGTTTACCCCTGTTTGTGGAAGAAGCCTACAAGCAGTATGCGACGGAGGCAGCGTATTCGGCTTCAGTGTTGCTTGCTGTGTTAGCGGTTGTCACTCTGGTTCTCAAAGAAATTTTGGAACGCAAGACCCGGATTAAGGATGTGGAGTAAGGGACTTCCATTTGCCCCAGTTTCCCTACCCGCTAGCAACCATGTTGGTTGCGACTAGCTTGATATCCAGCACTTTGAAGGAACCAGAAACGTTACCCAAATTGCTGGAGGCGATCACCCAGGGATTCCAAATGGGTAAAACTGCCAAGTCCCTCTTTGCCCAAAAGTGGGAGGAGGGGTGGGAAAAGCCTCTGATCCAATGGCAAACAGAATTGAACATTCAGCCCCTTCGGAATTAGACAATTGAGTAGGTGGGTGGGCAGGTAAACGGGTGCATTCCAGTTTTCCAAGTTGCCCCTCAGTTGCAAAACTGGGATACACCCGAAGGGGAATGATGCGATCGGTAAACTCTTTTCAAAAAATCGCCTAAGCACCCAGCCATCGACCGTGAAAGCTGAATGGAATGATCTGGGGTAAGCCTAAGCGACAGATAGGGCCACCTGCCAAATCATCCTCGTAAATCCACACCTCACTTGTCTGTCGATCGCCGTTATATACCACCGTCATGACCCATCCCTCGCCTGGATCTGGCGGATTGGGGATGTAGAGCGATTCCGAGGGATAACAGTTTGGCCCTGCATCAGCGATCGTCAGTTCTCCCGTCTGGGAATCGTAGCGGGCGATCGTTCCCAAAAGCTCCTGGGTGGGCACAACTCCAGGCCGATGGGTCGAGAGATAGGTGTAACGCCAGGGTTGCCCGACCAGACGCGGATCGACCACGGGAAACTCACAGGATTGCGTGACGAGCTGTTGCATGTCCAGAACTTTGGCTGTTTTGGAGTCTAGTTGCACTCGCCACAGAGTTCCCTCTGCCAGGGTTCGTAGCCTTCCCGTAGGCACTTCCTTGAGATATTGATTTGTCTGGAAGTTGTTGTAGCGCACGAGATCCAGAGTAATTCGATTCGTTGCATCCTCGTAACACCCATTACTGAAGTGCCACTGAAACCAGGGTTCTGTTTCCCCGCGACTCACGAGTGTAAGGGTTGCGCGATCGAACACCAAAATTTGTGTTCCCTTGTCTGGCTGCCACTTTAATTCATCACTCAAGGATCGCAGACCCAACAAAATTGGGAAGGGATTGAGGCGCACCGGAGGGATGAAGAACACCAAAAAGCGTCCTGCCAGGGCAAAATCGTGTATCATTGGCACCCCGTCCAGTTCCAATGCCCCCCGCTGAATAATTTTTCCGGTACGATCGCTGCGGTACAGGAGTAATCGGGCCTTCGCCCCTGGTGCAATGCCAAAGTTGAAAATTTCGCCCGTGATCGGATCTTGTTTTGCATGGGCGGAGTAGGGTTCCATTGGACCCAGTTCATCCAGATTATCCAGTCCGATCGTCTCTAAAGTCTCCAGGTTTAAGGCGTGAGGACTTCCCCCTTCCCACAAAGCCAGCAAGCGATCGGGCAGGGGTAACACAGAGGTATTCGCCGCGTTTTTCGTAGGCCGCATCCACTGATTCCAGAGGGGACCGGGGGCAGTCATCCCATAATTGCCGTAGAGGAATTGATTGGCTTCACTTTCGGCCTGGTAGCCCTCGGTTTGTACATAGCGATAAAGACCCGTTGCCCCCGTTTCTGTAAAGTGAACCGCCAAAATTGCGCCATCACCATCAAACCAGTGCCCCACCGATTGCCCACCCCGTTCGAGTCGCCCCGGACCATTGCGGTACAGCGTACCCCGAATTTGGGGCGGAAGATGCCCCGCCAGAACAGGCAGAGCGGTGGGAGGAAATTCGACCCCTGGCTGGGCAAGGGGTGCAAACCAGGCGGGTTCAGTAAGAGTTTGGGATTGGGCAGGCATGGGTAAAATGCACAAAGATGGATGGGTAGTATCCCAACGTTAACATTTACAAAATTTCTTAGAGGCTAGAAAAGAAGAGAACCCAAATCGTTTATCCACAGTTTTCTTGCACCAGAGCATCCAACGCTTTCTGCATGGTTTGTCTCACCTTCTGATAACATCCCTCGACATAGGCTCGATCGTGAGCCGCAGCCTCTCCATACCGATCGAAGGTAATGGGCGGACAAATGCGGGTATGAAATTGCACAGGAAGGGGGAAGTTTGGTAAAGGTCCGATCGCTAAGCCCCAGGGAAGCCCCAGATAGACCGGAAAAATACCCGGATCAATGTCTAAAATCCAGGGCATTCCTTGGGCGTGCAACCATTTTGCTTGAGGATAAAAATCCTCTAAGACGATCAGGGCATTGTGGGCACCGTAGGAAATCATGGGCACAATGGGGGCTTCCTGCATCAAGGCCAGTTTGATAAATCCCTTATGACCAAAGAAACACACCTGATTTCGCAAAGCATAGGGACGGAACGCATCTCGCCCACCTCCCGGATACACTAGCACCGTTGCGTTTCGTTGGAGTGCTGCAATCGCAGTCGAAGGTCGAGCCTGGATCGCCCCTGCCTGGGTCGCCAATTGAGCCACCCCCGGAAACGCCTGCCACACTCTAGGGTCCATCAAGCCATAGGCCAACCGTTCCATGCCAAAGTAGCGATACCAGTCATAGATCGCCATCATCATGTCGGGAACTGCAAACCCACCATTATGGGAACCCACCAATAACACTTTGCCCTCTTGGGGAATGTGGTGCCACCCATCGGTTTGGACCCGAAAGTAAGAATGGTAAAACCATTTCCAAATCGGCATTAGTTGCCGAATGACATCCGGATCGCGATCGTCTAACGATCGCCCCGTCAACCTGTGAGAAGGCGCAAAAGTTGCTTTTAGAAATTGCTCAACCAGAGCTTGGGTCGTCTCAGTAAAATTAGTCAAAGGTTGCAATCATCGAATCAGATACACATCTCGTCAGTGAGTATACGCCAAACAGTTGTGTATTCCGATGCATCAAGCAACCTTCTTCGTAAAGAAAACTCAAGAAGAGATTACTAGTGGTCAGTCAATCAATGACTGATGGGTAGCCAAAATCCAGGTTGTTGATTGGGGTTAAATTTTGCGGGTCTTCGACCCGTCAAAATTTTCCTAACGGAACACTAGTGGTCAGTCAATCAATGACTGATGGGTAGCCAAAATCCAGGTTGTTGATTGGGGTTAAATTTTGCGG